>NZ_CP036170.1:2915270-3286655 GCF_004295125.1 [Clostridium] scindens ATCC 35704 | reverse complement strand
GATCAGCGGGAAGGAACTGGAAGTAATCTCCCTGGTGGCGGAGGGTCTGAGCAATAAAGAGATTGCGAAGCGCCTGTTCTTAAGCGAGGGTACGGTGCGCAATTATATCAGCAGCATACTGGACAAATTAGAACTAAGAGACCGCACGCAATTGGCGGTCTATTATCTGAATACTACGAGGTAGTAAGAAAGGAATGCCTATGAACAGCGAACAGGATAAGACGATGGAACTATTGACGGCTACCACGCCCCTGGACATGGAGATACAGCATATGGAACCCCTGGACCGGGTCAACGGATTCGATGTAAGGCCGGGCTTCTATATGTTCGATGGAGCGACCCCGATCCCCAGGGGAGTCTGCTTTACGGTGCAGTCCCAGGGGGCAGTTTCCTGCGAACTGCTCCTCTATCACAGGAAGGAGTCCGAGCCTTATGCGGTGATTCCATTTCCGGACAATTATAAGATTGGAAATGTCTATTCCATGGTGGTATTCGGCCTGAATGTGGAGGAATTCGAATATGCGTACAGGCTGGATGGGCCTTATAATCCCAAGGAGGGCCTTCTCTTTGATAAGAGGAATATTCTTCTGGATCCTTACGCCAAAGCAGTGACCGGGCAGAGTACCTGGGGACGGAAGGTCAGCGATGACGGATACCGGGCCCGGGTGGTGAGGAACAATTTCTACTGGGGCACGGAAGTATGGCCCAAGATTCCAATGGAGGAATTGGTCATCTACGAGATGCATGTCCGGGGATTCACCATGATGGATCCTGGAGTCAGCGCGCCTGGAACCTTTGAGGGAATCCGACAGAAGATCCCTTATCTAAAGGATCTGGGAGTCAATGCCATTGAACTGATGCCCATCTTCGAATTTGATGAGCTGAGCGACCGGAGGGTGGTGGATGGAAGAGAACTTCTGAATTACTGGGGCTATAATTCCGTCAGTTTTTTTGCGCCCAACACCAGTTATACATCTGCCGTAGAGTATAACCGGGAGGGGACGGAACTGAAGCAGCTGGTAAAATCCCTGCATGAGAACGGAATCGAGGTTATTCTGGACGTTGTATTCAATCATACGGCAGAAGGAAACGAGAATGGGCCTTTCATATCTTTTAAAGGCTTTGACAACAATATTTATTATCTGCTGACTCCCGATGGATACTATTATAATTTCAGTGGCTGCGGCAATACCATGAACTGCAATCATCCGGTGGTCCAGAGGATGATCATCAACTGTCTCAGGTACTGGGTCACGACTTACCGGATTGACGGATTCCGGTTCGACCTTGCGTCCATCCTTGGACGCAACGAAGACGGTACGCCGATGAGGAAGCCTCCGCTTCTTCAGGCGCTGGCCCAGGATGCGATTCTTGCTGATACGAAGTTGATTGCCGAAGCGTGGGACGCCGGGGGATTATACCAGGTGGGAGACTTCCCTGCATTTAAGCGGTGGTGCGAGTGGAACGGCAAGTACCGGGATGATATGAGGGAATATCTGAAGGGAGGCTTATGGTGCGGCAAGTATGCGGCCAAGCGCCTGATCGGATCGCCGGATATCTACGATCCGGATATCCGGGGAAAGGATGCCTCCATCAATTTTATCACCTGCCATGACGGGTTCACGCTGTACGACCTGTACTCGTATAACGAGAAGCACAACGAGGCAAACGGCTGGGGCAATACGGACGGCGGCAACGATAACCGCAGCTGGAACTGCGGGGTGGAAGGCGAGACCAGCGATCCGGAGGTCCTCCATCTGAGAAAGCGGATGATCAAGAATGCCTGCGCAACGCTCCTTGCAAGCAGAGGGACGCCCATGTTCCTTGCGGGAGACGAATTTTGCAATACCCAGTTCGGCAACAACAATCCGTATTGCCAGGATAATGAGATCTCGTGGCTTGACTGGGGACTGCTTAAGAAGAACCAGGATATCTACCAGTTCTTCCGGTATATGATCCATTTCCGCAAGAAGCATCCTGCCATCCATGGACTGTGCAGCCCGGCGACATGCGGCCTTATGGATGTGAGTCTTCATGGGGTGCGGCCTTTTGAAGGAGACTTTGGGGGGGATGCCAAGGTCATAGCAGCAATGTTTGCGGGATTTGACAGCAAAAGAAAGAAAGACGACATCGTCTATATTCTGATCAATGCCTACTGGGAGGCCATGACGGTCACGCTTCCCACCCTGCCGGGAGATATGAAGTGGAGCATTGCGGCGAATACCGGCGAGGAAGGCGTGGGATACCACGAAGAACCGGTGCCTGTGGCGCAGGATAAGGTCCTTGCCGGGGAGAGGTCTGTGATGGTGCTGGTAGGAGGTCATTATTTATCTACAGAAAGTGGGGCGAAGGAACCTTGAGCGGTTCCGGATCCGGCGCTTTGAAGGGCTGGTGTCAGGTATGAAAAAGATTGGGATGCTCTAGCCATCCTGCCATTGTTTTGGTACAATGATTATCAGACTGGAAAATTTGGAGGACTTACGAATGAAGAGACCAGGACAGGAGGCAGCAAAACGCCTGAATATAAATTGGGGAAGTTTTTACAGGAATGTATTTGCCTTGGTCATCCCTATGGCCATTCAGAATCTGATTAATGTGGGGGTGACGGCAGCAGACGTGATCATGCTGGGACGAGTGGGGGAGAAGGTGCTCTCCGGCGCATCTTTGGCCGGACAGATTCAGTTTATCATGACGCTGATCTTCATGGGCATTACTTCCGGGGCTACGGTTCTGACGGCCCAGTACTGGGGAAAGAAGGATACAAGGACCATCGAGAAGGTGCTGGGGATGGGGCTTGCGGCAGGGCTGTTTACGGCTGTGGCGTTTGCGGCGGCTGCCCTCTTTATTCCGGAGGCGCTGATGCGCATCTATAGTTCAGATCCGGCGGTCATTGCAGAGGGCATCCGGTACTTGAGGATTGTCGGCTTCTCCTATCTGTTCATGGCAGTGACGCAGGTATACTTAAATATCATGAGAAGTATAGAGAGGGTATTGATTGCCACCTTTGTCTACAGCGTCTCGCTGATCGTAAACATTGCCGTGAATGCACTGCTGATCTTCGGGCTTCTGGGATTCCCGGCTCTGGGAATCCGCGGCGCCGCCATCGGAACGCTGTGTGCCAGAATCGTGGAGATGGTCATCGTGCTGTGCTATGCATATTTTCAGAACCGGGTGGTGCGAATCAGGATCGGAGACATGGTGCATGTGGACAAGGTGCTTTTAAAGGACTATATGGTGTACGCGATGCCGGTGGTCCTCAATGAACTGATGTGGGGACTGGGAAGCTCCGCCAACACGGCGGTCATCGGCCACCTTGGAAGCTCGGCCGTAGCAGCCAATTCAGTGGCTCAGGTAGCCAGGCAGCTGGCGACTGTCGTGGTGTTCGGCATCTCCCATGCTACAGCCATCTGCCTTGGCAAGACCATCGGAGAGCAGAAACTGGAGCATGCCAAGGCGTATGCCAAGCGGTTCATCTATCTTAGCCTGGTTTTGGGAGCAGCAGGCGCGTTGGTGATCCTGGCAGCCGCGCCTATTGCCAACGCTACGCTGGCGCTCAGTCCGGATGCAAAGGGATATCTGACATTTATGTTCTTCGTCATGTCCTATTTCACGATCGCCCAGTCCTTAAATTGCACGATGGTGGTAGGAATCTTCCGCTCTGGCGGGGATACCAGGTTCGGGCTTATCATGGACGTGTCTACCATGTGGGGATTCTCCATACTGGTGGGCGCAGTGGCCGCATTCGTGTTTCATGCAAGCGTGCCTGTGGTCTATGTCATATTGATGAGTGACGAACTGATAAAGGTGCCAATTACCATAAAGCGGTATCTCAGTTATAAATGGCTAAAAAATGTAACCAGGGAAAAAGAAGAATTGGAGGGAGCATAGCATGATCGTATTAGAGAAGCAGGAAATCGAATCGCTGATAGACTTGAATCAGATGATGGACCAGATTGAGGAGGCCTACCGGATATTCGGAGAGGGGGACTATTACATGCCGCCCAGGCAGGCCGTGGAGGATGCCAATAAGACTATGATGTACATGCCCTGCTATACAAAGGAAATGATCGGGACCAAGATATTGAGCATCTTCCCCGACAATGCCAAACTGGGCCTGCCGTCCATTGACGGCGTGATGCTTTTAAACGACTATCAGACCGGCAAGCCGCTGGCCCTACTGGATGGACAGACTGTTACCGCATGGAGGACCGGTGCCGTGGGAGGCGTGGGAATCCGGCATCTGGCGGCAAAGGACAGCCATACGGTGGGCATTATAGGCGCGGGAGTGCAGGGATTTCACCAGGCGCTTTATGCATGAGCGGCCAGGGATATCCATACTGTGTACGTCTATAATCACAGCAGCCGGGACCTGACAGATTATCTGGACAGATTGGAAAAAGCTATTGATAAGGAAGGTACAAAGGTAGTACAATGTAAGACAGTAGAAGAATTAGCGGAAAAAAGCGATATCATCTGCACGACAACGCCTTCTACGACACCGGTGCTTCCCAATGACAGAGCGTTATTGGAAGGGAAATGCATTATCGCGATCGGTTCCTATACTCCTGATATGCGGGAAATACCGGATGTGATCTGGGACCTTGTGGATAAGGTATATATAGAGCTCCCTTATGCATGCGAAGAATGCGGGGACTTAAGCCAGCCGATCTCGGAGGGGCGCCTTTCCATGGATCGGGTCATGCTGATGCATGAGTATCTGGCATCAGGAGCGGATGAAGAAGCAGGCGACGGAAAGACCACCTATTTCAAATCAGTGGGAATGGGGCTTTTTGACGTATGTATCGCACAAAAAATATTAGAACAGGCAAAGGAGAGGTAATTATGAAGGTAGTATCAACAGAGAAAGCGCCAAAGGCATTAGGACCATATTCACAGGGATATGTACATGGAGGAATCCTCTATTCCGCAGGGCAGATTGGAATCAATCCGGCGACGGATACGGTAGAGGCGGACACGATTGAGGGACAGGCAGAACAGGCATGCAAGAATATCGGCGAGATCCTCAAAGAGGCAGGAACTTCCTTTGACAAGGTGTTAAAGACCACATGCTTCCTTGCGGATATGGGAGACTTTGCGGCATTTAATGAAGTTTACGCAAAATACTTTACATCCAAGCCAGCCAGAAGCTGCGTAGCAGTAAAGACGCTGCCAAAGAACCTGCTGTGCGAGATCGAGGTTATTGCGGCAGTAGAAGAATAGAGTAATTTAATTTGGAAAGAGGTATATAGATCATGTCAGAAGAACAACAAAATGGCTGCTCTCCATCTGACTGCGCCGGCTGCGCGCATGCAGATTCCTGCAGCAGCAAGCCACAGGATATGAAGGAGCCAGCGAACCCATTTTCACACGTAGGGAAGGTGATCGCGGTTGTCAGCGGCAAGGGAGGCGTAGGAAAGTCTATGGTGACGGCCTCTTTGGCAAGACTGATGAGAGAGCAGGGATTCTCGGTAGGCATCCTGGATGCAGATATTACCGGGCCATCCATACCTAAGATGTACGGCATCCATGAGGGGGCCAAGGGAAACGAAGCAGGGATGTTCCCATGCGAGGCTAAGGACGGGACAAGGATCATGTCCGTCAATCTTCTGCTGGAGAACGAGTCGGATCCGGTTATCTGGAGAGGGCCTGTGATCGCAGGAGTCGTAACCCAGTTCTGGACGGATGTCATGTGGGGAGACCTGGACTATCTGTTCGTGGATATGCCTCCCGGAACAGGCGATGTTCCATTGACCGTATTCCAGTCCCTTCCGGTAGATGGAGTCGTGATCGTCACATCTCCCCAGGATCTGGTACAGATGATTGTCAAGAAGGCTTACAATATGGCGAAGAAGATGGACATTCCGGTACTGGGGATCGTGGAGAATTATAGTTATCTGGTATGCCCGGACTGCGGAAAGAAGATTTCCGTATTTGGAGAGAGCCATGTGGATGAGGTGGCAGAGGAACTGGACATTCCGGTACTGGGAAAGATGCCGATTGATGCGGTGCTCGCAGAGGCCGTGGAGAATGAGCGGTTCTCGGAAGTCAGCAATGAGTACCTTGCGGCAGCGGTTAATAAGTTTTAGATTTAAAAATATGGGCGGTGGACGACAAGCATATTGCCTTGTCATCCACCGCCCGTTTTCCTGCTATTGGAGAAGAAGATAGAGAGCACTGTAGGGGCTAAGATCGAGTTGGATGGTCCCTGCATCGGCCGCTAATTCCAGATCCTCATACTTTCGCCCGCCGGCATATTCCTCCATATCGCTGGCCAGGAGGATGGAAGCATGGACGGCGGCTTTTACAGGAAGCCGGTAGCCTTCCTGAATCTGATCAGACAAGTTAAAGACGGCGGCGATACGCTCCTTTCCGTCGGTTCGCTCAAAAGCGTAGATGCAGCGTTCTTCCTGATGGCAGTCCAGCCAGGAGAACCCTTCAGGAGCATAGTCGCAGCGAAAAAGGGCCGGATGCTTCAGATAGAGTTTGTTCAAATCCTTCATAAAGCGATGGAAGGCGTCATGTATGGGGTATTTCAGGATATCCCAATCCTGCTCCCGCTTCTCATCCCATTCCCGCAGCTGTCCGAACTCATTTCCCATAAAGTTCAGCTTCTTGCCTGGATGGGCGTACATATACATATACAGGGCACGGGCCTGTGGAAACTTCTCTTCATACTCCCCGTACATTTTCTGGAGGATGGTTGCTTTCCCGTGGACGACCTCATCGTGGGATAAGGGCAGCAGGAAGGAGTCGCTGTAATAATAGTGCATGGAGAAGGTCAGCTTGTGATAATCCCTGGTACGGTACTCGGGGGCGGTACGGAAGTATTCCAAGGTGTCATTCATCCAGCCCATATCCCATTTATAATCGAATCCTAAGCCGCCTTCGGCCGTGCTTTTTGTCACGCAGGGGTAGGAGGTGGAGTCTTCCGCCGAGAGGATGGCAGAAGGATGCATCTGCTTCAAGCCCCGGTTCATCTCCCGGATAAAGTCTACGGCTGACTTGTTCACGCCTCTGGCCGGATCTCCCTGCCAGTAGATGATGTTGCTGATGGCATCCATGCGGATGCCGTCCACATGGTAATCGGTGAGCCAGTAATTGGCGGCAGACTGTAGGAAGCTTCGAACTTCGCCGCGGGAATGCATGAAGTTGCAGCTGCCCCACTCGCTTCGTCCCACGTCCATATTGGGGTATTCATATAACGCAGTGCCGTCGTAGTTGGCAAGCGCATAGCCATCTACGGCAAAATGTACGGGGACAAAGTCCATAATGATGCCGATGTCGTTCTGATGGCAGGCATCGATGAACTCCATCAGTTCCTGGGCGGTTCCGTACCGGGAGGTAGGACTGTAGAATCCGGTATTCTGGTATCCCCAGGATTCATCGCAAGGGTGCTCGCTTAACGGCATGATTTCCAGATAGTTATAGCCGTTTTCCTTGAGGTAAGGCAACAGTTTATCTGCCAGTTCGGCATAGGAATACCAGTCCTCTTCTTCCTTTGAAGGCTTCTTCCAGGAGCCGAAATGCAGTTCGTAGATATTCAAAGGCTGGTTCCTGTGATCCGTACGCTGCTCCATCCACTTAGAATCCTTGAAGCGGTAGGAAGAGAGATCCCGGATGATGGATGCGTTCTTCGGACGCAGTTCCATGCCATATCCGTAAGGATCGCAGTGATCGATAAAGGATCCGGACTGCTGGTAGATGCGGTACTTGTACATCATGCCGGGTCTGGCATCCGGGATGTAACATTCCCAGAAGTTGCCGTCATAGACTTTGTGCATGGGGCATTCTTCCCAGCCGCTGAATTCTCCGATCAGCGAGATGCGCTGGGCGCTGGGGGCAAAGGTGCAAAAGGTGACGCCTTCCTCTTCTACATGGGCGCCAAGATAGCGGTAGGCGTCGAATATTTTTCCAGTGTAAAATCCATAATAGTCCATAAATGACCCTCCAATTTATTTTCCTAAAATAATAGACAGTAGTTGATTATCTGATTTATAATGATTATACAAGATGGAAAAGCGCCCATCCACCAACAATATAGGAGAAGAGGCGTATAACCGACGGATTCATAAAACCGTCGGATTACAAGGGGGAAATGCCATGGATCTTCGGATTGAGAAAACGGAAAAAGGGATACGCAATGCCTTTATCGAACTTCGCTCCAGGAAGCCCCTGGAGAAGATCACCATTAAAGAATTGTGCGAGCACGCATACATCAATAAGTCTACTTTTTATTCTCATTATAAGGATATCTATGACTTGTCGGAGCGGATGGAAGAGGAAGTCGTCTCCTCCATTACCAATAGCATCTCGCATCCGGAATATATTATGGAGAATCCGGCAGAATTCACAAGGGAATTATTTCTGGCCTATCTGTCCCAGAATTCGCTGATCACCATACTTTTTTCCGGAAGCCAGAGGAATCATCTCGCGGACAGGATCGAGACCAGCATCAAGGAAATGATATTCAGAAAGCATCCGGAGTACCGTAAGGACAGGGTCAGGAATATTATTCTAAGCTACTGCATACAGGGCGGGTATCATGCGTTCCAAAGGAACCGGGATAAGGATATGCAGACGCTGATCTCCGTGATCAGCGACCTGACAGAAGTGGTAAAGCCGCTATATGAGGCTGAATATTAGCATAGGAGTCCTATTGACAGAAAGAACATATGTTTGTATAATGGTAGAAAACAAACGTATGTTCTTACTGCGTTTTATGAAAGGCGGATGATTATGAGGATCCAAGAGTCCATGACGATGTACGAGAAACTGAATATTCTGACGGACGCTGCTAAGTATGACGTGGCCTGCACTTCCAGCGGGACTGCCAGGGCCAATGACGGGACCGGCATGGGCAGCTGCGAGCAGACCGGAATCTGCCATAGTTTCTCGGCGGATGGAAGGTGCATCTCTCTTCTTAAGATTCTTTATACCAATGAATGCATCTATGACTGCAAATACTGCATCAACAGGAGGACCAATGATGTCAGGCGCGCATCTTTTACGCCGGATGAAGTGTGCACGCTTACCATGGAGTTCTACAGGCGCAATTATATCGAGGGGCTGTTCCTAAGTTCCGGTATTCTGAATAGCCCGGACTATACGATGGAACTGATTTATGCCACGTTGTATAAGCTGCGCAGGGAATGCAATTTCCAGGGCTACATCCATGTAAAGGCCATTCCGGGCGCCAACCAGGAACTGGTGCACAGGATCGGGTTTCTGGCGGATCGGATGAGCGTCAACCTGGAACTTCCTACGGCAGAGAGCCTGAGACTTCTTGCGCCTCATAAGAGCAGGAAGAATATCCTGGCCCCCATGCGCCTGGTGCAGAGCAAGGCGGCCCAGAACCGGCAGGAGATCCAGGTATACCGCAATGCGCCCAGGTTCGTTCCGGCAGGGCAGAGTACCCAGATGATCATCGGGGCGACCCCTGAGACGGACTACCAGATCATGCAGGTGACGGAGGCCCTCTATCAGAAGTTTGAGTTAAAAAGAGTGTTTTTCTCGGCTTTTGTCCATGTGAATGAGGATGCCACGCTACCCGCGCGTACGGACAAGGGGCCGCCGCTTCTTAGGGAGCACCGGCTGTATCAGGCGGACTGGCTGCTGCGGTACTACCATTTTCAGGCGGACGAGCTGCTGTCGGAGGAATCGCCGAACTTCAACGTGCTGTTTGATCCCAAGTGCAACTGGGCGCTGAAGCATCTGGAGTATTTTCCGGTGGAGATCAACCGGGCAGACTATAAGATGCTTCTGCGGGTGCCGGGGATCGGCTATAAGTCGGCCACCCGGATTGTCAAGGCCAGGAGATTGGGGAACCTTAACTTCCAGGATATAAAGAAGATGGGCGTAGTGCTTAAGCGGGCGCTGTATTTTATCACTTGCGGCGGAAAGATGATGTATCCGACCAAGATTGAGGAAGACTATATTACGAGAAATCTGCTGAATGCGAGGGAGAGGCTGCCGGAAGGGATTGACGGCATGAGTTATCGGCAGCTGTCCCTGTTCGACGATGTAAGGTTCGGAGGGAAGTTCTATGAAGACGGTCTATGTGTGTAGCGATACGGTGACGGGGATATTCTCCGGCATCTATGATGCCTGGAAGACAGGCCGGGGGGAAGCAGACTGCGCCATCGCCCTTCGTGGGATGCTGGAGCAGCAACTGTTCTGCGACTATGTGGAAGTGGAAGAGACGGAGCATAAAGCGATCGCCGTGGAGAATTTGATCAAGAAGCATCTGGGAAGACAGGCATACTGGGACATCTATCATGCCGTGCTGGCGGCGGATAAAGACAAGGGGGACGCGATCCTTGGCACCATGCTGGCGGCAAGGACGCTTCCCGACAGCACCAGGATCATGGAGCACTTAAGCCATCCTAAGGTGGAGAAGGTATTTGAACTGAGCCGTACCGTGGGAGGGGAGGCTCATGCGCTGAAAGGCTTCCTGAGATTCCAGGAATTAAAAAACGGCGTCCTGTACGCGCAGATTACGCCCAAGTCCCAGGTGCTTACCTGCCTGGCTCCTCATTTTGCGAACCGTCTGCCACTGGAGAACTGGATGATTCATGACAAGAGCCATGACATGTTCGTGGTGCATGAGGCAAAGAAGAAATGGATTCTGATATGGGACGATATGCTGGATAGGAAGGGGAGCCTTGAAGTGTCGGAAAAGGAAGCCCGGTATTCCAGATTGTGGAAGGACTTCTGCAAGACTATAGCCATAGAATCCCGCACCAACAGAAGGTGCCAGCTGCAGCACCTGCCCTTGCGGTTTCGCCCCAATATGGTGGAATTTACGAATTAGGCTGCGACAGAAGGAAAATCTATGATACAATAGGAAGAAATGTAGATGAAGGACGAAAAGGACTATGGATTTGGAACAGCCAGTGATTCGGATCTCCGTGCGCAGCCTGGTGGAATTTATACTGCGCGGCGGCGATATTGACAATAGAATAGCAGGGACTGACAAGGACGCCATGCTGCTTGGAGGCAAGATCCACCGGAAGATCCAGCGGCAGATGGGTGCTGACTATCATGCAGAGGTCTCCCTGAAGCAGGAGGTTGCCTGCAATGGATTCCTGCTGCTGATAGAGGGGCGTGCAGACGGAATCATGGATACGCCGCAGGGACCCGTGGTGGACGAGATCAAGGGGATCTTCAAGGAACTGGATACATTGAAAGAGCCCATCCTGGTGCATCTGGCCCAGGCAAAGTGCTACGCCTATATCTATGCCAGGCAGAATGGCCTGGAGGAGATTGGCGTGCAGATGACCTACTGTAATATGGAGACGGAGGAGATCAAGCGATTTCAAAGCACATATGCCTTCGAGGAACTGGAAGCCTGGTTTCAGGAACTGACAGCTTCTTATGAGAGATGGGCCCGTTATCAGATTGAGTGGAGGAAGAAGCGGAATGCATCCATACGGCAGGTGGAATTTCCCTTTTCTTACCGGGAGGGACAAAAGGAGCTGGTCACCAGCGTCTACCGCACCATCCTTCGCAAGAAAAAGTTGTTCGTACAGGCCCCTACAGGAGTGGGAAAGACGATCTCCACGGTGTTCCCGGCTGTAAAAGCCATGGGGGAAGGGCTGGGAGAGAAGATATTCTACCTGACGGCCAAGACGATTACCAGAACGGTGGCGTGGCAGGCATTTGACTCCCTGAAAGCCCAGGATCTGCGCATGAAAGTGATCGTGCTCACCGCCAAGGAGAAGATCTGCTTCTGCGAGGAGACAAACTGCAATCCGGATGACTGCCCTTACGCCAAGGGGCATTTTGACAGGGTGAATGACGCGGTGTATGAACTGCTGGCCTCCACAGATGAGATGAGCCGGGAGGTGATAGAAGAACAGGCGAGAAAATGGAACGTGTGCCCGTTCGAGATGGGGCTGGACGTGTCGCTGTGGGTGGATGCAATCATCTGCGACTATAATTATGTTTTTGATCCCAATGCGCACTTGAAGCGGTTTTTCGGCGAGGGAAATAAAGGCGAGTATCTGTTCCTGATCGACGAGGCTCATAATCTGGTGGAACGGGGGAGGGAGATGTACAGCGCCAGCATCTATAAAGAGGATTTCCTTAAGATCAAGCGTCTGGTAAAAGCCGAGGACAGCAGACTGGCCAGCCGGCTGGATGAGTGCAACAAGCAGCTTCTGGCGCTGAAGCGGGAGTGCGAGGATTACCAGATACTGGACAGCGTAGCCCATATCTACCTGAAACTGCTTGCGCTGATGACGGAGATGGAACGTTACTTGGAAGAGTGCCGCAACGAGGAGATACGCAAGGAAGTGCTGGAATTATATTTTGCCGTACGTATGTTTGCGAACATTCATGAGGGACTGGATGAGAATTATCTGATCTATTCGGAACTGGAGGAGGATGGAAGGTTCAAACTGCGTCTGTTCTGCGTGAACCCGGCCAACTGCCTCGCCCAGTTCCTGGATAGGGGAAACAGCACCGTATTCTTCTCCGCAACGCTGCTCCCTATCCACTATTATAAGAAACTTTTGAGCAATTCGAAGGAGGATTACGCCATCTATGCAGAGTCTCCTTTTGACGCAAGGAAGCGCCTTCTGCTGATCGGCACGGATGTCAGCACCAAGTATACAAGCCGTGGAGAGGAAATGTACCGGCGGTATGCCGAATATCTGATCCAGGTAGCAAGAAGCAGGAAAGGAAACTATATTGCCTTTTTTCCTTCCTACTATTTTATGGAAGAGGTCTATGGAGTTTTTGTATCTTTGCTGGAGAGCGTACCCTGCTACGGGGGCCGTAAGATCGAGTATGTGATGCAGTCCAGGTATATGTCGGAGGAGGCAAGGGAGATATTCCTGGAGAATTTTGAGGAAGACAAAGACAATAGCCTGATGGGCTTCTGCGTGATGGGCGGCATCTTTTCAGAAGGCATCGATCTGGCTATGGACAAGCTGATCGGAGCCATTATCGTAGGGACAGGACTGCCCCAGGTATGCAGGGAGCGGGAACTGCTGAAAACATATTTTGATTCCCACGGGCTAAGAGGATTCGACTATGCCTATCTCTATCCAGGCATGAACAAGGTCCTGCAGTCTGCTGGAAGGGTCATACGGACCGATCAGGACTGCGGTATCATCCTGCTTCTGGATGAGCGGTTCCGGGACGGAAGGTATCAGGAGACCTTCCCCCGGGAATGGAGCCAGTATGGATGGTGCAATGCCAGGAACGTGACCGGGATGATCGAAACGTTCTGGGATGGGATGGACAAGGCCTGAGCCCTCCCAAAAACAGCCAGTTTGCTAAGAAAACTTTGCCCCGGGAAAGAAGTTTAAGAATTCCAAGGTGGCCTTGGAGGCCGGAATCTGTTCATTGTAGGCAATGACCAATTCACGGGAGGGAAGTTCCTCGCTAGTCTCAACGATAAAGAGGCTGTCACTTTTTCTTTGCAGGCAGTAATCAGGAATGAAGGCGATCCCCAGGCCGATGCTGGCAAGATCAATTAGCAGGTCATTGCTGCTTAACTCGATCTCCGGCACCAAATCCAGTTGGCGCTGCTGGAACAGGGAATGAAGGAATTCGCTGGTGGTGCTCCGTTTATCCAGCATGAGGATAGGATACTTAAGCAGCTGTTCCAGATCCAGTTTCATGCCTTTGAGTTCGGCGAAAGACTCATTGGCGAGGAAGACATCCCTGAATTTCCGGATCTTTCTGACACCGGTAATATTTCCCAGGTAAGGATTGGGGTAGTTGACTACGATCAGATCCACCTGGCCGCTTTCCAGCAGTTCCACGCAGCGGATGGAGGTGGCATTGGTGACCTTGATATGGGCGCCGGGAAATTCCTTGTGGAATCTTTCCAGATAGGGTACCAGGAAGTACCGGCAGATGGTGTCGCTCGCCCCGATCCTTATCTGTCCGCCTTTGGAATTGGTTTCCATCAACTGCGCCTCTCCCCGCTTGATCAGGTTCATCGCCGGCTCCACATGGCGCAGCAGAATCTCCCCTTCAGGGGTCAGGCGTACCCTTTTGGTGCTGCGGATGAACAAAGTCTGGTCCAGTTTCTTCTCCAAAGCCTTGATGGACTGGCTGACCGCTGACTGGGAGATGAACAGTTGCTTGGAAGCTTCTGAAAAACTGAGGGTTGTGGCTACAAAGTAGAATACTTTATATAATTCATAATTAACATCCATCATAAGTCCTCCTTATAAAATTACTAAGTATTATAAGCGAAAAGGGAGTGAATTACAACTCCTATTATGATAGAATGGGGGTGGAGGAGTCAAGACATGAAAAAAACACAGCAATTGATGGCAGCGGCGGCCATGCTGCTTATCATTATATCGGTATTGATCACCAGTTTCCAGCTGGTTATTTATGGGGACTCGGAGTATAAGTTTTATCAGAAGGAGTATGAAAAGTATACAGTTTGCGATGCGCTTGGAATGAAGATGAATGATGTCATGCGGGTGACGGAGCATATGATGGCATATCTGATCGGCGAGGAGGAGGAACTGTCCGTGATAACTACGGTGGAAGGCGAGAAGAAGGATTTCTTCAATGAGCAGGACAGGCTTCATATGGCGGACGTAAGAAATCTGTTTCTTGGAGGGCTTAAGGTTAGGACTGCCTGCCTTATGCTGGCGCTGGTCCTTCTGGCACTCCTGATTCTGACGAATGCGGACTGGAAAGTGCTGATACCCAGGGCATATTCGGCTGCCCTTGCCATATTTCTAGCCATTGTTGCCTTCTTGGGAATTGCGTTTGCCATAGATTTTACAAAGTGCTTTACTATTTTCCATGAAATATTCTTTACTAATGACCTTTGGATGTTTGATTCAGCTACAGACTATATGATACGGATGCTTCCGGAAGGATTCTTTTCGGATATGGTACTACGGATAGGAATTGCCTTCATTGTCATGCTGATGATTCTGTGGGGAATCTTCCGTATATGGAGGGTGGCAATGAAGGATAATAATAAGCATAGATTATAAGAAGGTTAAGTTATATTAATTTAATTAATAACAAAACATATGATACAATAGAACCATAAAAAGCGTAAAATTCATGGATGGAGGAAGATTTATGAGCAATGTAAAACGAGTGTACGTCGAGAAGAAGCCAGGATTTGCGGTGCAGGCGGAGGAACTGAAGCATGAGTTGAAGAGTTATCTGGGGATTAAGGATATTCAGAATGTCCGGGTATTGATCCGCTATGATGTGGAAAATATCTCCGAAGAGACTTTTAAGAAAGCATGCAACGGCATATTTGCAGAACCGCCGGTTGACACTCTGTATGAAGAGGAGTTCCAGAGTGCGCCGGGAAGCAGGATATTTTCCGTAGAGTTCCTTCCGGGGCAGTTTGACCAGCGTGCGGATTCCGCGGTACAGTGCGTGCAGTTTATCAAAGAAGACGAACAGCCTGTCATTAAGACGGCTACCACCTATGTGATTGAAGGGAATATTACGGATGCACAGTTCGAAGCGATCAAGGAGCACTGCATCAATCCTGTGGACTCCCGGGAAACCGGTACCGAGAAGCCGGAGACACTGTTGACAAAGTTTGACGAGCCGGAAGATGTCATTATCTTTGAGGGATTCAAAGACATGGCAAAAGATCAGTTAATGGAACTGTATGGCTCGCTGGGGCTAGCAATGACCTTTAAGGATTTTCTTCATATTCAGAATTATTTCCGCAAGGAAGAGGACCGTGATCCTTCTATGACAGAGATCCGCGTGCTGGACACCTATTGGTCTGATCATTGCCGCCACACGACGTTTTCAACAGAGCTTAAGGATGTGTCTTTTGGCGAGGGCGATTACAGGGAGCCCATAGAAGATACCTATAAGCAGTATTTAAGCGACCACAGCGAGATATTCAAAGGCAGGGAGGACAAGTTCGTGTGCCTGATGGATCTGGCCCTGATGGCGATGCGCAAACTGAAGAAGGAAGGCAAGCTGGAAGATCAGGAAGAGTCTGACGAGATCAATGCCTGCAGTATCGTCGTGCCGATCAAGGTAGACGGCGTGGAAGAAGAGTGGCTGGTGAACTTTAAGAATGAGACCCACAACCACCCAACGGAGATCGAGCCTTTCGGCGGAGCGGCAACCTGCCTGGGCGGAGCGATCCGTGACCCGTTGTCCGGGCGTACCTATGTATACCAGGCAATGCGCGTGACAGGCGCGGCAGATCCTACCGTGTCCGTCAATGACACGATGAAGGGCAAGCTTCCTCAGAAGAAACTGGTAAGAGAGGCGGCACACGGATACAGTTCTTATGGAAATCAGATCGGTCTTGCCACAGGAGCGGTAAAGGAGATCTATCATCCGAATTATGTGGCTAAGAGAATGGAGATAGGAGCAGTCCTGGGAGCAGCGCCGAGACGTGCGGTCATCCGGGAGACGTCTGATCCCGACGATATCATCATCCTTCTGGGCGGCCGTACAGGACGTGACGGCTGCGGCGGCGCGACCGGATCTTCCAAGGTACATACGGAAGAGTCCATTGAGACTTGCGGCGCGGAAGTACAGAAGGGCAACCCGCCTACGGAGCGTAAGATCCAGCGTCTGTTCCGAAGGGAAGAAGTAAGTCGGCTGATCAAGAAGTGCAACGACTTCGGCGCGGGCGGCGTGTCCGTGGCAATCGGGGAACTGGCTGACGGCCTGAGAGTAGACCTTGACAAGGTTCCGAAGAAATACGCGGGCCTGGACGGAACGGAAATTGCCATCTCCGAGTCCCAGGAGCGTATGGCGGTAGTGGTTGATCCGAAAGATGTGGACGAATTCATGGCGTACGCAAAGGAAGAGAACCTGGAGGCTACCAAAGTAGCGGTAGTAACGGAGGAGCCAAGGCTTGTGCTGTCATGGAGAGGCAAAGAGATCGTCAATCTTTCCCGCGCCTTCCTGGATACCAACGGGGCGCACCAGGAGACCAGCGTTGCCGTAGATATTCCAAGTCGTGCGGACAGCATTCTTGGAAGAGAAGAAGTAAAGAATGTGAAGGAAAAATGGCTTGATACATTGAAAGACCTGAACGTATGCTCCCAGAAAGGCCTTGTGGAGATGTTCGACGGCTCTATCGGGGCGTCTTCCGTATTTATGCCTCATGGAGGAAAGTACCAGATGACGGAGACGCAGGCTATGGTTGCCAAACTGCCGATACAGACGGGAGAGTGCGACACTGTGACGATGATGAGTTATGGATTCGATCCTTACCTTTCTACCTGGAGCCCATACCACGGGGCCATCTATGCAGTGACGGAATCCGTGGCTAAGATCGTGGCAGCAGGCGGAGACCACAAGAAGATTCGTTTTACATTCCAGGAATACTTCCGCAGGATGACAGAGGATCCGCACAGATGGAGCCAGCCTTTTGCAGCACTTCTCGGCGCCTACAATGCCCAGCTTGGATTCGGGCTTCCGTCTATCGGCGGCAAGGACAGCATGTCTGGAACGTTTGAGGATATCGACGTACCTCCGACCCTGGTATCATTTGCAGTGGATGTGGCTGCGGAAAAGGATATCATTACGCCGGAACTGAAGCAGGCAGGAAATAAGCTGGTTTGGCTCAGCATCGAGACGGACGAGTACGATATTCCCAAATATGAAAAAGTGATGGAGCAATATGCGAAGTTCACGGAAGATATTCACAGCGGCAGGATTGTGGCAGCCTATGCCCTCGACAGGCACGGCGTCATCGCGGCTGTAAGCAAGATGGCCTTTGGCAATGGGATGGGCGTAAAGATCGAGCACAATATAGATGCAAGAGATCTCTTTGCCCCTGCTTTTGGCGATATCATCGCGGAAGTGCCGGCAGACAAGGTAGGGGAACTTGGCATTACGTATACGGTAATCGGAGAAGTAACGGAAGATGCCACATTCTCTTACGGAAATGAAAAGATCAGCCTTGCCGAGGCAGAGCGCGCATGGAAGGAAACGCTTGAGCCGGTATTCCCTACCAATTCCGGGGCAGAAGGACAGGAAGAGAAGATTGAGACGGGACTATATAAGACTTCTGACATCCATATCTGCAGCCATAAGATCGCCCAGCCAACCGTATTCATACCGGTATTCCCGGGAACCAACTGCGAGTATGACAGCGCAAGGGCATTTGAACGGGCAGGAGCGAACGTAATCACCAAGGTATTCAAGAATATGAGCGCAACGGATATCCTGGATTCTGTCAGCGTATTCGAGGAAGCGATCGGCCAGGCGCAGATGATCATGTTCCCAGGCGGATTCAGCGCAGGCGACGAGCCGGATGGCTCTGCCAAGTTCTTTGCAACCGCATTCCAGAATGCAAAGATGAAAGAGGCGGTAGAGAAGCTTCTCAATGAAAGAGATGGACTGGTTTTGGGCGTCTGCAACGGCTTCCAGGCTCTGGTTAAGCTTGGGCTGGTTCCAAATGGGGCGATCACCGGACAGACAGAGGAGTCTCCGACCTTGACTTATAATACCATAGGCCGCCATATTTCCAAGATGGTCTATACCAAGGTAGTGACCAACAAGTCCCCATGGCTTGCACAGGCAGAACTAGGCGGCGTATATACCAATCCTGCATCCCACGGAGAAGGAAGATTCGTGGCCAGCAAGGAATGGATCGATAGACTTTTTGCAAATGGGCAGGTTGCAACTCAGTATTGTGATCTAAACGGAAATATCAGTATGGATGAGGAATGGAATGTAAATGGCTCCTACTGCGCGATCGAAGGAATCACGAGTCCGGACGGCCGGGTATTTGGCAAGATGGCCCATTCAGAGAGACGTGCCCGCTCCGTAGCCATGAACATTTATGGAGAGCAGGATCTGAAGATCTTTGAATCCGGTGTCAAGTACTTTAAATAATTGGATGCTTAAAATACCACGATGTCTAGAATGCTAAGAGATGCAAAATGAAACATGGTCGATGTGTTGTTGCAGATACTCCCGATAGGCGTGGGAAAAACTGCACAAAAAAATCATCTGTTTGCAGGAAAACGAATTTAAAATTGCAGAAATGGAAAAAATTTTTAAAAAAATTCTTGTGTTCTATATAGAATTCCTTTACAATATTAAAGGACAAAAGCATCGTACAGGCGGGTAGACTTTGTCTGCCCGTTTTGTTATTAAGTTTTAGGAGGTAGAAAAGTATGTCATATGTTGATGAAGTCCTGGAAAAAGTAGTGGCAAAGAATCCAGCAGAGCCGGAATTCCACCAGGCAGTAAAAGAAGTATTGGAATCATTGAGAGTAGTGGTAGAGGCTAATGAAGAAAAGTACAAAAAGGATGCTCTGCTGGAGAGACTGGTCGAGCCGGAGAGACAGTTTAAATTCCGCGTGCCATGGGTAGATGACAAGGGGCAAGTCCAGGTGAACACAGGCTACCGCGTTCAGTTTAACAGCGCGATCGGACCTTATAAAGGAGGCCTTCGCCTTCACCCATCTGTCAACCTTGGAATCATTAAGTTCCTTGGTTTCGAGCAGATTTTCAAGAATTCATTGACAGGCCTTCCTATTGGAGGCGGAAAAGGCGGTTCCGACTTTGATCCGAAAGGCAAATCAGACAGAGAAGTAATGGCATTCTGCCAGAGTTTTATGACAGAACTTTGTAAATATATTGGCGCTGACACGGATGTTCCGGCTGGAGATATCGGAACAGGCGCCAGAGAGATCGGCTATATGTTTGGCCAGTATAAGAGAATCCGGGGCGTATATGAAGGCGTGCTTACCGGAAAAGGCTTAAGTTACGGTGGATCTCTTGCGAGGACAGAAGCAACAGGATACGGCCTTTTGTACCTGACAAAAGAGATGCTGAAGATCAATGGGCATGATATTGCGGGAAAGACGGTTGCCGTATCCGGTTCCGGAAATGTTGCGATCTATGCTACCCAGAAGGCTTTCCAGCTTGGCGCAAAAGTAGTGACGGTCAGTGATTCCAATGGATGGGTATACGATCCGGATGGAATTGACGTAGAAGCATTGAAAGAAATCAAAGAAGTGAAGCGTGCAAGATTGACGGAATACAAGAACTACCGTCCGAATTCAGAATATCATGAAGGACGCGGCGTATGGTCTGTAAAGGTTGACATTGCCCTTCCTTGCGCAACCCAGAACGAACTTCATCTGGAAGACGCAAAGATGCTGGTGGAGAATGGATGCATTGCAGTAGCGGAAGGCGCAAACATGCCTACAACGCTGGAAGCAACGCAATATCTGCAGCAGAATGGCATATTATTCGCTCCAGGAAAGGCGGCGAATGCCGGCGGCGTTGCCACATCCGCTCTTGAAATGTCCCAGAACAGCGAGCGTTTAAGCTGGTCTTTTGAAGAAGTAGACTCCAAGCTTCAGGGCATCATGGTAAATATTTGCCACAATATGGCAGATGCCGCAAAACGCTATGATGCAGAAGGAAATTATGTCATTGGCGCCAATATTGCAGGATTTGAGAAGGTTGTAGAGGCTATGAACGCTCAGGGAATCGTTTAATACAGGTGTATCCTCTGCACCACATAGAATTTATTTTCGGATTTTGTAAAAAAATTAAAAAAAGTGTTGACAATTAATGGATTTCAATAGTATAATAGCAAAGCGGGTTCGAGATAAGGACCCGCAAGAATATGGGATCATAGCTCAGCTGGGAGAGCATCTGCCTTACAAGCAGAGGGTCATAGGTTCGAGCCCTATTGGTCCCATATATACCTAAAATTGCATATGGCGGGATAGCTCAGTTGGCTAGAGCACACGGTTCATACCCGTGGTGTCGCTGGTTCAAATCCAGTTCCCGCTACTGAAAGAAAAAGCCTATAAGCATAGGCTTTTTCTTTTTTGTAATTTTTAAGACAAGCCCTTTTTATGCAATCATCACTATACAAAAAATGTCAAATCATATATAATACAAAACATGTGGAAGAAAAGCGTCAGTCGCATGTAAAACAATACACATAGGAAAAAGAAGCAAAAGGAGGAACATAGATATGCAAACGAAAGGGCGAATTATGCTGATGGTAATTGCGGGCGGCTATCTTGCCTATCTTGGTGGAGGACTCGTCACGGATGCCATGAAAGAAAAACCGGAGAATTATATTCTGTATACAGTCGTAGGGGTGCTGTTTTTAATAATTGGCGCAGCCTGCTGTCTGTTTAACCTGAAGAAGTATATCAAGCATGAATACAGAGATCCGTTTAAGGACGCAATAGAAGAGGATGGGGCGTCTGAAGAAGATGCAGAGCCGTCAGATGATACTGTTTCTGTGGAGGAAAAGGAAAATATTTCCGTAAAGGAAAGCGAGACATCGGATGAATCAGATGGAATAAATTCTTGCGGGGAAGAGCAGACTATCGAGCAGGATAATTCGGGAAAAGAGGATTAGGATATGCGTGTTGGAATGGGATACGATGTTCATAAGTTGACAGAGGGCAGAAAACTGATTCTTGGAGGAGTGGAAATACCTTATGATAAAGGGTTATTAGGGCACTCGGATGCGGATGTCCTTGTGCATGCCGTTATGGATGCGCTTCTGGGGGCAGCGGCACTTGGAGATATAGGGCGGCATTTTCCCGATACAGACCCTGAATACAAAGGGGCATCCAGCATGAAACTTTTGGAGCACGTGGGGAAGTTAGTAGAAGATAAACTTTATGTAATTGGAAATATTGATGCAACCATCATTGTCCAGCGCCCAAAGATGGCTCCTTATATTGAAGCGATGAGAGCAAATGTGGCAAATGTGCTGCATATCGATATCGACCAGGTAAATATCAAGGCAACCACCGAAGAAGGGCTGGGCTTTACCGGCAGTGGCGAGGGAATATCCGCCCAGGCCATCGCAAGCCTGGAAGCGATTGCCAACTATAGTTATGCTGTTGGACCCGAAGAGGGAAGATGCGCCGGATGCGGCGGCTGTCCTCATGCAAGATAGAAGTTGCACGGATCGGCTGCCCTTATGCAAGATAGGAGTTGTAGAGGTTGGCTGCCCTCATGTGTAAAATAAGCGGAAAAGGCCGGCTGATTAGACGAACTTTGAAATAACGAGGATAGGACATTTGAATAAATTGATTTAAAATATTTGAAGGTGAAAAAATGAGATTACGCAAGTTGGAACTTCAGGAACATCAGGCAAGCCAATCGTTATATGAAGAAGTATTCAGCGAGGATAGTGCGAGGTTTGTAGAATATTATTATACAGAGAAAACAAAAGATAACCAGATATATGTGATAGAAGAAGATGGAAAGATTCGTTCGATGCTGCATCTGAATCCCTATTCTTTGTGGGTGAATGGGAGCAGGAAAGATGCTAATTATATTGTTGCCGTTGCTACTCAGAAAGAATACCGGAAGAGAGGGTATATGGCATCGCTTCTTAAAAAATCCCTTGAAGATATGTATCAGGCGGGAGAAGCCTTCACATTTTTGATGCCGGCGTCAGAAAGCATCTATCTGCCCTTTGACTTTCGGACGGTATATGAGCAAAAGAAACGATATTATCGCCAGGAAGAGCCTTCGGAAGACATTTGCATTAAAGAGGCCACGGACGCAGACTGCAAGGAACTGGCGGAATTTGCCAATAAGTATCTGGCAGAACATTTCCAGGTCTTTGCGATCCGGGATGAAGCCTATTACCAGAGGCTTTTAAAGGAGTATAAAAGCGATGGAGGAGGAATCATAATTTTCCGCAAGGACGGCGGGATTGTGAATTGTAAGATATGCATTCCGGGAGGGGAAAAAGTAGCAGAAGAGGAAGAAGTATTAGAAGGACCTCCTAAGATTATGATTAGGATTGTAGATGTCCGCAGGATCTTGATGTCATTAAGCCTCAGATCCCTTATGGGCGTCTGCTTTCAGGTGACAGACCCCATTTTAGAAGAAAATAATCGTTACCTGCTCTTGACCGGCACAGAGTTCTCCGGCGTCATGCTGATGGAAGGAAAGCCGGAAAATAGCGAAGGAACCATTACCATAGCAGCACTTGCAAGCCTCATATTCGGAGCAAAGACAGTGGATGAAGCATGCCAGGAAAAAGACGTGCAGATGTCGGAGCGGATGAAAGAAGAATTAAAAAAAATAATTCCCCTGTCGAAGATATATCTGAATGAGGTGGTGTGATACGTGAGGTGGTGTGACACGTAACACTTATCAAAAGTGTTACGTGTAAAAGTGAAAAATGTTACGTGTCCAACTTATCTAACTGGTGTGTAATCTTGTACAAACTCTTGTGTAAAATTGCAAATAGTGGTGTGAAAAATAATATAGAAGGCAGCATGCCGGGGAAAATGTTACTTTTCGTTTTGACATGCTGACCGTATATATAAGAAAAAGGCGTTGTTCCATTTAGGGGCAGGGCTTTTTCATTTTGCACAGGAGTTATGTCAATTTTACGCACCTGTTGTGTAATGGTTGCACGTAACACTTTTGAAAAATGTTACGTGCAAAAGTGAAAAATGTTACGTGTCATCTTTAGAATATCTTTAGATTTTCCTGGCGGGTCTCTTAAGAATTCCCGGGTATGCTTATAACATCAGGAAAAAGGAAGGTACTACAGATGGGAATACAGGAACTTACACAGTATTTTACGCAGTATGGCGCCATATTCGTGTTTGTGATCGTTCTGCTGGAATATATGAATCTCCCGGGCTTCCCGGCCGGCATAATCATGCCGCTGGCAGGCATATGGGCGGCGCGGGGGCAGATTGGTTTCCTGACGGTGATGGCGTTGTCAGCCGCGGCGGGTCTGCTCGGCAGCTGGATTTTATATTTTCTCGGAAGGCTGGGCGGAGACGCATTCTTCCGGTTTTATATAAAGAAGTTCCCAAAGCACAGGGAACTTCTGGAGAAAAATATTGATGTTCTGCGGCGAAAGGGGCCGATAGGCGTGTTTGTCAGCAAGCTTCTTCCAATGGTCAGGACGTTGGTTTCCATTCCGGCGGGTATGATCTCCATGGATTTTGCCAAGTATACGATCAGTTCGCTGATGGGAGTGGTGCTGTGGAATCTGGTGTTTATCGGAGCCGGATATTTTCTGGGGGATTCTGTATGGAATCTTCTGACTTAGGGAGTGATAGGGATTTATAGAAATAGATGAGAATGGGAGGAATCGACATGAAGATCGCAATGATGACAAACAATTACAAGCCTTTTATAGGAGGCGTTCCCATATCCGTTGAGCGTCTTTCGCAGAGTTTGCGCAAAAGAGGACATGAAGTGTGCATATTCGCCCCGGAATATGAGGACGAATACTGGGAGGAGGATGTCATACGGTACCGCTCCTGTGAAAAAAGGATGAAGAACGGAATGGCTATCCCCAATATCCTGGATGCCCGCATCAATCAGGAATTCCGGTGGCGCCAATTTGACCTGATCCATGTGCATCAGCCTATGCTGATCGGAAATGTGGCTGTCCACCTTAGCCGGAAGTATAAGATTCCGCTGGTATATACCTACCATACGAGATATGAAGAGTATCTGCATTATATTAAACTTTTTTCGGAAGAAAGCGGTCAGGAGGCGATCAAGGGCCATATCCTCAGGCAGGGAAAGAAGATGCTGCCCTATTATATGGCCAACTACATGAAGCGTTGCGATATGGTTATTGCGCCGTCGAGAGGAATGGCGGACTATCTGAGAGGGCAGAAGATCAAGACGCCGGTCAGGGTTCTTCCTACAGGGCTTGCAAAGGAATCCTTTGAAGAAGATAAGGAACAGGCGGAGGCCATCAGGAAACGGTATTTAGGTGGAGGAGAACATCTTCTATGCACGGTGTCGCGGCTGGATAAGGAGAAGAACCTGTACTTCCTGATGCGCTGCATGTACCAGTTAAAGTCGCAGACAGAAGGGAATGTCCGGCTGGTGGTAGTGGGCGATGGAGCGGAGCGGGCAGGGATTGCAGCCTACGTTAAGGAGTTAGGAATCGAGGATGTGGTAAGTTTCATAGGCCAGATTCCCAACGATGAAGTCAGGAACTATCTGCAGGCCTGCGATGCCTTTGTATTTGCCTCAAAGTCCGAGACCCAGGGAATCGTGCTGGCAGAAGCCATGGCTTCCGGTCTCCCGGTGGCAGCCATAAGCGCCTGCGGAGTCGATGACATCGTAAGCGACGGATGCAATGGATATCTGGCAAAAGAAGATGAGAAGGAATTTGCTTCTTGCGTTGCCGGGATGCTATCCGATCCGGATAATATGGCGAGGCTTAAGATAGAGGCGAAGAAGAAGGCGGAAAATTACCGGATGAGTTATATTGCTGCCCAGGCAGAAGAGAATTACCGCAGGGTATTAGAAAGGAGAGAAGAAAAATATGGATATGGAGAAAGCCAGATCTATGAAAAGGGCCATACTGTGTCGTCTTTTCTACGGCTATTTAAAGTGTCTTGAGAAAACGGTGCGCATCCAGTATCAGCAGCCGGAGCAGTTTGCTTTCCATAATATCGTAGGGTTCTGGCATGAGGACAGTTTTGCGATGAACCTGGTGCTATCGCATATTTCCCGTCAGGGAGGGGAGGTCTCTGTCCTGGTGACCGCAGATGAAAGAGGGGAATATGTCCAGTACCTTCTGGAAAAGGCCGGCGGGGACGCGGTAAGGATCGGCTATGGTTTTTGCAACGCGGGCACGCTTAAGGAGATACTAAAGTCTATGGAAAATGATACGAGGAGCGTGGCGATCGCCATGGATGGCCCGCTGGGACCAAGGCATATTCCAAAGAAACTGATATATTTCCTGTCAGAAAAGAGTAATGCAAGGCTCACCGGAGTCACCCTGTCTTACTCCAGAAAGATCTCCCTTCGAAATCGCTGGGACCACTACCGTATTCCGCTTCCGTTTTCCCGGATCACGGTCCGCTTCGACGACTATGACGTTGCCTCCTGTCAGAAGGCACCTAGGATAAGGGTATACCAGAAAGAGTCCGAATGTAGTATAATGGCAGCAGGCGTGCTGGAATAGACGACTGAAAAGACAGGGAAAGGAATATATAAAGAGATGGAAATGAATCATGTGCTGATAGTAGAAGATGACAAGGAGATACGCGAAGGTGTGGAGATATATCTGAAGAGCCAGGGATACCAGGTGTTTCAGGCGGCGGATGGAGTGGAAGGGCTGAAGATAATCGAGAAGGAAGAGATCCATCTGGCTATCGTGGATGTGATGATGCCAAGGATGGACGGCATCCAGATGACGATCAAGCTTAGGGAAAAGTACGACTTTCCGGTAATTTTCCTGTCCGCCAAATCAGAAGAAGTGGATAAGATCATGGGACTTAATATGGGAGCCGACGACTATGTGACCAAGCCGTTTACCCCGATGGAACTGCTGGCAAGGGTCAATTCCCAACTGAGGCGCTACCGCAAGTTTGCCGAGAAGCTGAACCAGAGGGAAGCCTCCTCAAGCGTCTATACTATAGGGGGCCTTGAGATTAATGAAGATACGGTAGAGGTGACGGTGGATGGCGAGTCGGTAAAGATGACGCCTATGGAGTACAAGATACTGCTGCTTCTGATGAAGAATCCGGGAAGAGTGTTCTCCGCGGAGGAGATCTACGAGCGCGTGTGGAATGAGCGGGCGGTAAATACGGATACCATTATGGTCCATGTAAGAAATATCCGTGAGAAAATAGAAATCAATCCGAAAGAGCCAAAATATTTGAAGGTGGTGTGGGGAGTTGGATACAAAATTGAAAAACAAGCATAAACTTGCAGTCATACTGATTGCATTAACCATATTTGTGCCTGCAATGGCTGTGATACAGCAATATCCAAGATACTACAGGCAGACCGCGAAGGGCCAGGAAAGCATAGACAAATCAGCCGTCTGTTCCAGCAATTTCATGGAGAAATTCATAGGAGCCGGGTATCTTCTCTATAATATGGAGAACAGTGAGGAAGACGGAGAAGATACGGCAGAAGAAGTCAAAGAAATGCTGGAGGAAAATGAGCCGACATTTTTGTACGATTTTGAAGAACTGTACCCGTATCTTGACTACCGGGTGGAAGACGAGGACGGGAAACTAGTGACAAAAAGCACGGCAAATTCCGGAACCAGCCTGACAGATAAGACGCTTTCCTCTTATGCGCTTGGAATTGTGATCACCTATGATAAGAATGGTACCATTGATGCCAAGATTGCAAAGGGGGAATACAAGGAGGACCAGAGCATCGAGCTGCGTAAAGTGATCGGAAATATGGACGATTCCAAGTATGACAATATTTTTTCCAGGCTTGAAAACGAGCATGATCTGGAAAGACCGAAGAACAGAACCTATATCTACGCAATGACCGAAGAAAATATTGATAAATATATGGATAATGAATACTACAGCGGCTTCTATACGCCGGGAGAGGCAGTAGGCCTGATTACGATCCTTATGGCAGCCGTAGCGATAGCAGCTTTTCTGTACCCATTTCTTAAATCTTTAAATACAGGGAATGAATTGGTGTTCAGGGCGCCTTTTGAGGCAGTAGCGATCGTATTTGGCATGATGGCCGCAACGCTTGGCAACAACTGCGGCTACATGTTTATCAGAAATGAAGGCCGCGTGATGTTTATCGATGTACTGTGCTGGATCGTGATATTCGGCATCGTATACTGGACGGCGGGATGCCTCCGCCAGGTGTTCACCCTTGGAGGAAAACGTTATGTGAAGGAACGCACCTTCCTCGTTCCATCTTGGAAATATATCAAGCGGGGATGGCATTGGATAGCGGGCAAGGTGAAGGGATGGCTGGATCGACTTTACCACTCCTTCGATAACATTGATTTCAGCGAGAAGAATAACAGGACTATATTGAAGATTGTTGCTTGCAACTTTGTGATTCTTGTGTTCATCTGCTCGATGTGGTTCTTTGGAATCATGGCGCTGATCATCTATTCGGTGCTGCTGTTCTTCGTACTGAGGAAATATTTTAATGATTTGAAGGAAAAGTATGCGTTGCTGCTTCAGTCTACCAACGAGATCGCGGAAGGAAATCTGGATGCCAGCATTACCGACGATCTGGGCGTATTCAACCCATTTAAGGCAGAGATACAGAAGATCCAGTCAGGATTCAAAAAAGCGGTGGACGAAGAGGTAAAGAGCCAGCGCATGAAGACGGAACTGATCACCAATGTCTCCCATGACCTGAAGACTCCGCTGACGGCGATCATAACCTACGTCAATCTTCTGAAGGAAGAAAAGGACGAGGAAAAGCGCCAGGATTATATTCAGGTTCTGGAGAGAAAGTCCCTCCGGCTGAAGGTGCTGATCGAGGATCTTTTCGAGATCAGCAAGGCCAGCAGCAAGAATGTCACGCTGGATATCATGGACATAGACGTGTCCAACCTGTTTAAGCAGGTGAAGCTGGAACTGGAAGATAAGATTCAGGAGGCAGGCCTGGAATTGCGTTGTGCCTATCCCAAGGAGAAACTGATCGCCCCGCTGGACAGCCAGAAGACCTACCGGATTTTTGAAAATCTGCTGGCTAATATCATCAAATATTCCATGCCGAATACAAGGGTCTATATAGAAATCGGCCAGGAAGGCCAGGAAGCGGTCGTAAGGATGAAGAATATCTCGGCTGCGGAACTGAATTTTGATTCAGAAGAGATCACAGAACGCTTCGTGCGGGGAGACTCTGCAAGGAATACGGAAGGCAGCGGCCTGGGCCTTGCGATCGTCAAGAGTTTTACAGAATTGCAGGGCGGAAAGCTTAAGATAACGACAGAGGCAGACCTGTTCAAGGCAGAACTGCGGTTCCGATTAAAATAAATATAAGGCCATGCCTTAAGAAAATTGTGTTGACAAATATTACGTTTTCACATATTATATATCCTATACAGAAAAAAGACGCTGAACGGAAAGAGTAGCAGGCTATGGAACTGAAAGAGAGAAACTGTCACCGGCTGAAAGCAGTTTTAAGGGAAGTATCTGTGAAGTGCATCCGGGAGTCGATTTGGCGAACGCGTGCGGCAAGTAGCCAGGTACGGGATTACACACGTTACGTGTACCAAGGTGGAGGATGTTTTTGTGCACGAATGTCCTCTATAAGAGTGGAACCGCGGATATACTCCGTCTCTTGCATAAGAGACGGAGTTTTTTTTATGCAATGGGGAACAAAGTTCCCTATGATTAGAAGGAGAGGGTTTTATGGGCATGATATCCTACATCAAGGAAGAGATTCAGGTGATCCGGGAACGGGATCCGGCCATCAAGTCGAATATGGAAGTGTTCCTGTATCCCAGCTTCAAGGCTATCCTGCGTTACAGGGTGGCCCACAAGTTATATTTGAAAAAGCATTATTTCCTGGCGCGTTGGGTGTCCCAGCGAGCGGTGAGGAAGACAGGGATCGAGATCCATCCGGGCGCGACCATTGGGAGAGGCCTTTTTATCGACCATGGAAGCGGCGTGATCATCGGAGAGACCGCAGAAATAGGGGACAATGTCACCTTGTATCAGGGAGTCACCCTTGGTGGAACGGGAAAGGAACAGGGGAAGCGGCACCCGACTCTTAAGGACAATGTGATGGTAAGCGCGGGAGCCAAAGTCCTGGGGTCCTTTACCATTTGGGAAAACTCGAAGATCGGCGCAGGAAGCGTAGTGCTCAAAGAGGTTCCCCCCAACTGTACGGTGGTGGGAGTTCCGGGAAGAATCGTGAAGATGGGCGATCAGAAGATCCCAAGGCTTGACATGGATCAGATCCATCTTCCGGATCCGATCAGCAATGACATCCGGGAACTGCAGGCAGACAATATCAGGCTGCACACCAGGCTTCAGGAGATGGAAAGACGTATGAAGTGCATGAAAGAGGAAAATATAGAAGTATTAGACAAGGAGGAAGAAAGTAGATATGAAGCTGTATAACACGCTGTCCAAGCAGAAGGAAGAATTCGTGCCTTTGGAGGAAGGAAAGGTAAAGATGTACGTATGCGGGCCTACCGTATATAACTTCATTCACATCGGAAATGCAAGGCCCATGATCGTATTTGATACGGTGAGGAGATATTTTGAATACAAAGGCTACGATGTAAATTATGTTTCCAACTTTACGGATGTAGATGACAAGATTATCAAAAGGGCGATCGAAGAAGGGGTATCTTCCGACGAGATTTCCAAGCGTTATATCGCGGAATGCAAGAAGGATATGGATGGCATGAATATTAAACCGGCCACCAAGAATCCCATGGCTACGGAAGAGATCTGCGGCATGGTTGACATGATCCAGACCTTGATTGACAAAGGATATGCCTATGAGAAGAACGGCACCGTATACTATCGCACCAGGAAATTTGAAGAATATGGCAAACTGTCCCACAAGAATCTGGATGACCTGCGTTCGGGAGAGCGTTCCCTTCTGGTAACAGGCGAGGATGAGAAGGAAGATCCATTGGACTTCGTATTGTGGAAGCCAAAGAAGGAAGGGGAGCCTGCATGGGAGTCTCCATGGAGCGATGGCCGTCCGGGATGGCACATCGAGTGCTCGGAGATGTCCAAGAAATACCTTGGCGAGCAGATTGATATCCACGCAGGCGGGGAAGACCTGGTATTCCCTCACCATGAAAACGAGATCGCCCAGAGCGAGGCTGCTAATGGCAAGGAATTCGCGAAATACTGGATGCATAACGCATTCCTGAATATAGACAACCGCAAGATGAGCAAATCACTGGGCAACTTCCGCACCGTGCGGGAGATCAGCCAGCAGTATGATCTTCAGATCCTGAGATTCTTCATGCTGAGCGCCCATTACAGAAGCCCGCTGAATTTCAGCGCTGATCTGATGGAAGCGTCCAAGAGCGGCCTGGAGCGGATCGTCAATGCTGCTGACAACCTGAAGTTTCTACTTGGAAATGCCAAGTCAGAGTCTATGACGCAGGAAGAAGAAGCGGCATTTGCAAAGACGGCGGAATATGTGCAGGAATTTGAACGGGCAATGGATGATGATTTTAACACGGCAGATGCCATCGCGTCCGTGTTCGACCTGGTCAAATATATTAATACGACGGCGGATGCCGATAAGTCCAAGGAGTTCCTTCAGAACCTCTTCGATCTTCTGGTGAAGCTGACAGACGTGCTGGGATTGATCGTGGATAAGAAGGAAGAAATGCTGGCCGAGGATATCGAGAAGATGATAGAAGAGCGCCAGGCAGCCCGCAAGGCAAAGGATTTTGCAAGGGCAGACGCGATCAGGGATGAATTGCTGGCAAAAGGCATTGTGCTGGAAGACACAAGAGAAGGGGTAAAATGGAAAAAAGCGTAAAGTGGGAGTTTGACACTTATATGCAGGAACTGTTCCAGATGAAAGAGGTGGATATTAAGGAATATTCACCTCTTACTTTAGCATATATCGGGGATAGCATCTATGACCTGATCATCAAGTCGCTGGTAGTCAATGAAGGTAACAGGCAGGTACAGAAACTTCACAAGGAGACCAGCATGAGGGTTCAGGCATCCGCCCAGTCTAAGATGATGCGCGCCATTCAGGAGCATCTGACGGAAGAGGAGCATGCGGTCTTTAAAAGGGGAAGAAACGCCAAAAGCGTGTCGCCGGCCAAGAACCAGTCCATCACAGATTACCGGAGGGCTACCGGCTTTGAGGCGCTGATGGGGTATCTATATTTGAAAAAAGAGTGGAAAAGAATGCTGGAACTGGTTAAAATAGGATTAGAGAGCATGGATGAATGTATATAAGGAGTTCTAAGAATGAAAGAAGACAAGCAAATAAATGAAAATATCATAGAAGGGCGCAATGCGGTGTTGGAGGCATTCCGCTCCGGCAAGCCCATTGACAAACTCTTTGTGCTGGATGGATGCCAGGACGGGCCGATCAGGACGATTGTCCGGGAAGCCAAAAAGCATGATACCATACTTCAGTTCGTCACCAAAGAAAGGCTGTCCCAGATATCCGAGACAGGAAGACATCAGGGAGTTATCGCCTATGCGGCGGCCTACGAGTACGCGGATGTGGAGGATATGCTTAAATTAGCAGAAAGCAAGGGGGAGGATCCGTTTCTGATCCTGCTGGACAATATCGAGGACCCTCATAATCTGGGCGCTATCATCCGTACGGCTAATCTGGCAGGCGCCCATGGAGTCATCATTCCGAAGCGCCGTGCGGTCGGGCTTACAGCCACGGTGGCAAAGACAAGCGCAGGCGCGCTTAACTATACGCCGGTGGCCAAGGTGACCAATCTGGCCAAGACGATGGAATCCCTGAAGGAAAAGGGGCTATGGTTTGTCTGCGCGGATATGGGCGGGGAGGAAATGTACGATCTGAACCTGACCGGCCCCATCGGCCTGATAATAGGCAATGAGGGCGAGGGCGTCAGCCGCCTAGTGAAGGAAACCTGCGACTTCACCGCCCGTATTCCGATGAATGGGGACATCGACTCCCTGAACGCATCGGTGGCGGCAGGCGTACTGGCCTATGAGATCGTCAGACAGAGAAGAAAGTAGAGATTCCTGGCTGGAAAGAGAGGATACGTATGGCTAAATTCGAGCAGATGACGGACGAGCAGTTGATTTGCAGGCTCCGTGACGGGGACAAGACCGTGATCGACTATGTCATGGAAAAATATAAGAACCTGGTACGGAAAGAAGCGAACGCCATGTACCTGCTGGGCGGAGAGAATGACGACCTGATCCAGGAGGGCATGATCGGCCTTTTTAAGGCTGTGCAGGATTATGATGTGCGACAGGAGACGTCGTTTTACAGTTTTGCAAAACTCTGCATTACCCGTCAGATGTATTCGGCCATCGAGGCATCTAAGCGGAAAAAGCACAGTCCTTTGAACACTTATATCTCTCTCTATGAGAAGAATGATGAGAAGGTATCCTTGATTGAGACCATGGAAGCAGGAGGCGAGAGCAACCCGGAGGAACTGTTGGTCAGCAGGGAATATGCCATGCTGCTGGAAAGCAAGCTGGAAGAGAATCTCAGCGCCCTGGAGAACCGGGTGCTGTACCTGCATCTTCTGGGTACCGATTATAAGACAATTGCAAAACTCCTGGACAAGAGCCCCAAGACGATTGACAATGCGCTCCAGCGGATTAAGAACAAGACGGAGAAGATACTGGAAAAGGAACTGGAAAAATAAAAGTTGGAAAATCGTCGAAAGGATATTGACAAATCTACCCAATATATTGTATATTATTAACGTTGCATATCACATATGCATGCTGCCGTGGCTCAGTCGGTAGAGCGTCGCCTTGGTAAGGCGGAGGTCGGCGGTTCGATTCCGCTCGGCAGCTTGATATTCAAAGGCTTGCAGGAGATTACATCTTCTGAAAGTCTTTTTTTGCTTCAAAAGAGGCGAATCGTAAGGAAAGATATTTACAAAGGAAAAAAAGCATGAAAAAATTTGGCGGAAGATACTGTTTTTTTCCATTCCGCTGATTCTGCATTGGCGCGTCTGCCGGCGCCGGCGTCGTCATCTCCCAATTTTTCGGTGCCCGGGATAAGGAGGGCGTAAGGAAGGCAGTCCATACGATGATTGCGATCGCGATGGGAGCAGGGATCATCCTGACCGCAGCGGGCATCCTTCTGGCTCCGGCAATCCTTAGGGCCATGGGGACGCCGGGGGAGGTATTCGGGCAGGCGGTCACTTATCTTCAAGTGTATTTCGGAGGAATTCCGTGGAAACCATCCAAGCATCGGGCTGTGGGCGCTGCCGGGAGGCTTTATCGACTTGCGGGAGAATCTGGAAGATACGGCCATGCGAGAATTAGAAGAAGAGACCGGCGTAAAGGGTGTTGTCATGGAGCAGATTGCCAATTACGGGGATTATGAACGGGTGCGGCGTAAGCCTTGAGCGCCTGAAGTCTGTCCAAAAAGACGGTAGGGTATGGAACACGTACAGCCTGAAAGTGGAAAACGAGGAGCGGGTCTTTAAGACCGAAGCGCTGGTAGAGGAAGAGGCAGGATGCGGGCTGATCCGGGATAAGAAATTCAAAGTGATTTAGCCGAGGCTGATCGCCGTTGACCACGCGTCGATAATCGTACAGGCCTTCACGCTGCTTAAAAAACGTCTGTAACGCCTTGTTTCGCTACATTATTTATGATAATATAGGGGGCAGAATGTAAGTACCTATAAGGAGGAAAAACATGCAAGAAGAAACAGTTTCCAAAAATTTTATCGAGCAGGAAATAGATAAGGATCTGGCAGAAGGAGTCTATACGCAAGTATGCACCAGATTCCCGCCGGAGCCTAACGGATACCTTCACATCGGACATGCCAAGTCTATTCTTTTGAACTATGGGCTCGCAAAGAAATATAATGGAACCTTCCATTTAAGATTTGACGATACGAACCCGACCAAAGAAGATATGGAGTTTGTAGAGTCGATCAAGGAAGATGTGAAATGGCTTGGGGCAGACTGGAAGGATCACCTGTACTTTGCATCCGACTATTTCGATATGATGTATCAATGCGCCATAAAACTGATCAAGAAGGGAAAGGCCTATGTCTGCGACTTGAGCGCGGAAGAAATCCGCGCCTATCGGGGGACCCTGACGGAGCCTGGAAAGAACAGCCCATACAGGGACCGGTCCGTAGAAGAGAACCTGCAGTTGTTTGAAGAGATGAAAGAAGGCCTGTGCCAGGACGGCAAGAGGGTGCTTCGGGCCAGGATAGATATGGCATCTCCGAATATTAATATGAGAGATCCCGTCATCTACCGGGTTGCCCATATGTCCCACCACAATACAGGGGATAAATGGTGCATCTATCCGATGTACGACTTTGCCCATCCAATTGAGGACGCGATGGAGAAGATCACCCATTCCATCTGCACTCTGGAATTCGAGGATCACAGGCCTCTGTACGACTGGGTAGTCAGGGAATGCGAGTTTGATCCGGCGCCTAGGCAGATCGAGTTTTCAAAACTGTATCTGACCAATGTGGTGACCGGAAAGCGCTACATTAAGAAACTGGTGCAGGATGGCATCGTAGATGGCTGGGACGATCCCAGGCTTGTATCCATCGCGGCTTTAAGGCGGCGGGGATTTACGCCGGAATCCATCAAGATGTTCGTGGATATGTGCGGCGTATCCAAAAGCCAGAGTTCCGTGGATTATGCCATGCTTGAATACTGCATCCGGGAGGACCTGAAGCTGAAGAAGCCCCGAATGATGGCCGTTCTTGACCCCATCAAACTGGTGATTGATAATTACCCGGAAGGGGAAGTGGAGTATCTGGAAGTGGACAACAATATGGAGAATCCGGAACTTGGAATGCGCAAGGTTCCCTTCTGCCGTGAACTGTATATTGAGCGGGAGGATTTCATGATCGAGCCTCCGAAGAAGTATTTCCGCCTCTTCCCCGGCAACGAAGTGCGTCTGATGCATGCATATTTTGTCAAATGCGAAGGATATGAGACGGATGAAAATGGCAACGTGACGGTCGTCCATGCAACCTACGATCCAGAGACTAAATGCGGATCCGGATTTACCGGACGGAAGGTAAAGGGCACGATCCACTGGGTGGCCGCGCCTTATGCAAAGCAGGCTCAAGTAAGGCTGTATGAGAACCTGATCGATGAGGAGAAGGGCGTATATAACAAGGAGGATGGATCTTTGAACCTGAATCCGGATTCCCTGAAGATTCTCAATAATTGCTATGTAGAGGACAGTTTCGCGGATGCCGGGGCCTGTGACAGCTTCCAGTTCGTGAGAAACGGCTACTTCTGCATCGATTCCAAGGACTCCGCACCAGATGCGCTGGTATTCAACCGAATCGTATCTCTGAAGAGTTCCTTTAAACTGCCGAAATAAGAGGAATTATGAATGAATTGACGATCAGCCTGGATACCCGTTCCAGGATCCCCCTGTACGAACAGATCTATGATTATATTAAGACGGATATCCAGAGCGGAAGGATTCCTTATGGAGAGAAGCTGCCGTCCACCAGATTCCTGTCGAAGCACTTGGAGGTAAGCAGGAGCACGGTAGAACTGGCCTATGAGCAGCTTCTGTCGGAGGGATATATCGAGTCTGTTCCTTATAAGGGATTTTTTGTGGCCCAGATTGACGAACTGTATCATCTGAAGAAGGATAAGCCGCAGCCCCAGAGGGAAAGGAAGGAAGCCCGCAGATACCGCTATGATTTTACGCCCAATGGCGTGGATTTGAAAAGTTTTCCCTATAATGTGTGGAGGAAGCTGTCAAAGGATATCCTGTTGGATGACCGGACGGAATTATTCCGGTCCGGTGATTCCCAGGGCGAGTACGGCTTCCGCAGCGCCATCTGCAGTTACCTCTATCAGGCAAGGGGAGTGGATTGTACGCCGGATCAGATCATTGTAGGGGCAGGAAGCGATTATATTCTGATGCTGCTGGGAATGATTCTGGGAATGGACCATACCATTGCATTCGAAGATCCTACTTATAAGCAGGCCTACCGGATGGCAGGGGGCATGTCTTATAACCGCATACCGGTTTCCATGGACAAGAATGGGATGAAGGTGACAGAACTTGAAAAGTCAGGCGCCGACATTGCCTATGTGACGCCTTCCCATCAGTATCCTACTGGAGTTATCATGCCCATCCGCCGCCGGATGGAATTGCTTAAGTGGGCCTGCGAGGAACAGGGAAGGTATATCGTGGAAGATGACTATGACAGCGAGTTCCGGTACAAAGGAAAGCCGATTCCTGCCCTCAAAGGTTATGATGCCAGCGATAAAGTCATATACCTGGGCACATTTTCCAAATCCATTGCCCCGGCGATCCGTCTTAGCTATATGGTCCTGCCCAAGCCATTACTGGAGGCATATGAGCAGAAGGCCAGGTTTGTCAATTCTACCGTTTCCAAAGTAGATCAGCTGATCGTGCAGAAGTTCATTGAAGAAGGGTATTATGAAAGGCATCTGAACAAGACAAGAGCGCTTTATAAAAGCAGGCATGATGTCTTGATCGAAGAACTGCGTCCAATGGCAGATATCTGTACCATATCAGGGGAGAATGCCGGCGTGCATCTGCTTCTTACCTTTCAAAACGGGATGGCCGAGGAGGAACTGATTGACCGGGCGGCACGAGCGGATATCCGCGTATATGGACTGTCCGATTACCGGATCAGGGAGAACTGCGAGGAGAAGGCAACCATACTGCTTGGGTATGCCAACCTTACGGAAGATCAGATCAGAGAAGCGGCAAGGCTCCTTAGAGACTGCTGGATCGAATAGGAATGTACATGAAAGAAGGGCGGGAATCCTCAGAGTTTCCCGCCCTTGCCTTATAATTACGGCTATTCATCATCCTCATCATCGTCTTTGGCTGCCTGGGAGGCATCTGCTTCTTCTTTTGGAGCTTCTTCCTCTTTTGGAACCTCTTTATCTTCTTCCCCTGATCCATCTTCAGGGTTTGCGGAGGGTGTCAATGGAACATATTCACGATCCGATACTGGCTTTAAATCGCTGTCCAGATCGAAATCCTCATCCTCGAAGTCCTCTGAGAATTCATCATCTTCGCATGTATCATTCTTTTTAAAGTAATAGATAAGGCCGGCAACGGCAGTGCCAATGGCAGCAAGCCCTAACAATTTTTTACACCATTTTGCCATGATAGTTATAACTCCTTTCGATTATAGTATAGGATTATAATAGCACATATCGTATCATTTTTCCTTAAAAATCGAAATAAAATACATGAAAGTTGAGATACGCCCGAATTTGTGATAAACTGTATGATATATTTTCGCAAAAAGCAAAGGAAAGAGGCTAAAGTATGAGTAAGAATGAAGCGCCGGGAACCGCCAAAAAAGGGTTCTTCCGCATCGTATTCAGCAGGACGGGGATCATCCTTTTGCTGATTCTTCTTCAGGCAGGAGTCTTTCTTGGAATGGCATTCTACCTGGAAGAATATATGACCTATATCTATGGGATTCTGACTATCTTGGGAGTCATCGTATTGATATACATCATCAACTCTGAAGGCAATCCGGCCTTTAAGATGACATGGATGCTGTGCGTGCTGGCTTTTCCCGTAATTGGAACCTTGTTCTACATATATGTCAAGATGCAGTTCGGAACCAGGTTTATGAAGGACCGCCTGGGCAAGCTGAAGCTGGAGACAGCGCCCTACATGCAGCAGGATCAGGATGTGGTGGACGCCATATGGGCTAGCAAGTCGGCCAATGCCCAGCTGTCCTACTATCTGTCGCATCAGCTGGGGTTCCCTACCTACCGCAATACGCAGGTAAAGTATTTCCCGCTTGGGGAGTATAAATTCCAATCGATGGTAGAAGAGCTTAAGAAGGCCCGAAGGTTTATCTTCATGGAATATTTTATTGTAGAAGAAGGCCATATGTGGGGGGCTATCCTGGACATTTTAAAGGAGAAGGTCCGGGAAGGGGTGGAAGTGAGGTTCATGTACGATGGGATGTGCGCCATCTCCATGCTGCCCTATAATTATCCGGAACAGATCGCGCGTTATGGCATCAAGTGCAAGATGGCAAACAGCGTTAAGCCCTTCTTGTCTACCACCCAGAACAACCGCGACCACAGGAAGATCTGCGTGATCGATGGCAAAGTAGGCTATACCGGCGGCATCAACCTGGGGGATGAATACATTAATCAGAAGGTCCGGTTCGGACACTGGAAAGACACCGCGATCATGCTGAAAGGGGACGCGGTACAGAGCCTGACCATGATGTTCCTGGAAATGTGGAACGTGGATGAACGGCGGGCAGAAGGATATGGAAAATACCTGACGCCCAGGTATCCGGGGTTAAGAAGAGAACTGGGCTATGTCATCCCGTATGCGGATAGCCCATTTGACAACGAGAATGTTGGGGAGGAAGTGTATTTCCATATCCTGAACCATGCGAAGAAGTATGTACATATTATGACGCCATACCTGATTTTGGATAATGAGATGATCACTACCCTCACCAGGGTGGCGAAAAGCGGAATCGAGGTCATTATCATCATGCCCCATATTCCGGATAAATGGTATGCATTCGCGGTTGCAAAGACCTATTATAAGGAATTGATCGAAGGCGGCGTCCAGATCTATGAGTACACGCCGGGCTTCGTCCATGCCAAGGTGTTTGTATCCGATGACGACACGGCCACCGTTGGCACGATCAATCTGGATTACCGGAGTCTGTATCTGCATTTTGAGTGCGGGGCATTTATCTATAATAATTCCGAAGTGGATAAGATTGAGCGGGATTTCCAGCAGACGCTGGCCCGATGCCATAAGGTGACGCTGATTGAAGTGAAGAACCGGAGCATGCTGACAAAGATAGCCGGACAGGTGATGAGGCTGGTTGCCCCGCTGATGTAAAAAAGACCGGCACGCAGGAAGTTGTTAAGAACCTGCGTGCCGGTTTTATTATATCCGGGCGATGATTATTGAAGGGTGATGATCTGGGTGTCCTTCTTGTCGTCAAAGGAAACAAAGTCAGATGCTTCTATCGTTACTTCAGACATATCAGCCAGTTTGAAGGTCTGGCAGATTTCCAGGGATGTGCCTGGCTGTATCTCCTTCATATAATTGTTGATCGCCTCATTCTCTTCCAGGATGTATGCGCTGTCACACTGAACGCCGTTCTGGAAAGCCTTGATCATAGCCACGGCCATCACGCTGGAAGCCTCGCTCTTATTGTTGGTGAAGTTGTAGTAGTAGAACAGGCAGGGGTTGCCTTCATAGTCGGTGCCCACCTCGTGCCTTGAGTAAGTCACATTATAATCCTTGCCATCGAAGTTGATGATTCCGTCATCAGGCTCTTCATCCTTTTTGTCATCTTTCTTGTCATCTTTCTTGGCATCCGTATCCTCTGTCTTCTTGTTATCCTTCTTATCGTCGGAAGACCCGCCGCAGGCGGTCAGGCACAGGCACATGGATGCTACAAGCAATACGGTTAACAATCTCTTTTTCATAATGAATTCCCTCTCTTTTACTAAAATTTCTTTTTTAAAGTATAACATTTTGCATATCAAAATACAACTAATAGAGAATATAAATAACGCTAATAGCATATTAAAACTATGGTGCAATCATTGTAAAATTGCTTATAATAGAATGTGAGGAATAGCGTATGGATTATATTGCCCTAGGAAGAAGAATAAAAGAAGAACGTTTAAAATTGAATATGACCCAGGAACGGTTGGCCGAAGAGGTGAATCTTTCCACGTCTTATATCGGACAGATTGAAAGAGGAGAACGGAAACTGACGCTGGACAGCCTGATTAATATTACAAACTGCCTGGGCGTTACGGTAGACTATCTTCTTCAGGAATCTATCATCCAGGACCAGGTGCCTTACAAAGACATATGGACCGGCCTTTTGTCAGAAGCCACCCCCAAAGAGCAGGAACTTGTGGTCAATCTGACGAAGCTTCTATTAAGTTATAATGATAAATAGCAAAAAGGACCTCTGTACATAATATACAGAAGTCCCTTTTTTCTTTGGTATGCATCGAGCATACAAGGGGAACATTTTATTTCAGGCAATAGTTTTCAAAATAAAGGAGAAGGCCGGTGGTAAGGAAGACTGCCAGGGCGACGGCCGTCCGCAGCAGAAGCCTGGTGAGAGGCCCTACCTTATCATAGGCTTCTATGTGGCCGCAGTAATTGCCCAGGTTCACGTATGCCGCCCAGACGCCGACAAAGAAATAATTGATGGTCCAATACTCTGAGCGGATATCTCCTGGCTCCAGAGGACGGGTGCCATTCACGACAACGAAGAGGAGCATCAGGAAGTAGCCGATGATGGCCACGATCATCTTTCCCGGATTGCCGGTACGAAATCCCGGTACATGGCGGAAAAAGCGGCGGATCAGAGAGTCTTTTCGCGGCGCTTTCCCCGACGGCTCTACGATTTCCGCCTGGTATATCCGCGTTGGCTTTATGGCCATGATCTGGCTCTTTAATTCGGATACGGAGGAATAACGGTCCGCAGGGGATATGCTGGTACACTTTAAGACGATCTGGCGGTAACGAGGATCGAAAGGCAGATCATCCTTGGGAAGGCTGCCGGTCAGCAGGACGTTAAGCAGGACGCCTGTGGCATAGATATCGGTTCGCTCATCCGTCTGCCCGAAGCCAAACTGCTCCGGAGCCGCGTATCCGACCGTGCCAAGGATAGTGGTATCCTGGCTCTGGCCCTCCTTTTTGCTTCGGGATATTCCAAAGTCGATCAATTTGAGCACATTGTCCGTGGAGATCAGCAGGTTCTCCGGCGTGACATCCCGGTGGATGATGTTATGGGCATGAAGGAAGGAGAGGGCAGAGCACAGCTGGGATATGAAGCTTAAGATTTCATGTTCCTGAAAATGATACCCTCTTTTTAAGTAGGAGCCTATGGTAGACCCGCTGACATATTCTTCCAGTACAAAGTATCTTCCATCCTTGGTATAAGTCTCCAGCACCCTTGCCAGACTGGGATGGGAAAAGTCGATTAACTGCTGGTACAATGGGTACTGAAGGGCGCAGATTTCCTTGCGTACTGCCAGGCTTCCGTCAACCTGGCTGCGCGTCAGATAGGTGCGGCAGTCTTCGGCATCCTTAAGAGGCGCAAGGTCAATATAGGTTTGTTCCAGATATTCGGCTTTCAGATTCCCCATAGTACTCCATTCTTTGTTCTTGCAATTTTCTGATATTTATTTTATCATAAGTTGTGCATTTGTAAATAACGAAAGGTGAAAATATGGAGACAAGCCGAAAAACCACGGATGAACTGCTGGAACTTTTAAAGCAGAAGAAAAGTTTTGATGAATATTTGCAGGAAGGGCCGGAGTTTGTAGATATGGGACTCCCCCAATACCTGGAAGAAGTGATGAAAATGAAAGGACTTAAAAAGGCGGATGTCATCCGCAAGTCCCAGCTGGACAGAATCTATGCATACCAGATATTCTCCGGCACGCGAAAGCCCAACCGGGATAAGCTTCTTGCTCTTGGATTCGGGATGGAACTGTCCATAGAAGAGATGCAGAAGATGCTGAAGATATCGGAATATCCGATTCTGTATGTAAAGAACAAAAGAGACAGCATCATCTTGTTCGGACTTAAGAAGAAGGCATCCCTTTCAGCGGTGAACGAACTTTTATATGAAATGCATGAAAATATCATCGAATAATAGAAATATTTGAATTAAAATGCATTTTACAGGAGGGGAAAAATATAGTATAATGCAAAAGTTGAAGGTTAAAGTATTATAGATCGCAGGAGGAATGAAAATGGTTAAAGCAGTAGTAGGCGCTAACTGGGGTGATGAGGGCAAGGGAAAGATTACCGATATGCTCGCCCAGCAGGCGGACATCATTGTAAGATTTCAGGGGGGAGCCAATGCAGGCCATACCATCATCAACGATTACGGGAAGTTCGCACTGCATACGCTGCCATCGGGCGTATTTTACAGCCATACGACCAGCATTATCGGCAATGGCGTGGCTCTTGACGTGCCGGTTCTCTTTCAGGAAATCCAGTCCATCATCGACAAGGACGTGCCTATGCCCAAGATCCTGGTATCAGACCGTGCCCAGATGGTAATGTCTTATCATAAGAACTTTGATGCCTATGAAGAGGAAAGACTGGGAGGGAAGTCCTTTGGCTCTACCAAGTCAGGGATTGCTCCATTCTATTCGGATAAATATGCAAAAATTGGATTCCAGGTAAGCGAGCTGTTCGACGACGAACTTCTAAGAGACAAGGTAAAAAGGGTGGCCCTGCAGAAGAATGTCCTGCTTGAGCATCTGTACCACAAGCCAGTGATTAATCCTGACGATCTCTATCAAGAACTGCAAGACTATAAGAAGATGGTGGAGCCTTATGTATGCGACACTTCGCTGTATCTTCACAATGCGCTGAAGGAAGGGAAGGAGATTCTGCTGGAGGGCCAGCTGGGATCCCTAAAAGACCCGGATCATGGAATCTATCCAATGGTTACCTCTTCTTCGACGCTGGCCGCTTACGGAGCCATCGGAGCAGGCATTCCGCCATACGAGATCAGAAAGGTCATCACCGTGTGCAAGGCATACTCAAGCGCGGTAGGCGCGGGAGCATTTGTAAGCGAGATCTTTGGAGATGAAGCGGACGAGCTCAGACGCCGCGGCGGAGACGGCGGCGAATTCGGAGCCACCACAGGGCGCCCCAGAAGAATGGGGTGGTTTGACTGCGTGGCTTCCAAATACGGATGCAGAATGCAGGGAACGACCGACGTGGCATTCACGGTTCTGGACGTGCTGGGGTATTTAGATGAGATTCCGGTGTGCGTAGGCTACGAGATTGACGGAGCGGTTACCACGGACTTCCCCACCACGCATCGTCTTGATCGGGCAAGGCCGGTGCTTCAGACGCTTCCGGGATGGAAGAGCGATATCCGGGGCATCACAAAGTATGAAGACCTTCCGGAAAACTGCAGGAAGTATGTGGAATTCATCGAAGCGCAGATCGGATACCCGATCACCATGGTATCGAATGGCCCGGGAAGAAATGATATTATATATAGGAATGTGTAAGACATGCAGGCGCCCGTCTAAGGAATCTTAGGCAGGGCGCCTTTTGAAATTCTTAAGGAAACCATCACCATTATTTTAGATAATTTCCATAGTATTGACACAAAAGAGTCATATAATGGGGACCGTAGCAATATAATAATAGAGTCGGGAGTTCGGAGTTTTAACAAAAAACGAGTATAAATAATGGAAATGGAGGTATCGTTTATGCATAAGAGAGACTGGGAATATCCAGAGCCAGAAGTGATTTCAATGGAAGAATACCTTGCCAAGAGAAAAAAGATAAGGGAGAAGGAAAAAAAGCACGCCAAAAAAGAGTCAGAACTGCTACGGGGAGCAAGAGGACTGACGCCTTTTGAGTACTATTTGGTGTCATCATCATCCTGGTCATGATGAGTGACCTTATATACCAGAGTATAGGCATATATTAACACTGGAAGAATTATGGTGCAGGCAATGGACGCTTTCAAAAGGCCCATTGTCTGCGAACGGTCGGTCAGGGCGAACACCAGGGTGCTTGCATACATGCAGAATAGAAGGACTGCGCCTGCCAAAGCCAGAATACGTTTTACTTTTTTCATCAGAATCATCCTTTACATCCAATCAAGACTTTAGTATATTATATAAAGAGCAAGAGAAAATTGCAAATGAATACAAAGGAGTATATGAATATGAGTCGTACATTATTAGATCAATGGAGAGATATTGCCTATGATGAGCAGGCAGACAGGGGCCAGTTGCAGAATTTCTGGGGCACCTATTTCCAGATTGAGAAGGAAATCTATGAAAAGCTGCTGTCCAACCCGGACGAGGAGGTAAAGGGCACCGTCAAGGAACTGGCAGAGAAGTATGGCCAGGAAGTGCTTACCATGGTTGGATTCCTGGATGGAATCAATGAAAGCCTGAAGGAAGAGAATCCGATTGAGACGATGGAGGAAGATACCGTAGTCAGCCTTGCCTTTGATAAGGAAAAATTATATAAGAACATGGTGGCAGCCAAAGCGGACTGGCTGTATGAACTTCCACAATGGAAGGAGATCTATTCGGAGGAAGAACTGAAGAAACTGTACAAGGAGCAGAAAGAGTCCACTACTATCCGCAAGGGAAAGAAGGTAGGGCGTAATGATCCGTGTCCATGCGGCTCCGGCAAGAAGTATAAGAAATGTTGTGGTAGATAATGCTGACGCTTCTGGGGGCAGCATGCCTTTTGTACTATGCCGTCCTATGCGTGGCGCTAAAGAAATGGGATTCCACATTTTCAAGATTCTGGCTGGCGGCAGGCCTGGGGCTCTGGCTGTATGATTATGCCGCAGTCCGGCTTGGGATGGAAGCAGCGGCCAGGAAGGCGCTTCTTCTGCCTGTAGCCGTGTTTGTCGTGACAGAACTTAGGATTGTCATGGGAATGGTTCCACGGGGACAGAAGGAATATGATTATCTGATTATTCTGGGAGCCCATGTAGAAGGGCGAAAAATCACGGATTCCCTGTACCGCCGCCTGAATAAGGCTTTGATTTATCTAAAGGCACATCCTGGGACCAGGGCGGTTGTATCCGGGGGACAGGGCACAGGAGAAGACGTTACGGAAGCCCAGGCGATGGAAGACTATTTGATCGCGCAGGGAATCGCGTCTTATCGTATCATCAAGGAGGAAGCATCCACTACGACCCAGGAGAACCTGAAGTTCTCCAAACGATACATGAACTGCGGGGAGGCTGACGTTGGAATCGTATCCAATAATTTTCATCTGTACCGGGCTTGCGCTTATGCCAGGCGACTTGGATACGGCCATCCATACCCGCTGGCGGCCAGCTGCCATCCGGCGCTGCTTGTAAATTACATGGTCAGAGAATGCTTTGCCGTGTGGAAGATGTGGCTGTTTTTTTGATTTTGAGGAAGCAATGTGTTATAGTATCCATATGACACGTTGCCATTTTTATAGGAGGATGAGAAAAGGGAAAAGAGGAATGTGGTGCTGCATTATATGCAGGGGTATTACCTGGGGTGTCCGGACCTTGTGGCACGGCCTGTTCGGGAGTCTTTGCAGGAGAAAATTCTGAAATTGCAGAAACTCTGTGTTGACAAAGAATAAGACAGTGTTATAATGGTAACATATATCAAAACACGTTGACGAGACGAGTAGGTTGGGGAAGAATTACAGAGAGAGGAGCCAAAGGCTGCAAGCCCCTTATTACGGAACCTTCTGAAGACTACCTCCGAGTGGCTGCAAAACAGTCCGGTGATTCCGTTACCATCATGAAAGAAGTGGTTCTGGCGAATATGCCAGTTCAAGCAGGGTGGAACCGCGAGACTTGATGAACTCGTCCCTTACAGCATGCAGGCTGTAAGGGACTTTTTTACTTTATAGGAAAGTTCTCCTTTCGGAGAACTTGGGGACTAAAATAGCCCGCTCAAAAGCGGGCATAGTGAATCAGACGGTTTGGATTAAAAGATGTAAAAGCCCTCTTCACCAAAATCGTCATCATCAAGGTTATCAAATTCATGTAAGAAATAATCCATATCCAGAAGTTCGTCGTCACTCATGTCATGGACTTCTTTAGAAGTCATACCTTCTGGTGGATTTTTAATGTACTGTTCCCTTAGTTCCTTTGCGAGTTCTGCTTCTGTTATACGTTTCATAGTGTGGCCTCCGTTCTTAAGATATATTGAGTTTATCATGAGAAAAGAGGTTTTGGAAGATATGAAAACGAGGCAGGCGAACGACATCTATGTTTTTGCATAGCCTTTTCGTATAATTCATGCAAAGGAACAGGATTATGATTAAAATATAGTTCTAAAAATAGCATGGTTTTTCCACAGTTCGGACATTTTAAAGGATCGTAACCAAAAGAATGTAAGATTGAATCACGCCACCTATTGAGTGAAAGAAAAAAGTTATGTTTTTCTCTGGAAATGGCTTTTCGTAAAAAATTGTCAGAATTACGGTGACGAGCGTAAATACCATAATAGCGAATCATTTTAAAATGTTTTTCAGGGATGTGTTGTGTTAAGCGGTCAATGAATTCCAAAACAGGAACAGTTTCTGTAATAAGTTTATTGTCTTCATGACGGTTGTAATGGAAGGTGACAAAATCACCATCGTAAGAATCAATGCGAGAAGTAGCAATAACAGGTCTGCCAAGATAACGACCGATATATTTGATAACCTGAGAAGGATTACACTTGTTAGGCATGGCGCGAACATAAAAACCATTTTTATCTTTTGCATAGATAGCAGATTTTACTTTTTTGAAAGCTGGACCTATTTTTTGATGGAGTTCATTTAAAAGAGCAGTTTGGAACGCATCACGTAAAAAATGATAGTTAAAATGTTTGAAGTGTCGCCAGGAAAGAGTATTACCAACACCACCTTCAGAAACAAGGCAGTGAATGTGAGGATTCCATTTTAAATCTCTGCCAAAGGTATGAAGGACGCAAATAAATCCAGGAGTAAATAATTCAGATTTATTTTCTTTATGGAACATACGAGAAATCACGCTGTTGACTGCCGAAAAAAGGCAGTTAAGAAGAGAACGGTCTTTAAGAAAAAAAGGCCGCAAAGAATCATCAATGGTAAAAACACAATGCCGATGTTGTACATCAATAATCTTAAAAGACATAGCAGTAGTTCTGTCAATGGAATACATGTTACCACAAGTTGGACAGAAGCGAGAATGACAACGAAAAGCAGTAAATTTGAAATTACCACAATTGGGACAAATATACATGGCGCCACCATAAGATGGATCGCCACAATGAATCATTTTTTCTACATTCTCAACAATAGCATCACGAGGATGTTGAAGATAAATCATTTCTTCATAATGTTCGATAAAAATTTTTTGTAAGATATTCATAAGACCATTATGAAGCAAAATGAAGCAAAAAGAAACCCCTATCCCTCATGATTGAGGGGCAGGGGAGTTGAAGTGTCGAAGACACTATTTTTATTCCATGCTATGACATGCCCGAAAGGCAGGAAAGGACGGGGAAGATGAAGCCTTACAAGCACAAGGTACAGTATTATGAAACAGATCAGATGGGAATTGTGCATCATTCCAACTATATCCGCTGGTTTGAAGAAGCACGGACTGATTATATGGAACAGATGGGGCTGGGGTATGACCAGATGGAAGAAAAGGGAATTCTAAGCCCGGTACTGTCCGTTGAAGCAGATTATCTGAGGATGGTCCATTTCGGGGAGACGGTGACCATAGAAACCTTCGTCAAGGAGTACAATGGCATCAAGCTGACCGTGGGATACGAGGTGATCTCGGACAAGACCCAGATGGTCCACTGCCGGGGAATCACCAGGCATTGCTTTATTAACCGTGAAGGAAAGCCGCTTGCGCTGAAGCAGACGTGTCTGGAGTTCCACAACATGTTTGTAAAAGGTCTGGAAGACCACAAAAATAAATAGAGTATATCAAGAAAGAAAAGAGAGGTTACAGATTATGAAGATCACACTGAAAGACGGTTCTGAAAAAGGGTATGAAAGAAGCATGTCCGTATTGGATATTGCAAAAGATATCAGCGAAGGGCTGGCAAGGGCAGCGACCTGCGCAAAGATAGACGGGGATATCGTTGACTTGAGGACGGATGTTTCCAAGGATTGCGAACTGGAATTGCTGACATTCGACTCTGAAGACGGACGGGGCGCATTCTGGCATACCACATCCCATATTATGGCCCAGGCGATCAAGCGTCTCTATCCGGAGACAAAACTGGCCATCGGCCCATCCATTGACAATGGATTCTACTATGATTTGGATCGCGAGACGCCATTTGTCGCGGAGGATCTGGAAAAAATCGAAGCGGAGATGAAAAAGATCGTCAAAGAAGCATTGCCGATCGAACGCTTTACCAAGACAAGGGAAGAAGCCATTGCATATTTTAAAGAAAATGACGAACCATATAAAGTAGAATTGGTAGAAGATCTGCCGGAAGGCGAGGAGATCAGTTTCTACAAGCAAGGCGAATTCGTAGATCTGTGCGCAGGACCGCACCTTATGTCTACAAAAGCGGTTAAGGCTTTCAAACTGACAAGTCTTGCAGGCGCATACTGGCGCGGAAGCGAAAAGAACAAGATGCTTACCAGAATCTATGGCATCTCCTACCCGAAGAAGGCAGACCTGGAAGAATACCTCCATATGATGGAGGAGGCGAAAAAGCGTGACCACAGAAAACTAGGCAGGGAGCTTGGCCTGTTCATGATGTGCGACGAAGGCCCTGGATTCCCGTTCTTCCTTCCAAAAGGAATGGTTCTTAAGAATACGCTTCTGGATTATTGGAGAGAACTGCACAAAGAAAACGGATATGTGGAAGTATCCACGCCTATTATCCTGAGCAGGCATCTGTGGGAGAATTCCGGGCACTGGGATCATTATAAAGACAATATGTACACCACCATGATCGATGAAGAAGACTATGCGGTCAAGCCTATGAACTGCCCGGGCGGCATGCTGGTATACAAGTCCGAGCCGCGTTCTTACAAAGACCTTCCGCTTCGCATGGGCGAGCTTGGCCTGGTACACAGACACGAGAAGTCAGGCGCTCTTCACGGCCTGTTCCGCGTCCGCTGCTTTACCCAGGACGATGCCCATATTTTCATGACTCCGGAGCAGATCAGGGACGAGATCAAAGGCGTAGCACGGCTGATTGACGAGATCTACAGCCTGTTCGGATTCAAGTACCATGTAGAACTGTCTACGCGGCCGGATAACAGCATGGGCAGCGATGAAGACTGGGAGATGGCGACCGAAGGCTTAAGAGGCGCTCTGGATGATCTGGGGCTTGATTATATGGTAAATGAAGGAGACGGCGCATTCTATGGGCCAAAGATCGACTTCCATCTGGAAGATTCCATCGGAAGGACATGGCAGTGCGGAACCATCCAGCTTGACATGCAGATGCCGCAGCGTTTTGACCTGGAGTACACTGGGGCTGACGGAGAGAAGCACCGCCCGATCATGATCCACCGTGTTGCATTCGGATCCATCGAGCGTTTTATCGGAATTCTGATCGAGCATTTTGCCGGAGCTTTCCCGACATGGCTTGCGCCAGTTCAGGTAAAGGTTCTTCCAATATCTGAGAAGCATCTGGAATACGGAAAGAAAGTGCTGGAACAGTTAGAAGAAGCAGGGATCCGCGCGGAACTGGACGAGAGGGCTGAGAAGATCGGCTACAAGATCAGGGAAGCGCAGATGAACAAGATCCCATACATGCTCGTGGTGGGAGCAAAAGAAGAAGAGCAGAATCTGGTATCCGTAAGAAGCAGATTTGCCGGGGATGAAGGCCAGAAGGACATCGCCTCATTTATCGATGCGATCAAAGAAGAGATACAGGCAAAGGTTCAGCGCGAAGTTACGAAAGAGGATTAGGAAGTACAGAGTAAAAATGAAAAAACAGGGCATAATAAATCTCGATATTCTTGAATGATTAGGAGGTAATATTATGCCAGAATTGAAATGTACAGTACAGACATGTACGCACAACAAGAATTTCTACTGTGACCTGGAGCGCATTATCGTAGGAGGAAGTTCAGCAAAGCGTTCTGAAGAAACCTGCTGCGACAGTTTCGAGGAGCGCAAGGGAGATTCCCACAGCGATGTAAATGGACAGGCATCCGCATGCAGCAGCATCGACTGTAAGGCTACAGAATGTATCTATAATGAGAAATGCGAGTGCCACGCGGGAAAGATCAGCGTGGAAGGAAGCAATGCCTGCCAGTGCGAGCAGACCGAATGTGCCACGTTCAAGTGTGGATGCAACTAAGAGGCAGAGCAGAAAAAGGAAGCCTTCGGGCTTCCTTTTTGGTTGACGCATATTTGTTCAAAGGGTATAATTATTTTATCTGTGTAAGAGAAGAGGAAGATAGAATGAACAAAGAAGAAGCAAGCGTGGACAGCATACAGAAGGAGAAAGATCGCGGCCAGAACGCGTATTATTCCAGCCGGCCGAAATTGGGTGGAAGCGGCCCGTCAAAACTCCGGCAGCAGTTTAGCAGGGGAATGACGTATTTTCTGGTGGTGGCCGCCAGCATCTTGTTTTATTTTGCCCTGCTTAGAGTGACGAATCTGTCCGAAGGGTTCTCAAAGATATTCCAGGTTCTTAAGCCGGTAGTCTATGGCTGCGTCATCGCCTATCTGCTGAATCCGATCGTGAAGAAGGCAGACAAGTATCTGGCCCCTGTACTGGAGAAGAAGGTAAAGACTCCGGGCAGGGCAAAGAAGACTGCCAGAGGAATCGGAATCCTGCTGTCCCTGATCCTTTTGCTGGTATTGGTGGTGACACTGTGCAACATGCTGATTCCAGAACTTTATTCAAGCATCCGGAACCTGGTGTTCACCCTTCCGGGACAGCTCAATGATTTGGTTGATAAACTCAACACTATAAAGATCGACGATTCTACCACCGGCACGCTTATTAAGGCCGCTATTGAAGAAGGAACCGACATGCTGCAGAAGTGGCTCAGGACGGATCTTCTTGGGCGCGCCAATGAGATTATGTCCAATCTGACGGTAGGCGTGATCAATATCTTAAACGAAATATTTAATGCACTGATTGGAATCATCATTTCAGTGTACATATTGTTCAGCAAGGAGACTTTTATCCGCCAGACGAAGAAATGCGTCTATGCGATCCTGTCTCCCAGGCATGCCAATATGGTGCTGCATCTGACCACTAAGAGCAACGAGATATTTGGCGGTTTTATTATTGGAAAGATCATTGATTCCGCCATTATCGGGGTACTGTGCTTTTTCGGGCTCACCATATTGAATATGCCTTATGCCGTGCTGGTCAGCGTGATCGTAGGAGTGACGAATGTTATCCCATTCTTCGGGCCGTATATCGGAGCGATTCCAAGCGCCATCCTCATTATGCTGGCGGATCCGATCAAAGGACTGTATTTTATCATTTTCATTCTTTTGCTGCAGCAGTTTGACGGCAACATCCTGGGGCCGAAGATCCTGGGCAATTCAACAGGCCTGTCGGCATTCTGGGTAATCGTGGCGATCCTTCTTGGAGGAGGGCTATTCGGATTCGTGGGAATGATTATGGGTGTTCCTACCTTTGCCGTGCTGTATTATATTGTGCAGATGATAATGAATTATCGCCTGGAGCGCAAGAAGCTGCCTGCCAACTCCAACTTCTATGATGCCATGAGTTATGTGGATGACGATGGGAAGTATTACCATTCCGAGGAGGGTGAAGATGGAAACGAAGTCAATAACAATAACAAAGAAAAGGGGAAATAAAGACTATGCCAATCAGAGTTCAGAATGATCTCCCAGTAAAGGAGATATTGGAAAGAGAAAATATATTTGTGATGGATGAGCACCGGGCAACGCATCAGGATATACGGCCTATCGAGATCGGGCTTCTTAACCTTATGCCGCTTAAGGAAGACACGGAACTGCAGATACTTAGATCCTTATCCAATACGCCCCTTCAGGTGGACGTATCATTTATCACCGTATCCAGTCATGAGTCCAAGAATACGCCAACCAGCCATCTGAATAAGTTCTACCAGAAGTTCAGCGAAGTAAGAGATAAGAAGTTTGACGGATTCATCATTACCGGAGCGCCGGTGGAGCAGATGCCTTTCGAAGACGTGGACTATTGGCAGGAACTTAAGGAAATCATGGAGTGGAGCAAGACCCACGTGACATCTACGCTCCACCTATGCTGGGGAGCCCAGGCAGGCCTCTACTATCATTATGGAATCGATAAGGTGGCGCTGGATCACAAACTGTTCGGCGTGTTCTGGCATAAGGTGATGAACCGTAAGATTCCTCTGGTTCGCGGCTTCGATGATGTATTCCTCGCCCCGCATTCCAGACATACGGATGTACCGATGGAAAAGATACATGCGGACCCCCGCCTGACCGTGCTGGCTGAATCAGAAGAAGCCGGGCTGTTCCTTGCAATGGCAGAGGAAGGTCGTCAGATCTTCGTTATGGGCCATCCAGAATATGACCGCGTGACCCTGGATGGGGAATATAAAAGGGATCTTAGCAAGGGCCTGCCGATCGAGATGCCCAAAAACTATTACGAGGATGACAATCCAGAGAATAAGCCGCTCCTTACGTGGCGTGCCACAGCTAACAATCTGTATACAAACTGGCTGAATTACTACGTTTACCAGATTACACCTTATGATTTGGAAGGGACGCCATTTTAAAATGCTCACAAACCGCATGGCTGACACGTTTCTCTCATATTTGGATGTTCCATAATCTATAAAAAGTAATGCCTTTTTGAAACGAATTTCATGTATTTTCTTATAGTTTTTTATAACTTTTTATGTAAATGGCGTAATATGGCGTAAATTAAAAATTCAAATGGCGTAAGACAGTTTTTGCATATGAAGCCCGTTGTTATTTAATTAAAAATCGGAGGATGAAAATGTGGCACGCAAATTAAAACTATCAGAAGATTTATCATAGCCCAGAATAGGGCAATTCACATCATGAACCGATAAGTATTTTGTTTAATTGTGAAAATTGCGTCAATATTATCATAGTGTGAAAAATAAAACAAATATTGACAGAATATTTCCTCATGAGTATAATGAAATCAAATTAAAATAAACAATTAAAGGTAAGTGATTTGAGCGATGCTTAGGGGAAAGGATGACAGGGAGATATAAGATCCAGGGAGGGATGGTTATATTTCCCTGTTTTTTATCCACCCGGATATTGGGGCAGAGATCAGATGAAAAGGAGGAAGATGAATGGAATTAAAGACTCCGCTGTACGATGCGCATGTAAAAGCCGGAGGGAAGATGGTGCCTTTTGGGGGATATATTCTTCCGGTACAATATCCTACAGGTGTAATCAAAGAGCATATGGCAGTCCGCAGGCAGGCAGGACTGTTTGATGTATCCCATATGGGAGAGATTCTATGCGAGGGAGAGGATGCGCTGGCGAATCTCCAGATGATCCTGACCAACAATTTTGATAATATGAAAGACGGACAGGCAAGGTATAGCCCGATGTGCAATGAGAACGGCGGTACCGTGGATGATCTGATTGTATATAAGAAGGCAGAGAATCAATATTTTATCGTAGTAAACGCGGCCAATAAGGATAAGGATTATCAATGGATGCTTGCGCATCAGTTTGGGAAAGCCTCATTTAGGGACGTATCCGACCAGTATGCGCAGCTTGCGCTTCAGGGACCTAAGGCAATGGAAATCCTCAGGAAGATCGCAAAAGAAGAGGACATACCAAAGAAATACTATCATGCGGTGTTTGATGCAAAAGCAGCCGGTATTCCGTGCATTATTTCAAAGACCGGGTATACCGGGGAGGATGGCGTGGAATTATATCTGGATGCCGGCCTTGCCGAAAAATTATGGGATATCCTGCTTGAGGCCGGAAAAGAAGAAGGCCTGATTCCCTGCGGCCTTGGCGCAAGGGATACGCTTCGCATGGAAGCGGCGATGCCGCTTTATGGGCATGAGATGGATGATGAGGTAACCCCTCTGGAGACCGGGCTTGGATTTGCCGTGAAGATGGCAAAAGAAGACTTTGTCGGCAAAGATGCGCTGATTGCGCAAGGAGAGCCAAAGAGAAAGCGTATCGGACTTAAAGTAACCGGACGGGGAATCATAAGAGAGCATCAGGATGTGTTTGTGGATGGAAAGGTCATCGGTCATACCACGTCGGGAACCCACTGCCCATTCCTTGGCTATCCTATTGGGATGGCACTTGTGGATGCCGCATATACAGAAGAGGGAACCAAGGTGGAAGTAGAAGTCCGTGGACGGATTGTTGAGGCTTTCGTGGTGGCATTACCATTTTATAAAAGAAGCAAATAAATATAGAAAAGATGAAAGGAGACGATTGTCATGGAATTAATGGAAGGATTGCTATATTCTAAATCACATGAGTGGGTAAAGGAGGAAGGAGATACCGTTGTAATCGGTCTTACAGATTATGCCCAGTCAGAATTGGGCGACCTGGTATTCGTAAATCTTCCGGAAGAGGGAGATGAGGTCACCGTCGGAGAGGCATTTGCAGATGTGGAGTCTGTCAAGGCAGTCTCTGATGTGTATTCGCCGGTATCAGGAACCGTATGCGAGGTCAATGAGGAACTTCTGGATACGCCGGAAGCTATTAACGAGACGCCTTATGACGCGTGGCTTATCAAGGTGGGAGAAATCACGGAGAAAGAAGAACTTCTGACTGCCGCGGAATATGAGAAGTTTGTAGACAGCGAGCAAGAGTAAGAAGAAAGGCGGTGCGAGGCCATGGGAAGATATGTCCCGAATACAGAACTAGAGCAACTGAAAATGTTAGAAGAGATTGGTTTTCAGGCCAGGGAGGATTTGTTCGGACACATTCCTGAGGAAGTAAAGGTGAAGGGAAGTCTTGCGATACCGGAGGGAATGTCCGAATTAGAAGTACGCAGGAAGATGCAGAAGATTGCGGGAAAGAATCAGGTGTTTGGGACAATTTTCCGAGGAGCAGGAGCATACAGGCACTTTATACCTTCCATTGTAAAGAGCGTGATCTCCAAGGAGAACCTGCTGACGGCCTATACGCCATACCAGGCAGAGGTCAGCCAGGGTATCCTGCAGTCCATTTTTGAGTATCAGACAATGATCTGCCAGCTGACCGGAATGGATGCATCCAATGCTTCCGTCTATGACGGGGCGACAGCGGCAGCTGAAGCCGTTGCTATGTGCAGGGAGAGAAAAAGAAAGAAGGCTTTCATATCCTCCACTGTGCACCCGGATGTCTTAAGCACGGTCAGGACCTATTGCTTTGGAAATGAGATGGAACTTGTGGTGATACCCGCAAAAGACGGGATCACGGATGTGAAGTTCTTAGAAGAGATAATCGATGATCAGACGGCATGCGTCTATATCCAGCACCCCAATTATTATGGAAGCCTGGAGCCGGCGGAAGAAATCGGCAAGGCTGCTCACGGCGCAGGGGCAAGATATATCATGGGAGTAAATCCCATATCTCTCGGAATTATGAAGACGCCCAGAGAGTATGGAGCGGACGTGGCCGTAGGGGAAGGACAGCCCATGGGACTATCCATCGCATTTGGAGGCCCGTATCTTGGATTTATGGCATGTATCGAAGGCATGACCAGGAAACTGCCGGGCAGGATCGTCGGGCAGACCACAGACAGAAATAAAAAGACCGGATATGTGCTGACGCTTCAGGCAAGAGAGCAGCATATAAGGAGAGAAAAAGCATCCAGCAATGTCTGCTCCAACCAGGCGCTATGCGCGCTGGCCGTAGGCGTATATCTGGCAGCTATGGGAGGAAGCGGACTTCACAATGCGGCGATCCAGTGTACTTCCAAAGCCCATTATATGGCAGCAGAACTAAAGAAGATTGGCTATCAGACTGAGAATAAGGCGGAATTCTTCCATGAATTCGTCACCGTATCCCAGACTTCATCAGCCAGGGCGCTAAAGGCATTGGAAGAGAAAGGGGTTCTGGGAGGATATCCACTGGATGACAGGAGAATCCTGTGGTGCTGCACAGAGATGAACAGTAAAGAAGAGATTGATGAAACGATCCGCATCTTAAAGGAGGTGTAGTGCATGCTGATATTTGAAAAAAGCAGGCCAGGAAGGGAACTATCCCTTCTGCCGCCATGCGACGTTGACGAAGTGCTTCCTGAGGAAAAGGATAGAAGAGGACTTGCATTGCCTCTGCCAGAGATGTCGGAGACCCAGTTAAGCCGCCATTACACGGAACTGGCCAAGAAGACCCATGGCGTGAATGACGGGTTCTATCCGCTTGGTTCCTGTACTATGAAATATAACCCCAAAATCAATGAGGATATGGCGGCCCTACCAGGATTTACAGAGATCCATCCGCTTCAGCCCGCGCATACGGTACAGGGATGCATGGAGGTCATGAAACTGGCAGAAAAATATTTGTGCGAGATCACGGGAATGAGCCGTATGACGTTCCAGCCGGCAGCCGGCGCCCATGGGGAATTTACAGGGCTTCTGCTGATGAAGGCGTACCATATAAGCAGAGGAGATACGAAGCGTACGAAGATCATCGTACCGGATTCCGCACATGGCACGAATCCCGCCAGCGCGGCCATGGCAGGCTATTCCGTGGTCAGCATTCCTTCAAGCAAGGAGGGGTGCGTGGACATTGAAAAACTGAAGGAGGCGGCAGGGGATGACATTGCAGGACTGATGCTGACGAACCCCAATACGGTAGGACTCTTTGACAAGAATATACTGGAGATTACCCGTATCGTGCATGATTGCGGCGGGCTGTGCTACTATGACGGCGCTAATCTGAATGCGGTTATGGGAGTCGTACGTCCGGGAGACATGGGATTCGATGTGATCCATCTGAATCTGCATAAGACATTTTCCACGCCTCACGGAGGAGGAGGCCCGGGAAGCGGCCCGGTGGGCTGTAAGGAGAACCTGGCTGAATTCCTTCCATCTGTACTGGTAGAAGGCGATCAGGAATTAACCTTTGTAAAGCCGGCAAACAGCATTGGAGAAGTAAAGAACTTCTATGGGAACTTCCTGGTAGTCGTAAAGGCACTGACTTATATCCTGACTCTGGGCAGGGAAGGCTTGCTGGAAGCCAGCCAGAATGCGGTTCTTAACGCCAATTATATGATGCATAAGTTAAAGGATCTTTATACAATAGCATGCAATGAAGTGTGTATGCATGAGTTCGTTATGAGCCTGGCGGATTTGAAGAAGCAGACAGGAGTTTCGGCCATGGATATTGCCAAAGGCCTTCTGGATCACGGGATTCATCCGCCGACCATGTATTTTCCTCTCATCGTGGAGGAGGCGCTGATGGTAGAGCCGACGGAAACCGAGTCCAAAGAGACGCTGGATGAAGCGATACAGGTCTTCCGGGAATTGTATGAACTGGCAGGGAAGGATCCGGACAGCCTTCATGAAGCGCCCGTGACGACTCCGGTGACAAGGCTGGACGAGGTAGGCGCTGCGAGACATCCGGTACTTAGATACCGGCCGGAAGAATCAGGAACTTAAAGGAGACTAGCCATGGAACAGAGATTTGACTTGATCGTCATCGGAGCAGGACCGGGAGGATATGTGGCGGCTATCAAGGCGGCGAAAGCAGGATTGCAGGTGGCGGTAGTGGAAGAAGACGCAGTAGGAGGCACCTGCCTGAATCGGGGGTGCATTCCGGCGAAAGCGCTGATACATGCTTCTTCGCTATACCGTCAGGCATTGGATGGCGAGAAATATGGAATACTGGCGAAAGAGGTGAGTTACGACTACGCCAAGGTTCTTACCTATAAAGAAGAAACCACGGAACGTTTATGCCGGGGAGTGGAGCAGCTTCTAAAGGGGAACAAAGTGACCTTGCTGTATGGGAAAGGAAGGCTTGAGATAGACCGGACAGTGACAGTTACATCCGAGGAAGGGATTCGTACTTTTGAAGCTGGGAATGTGATTCTGGCAGCAGGATCAAAGCCCATGCTTCTCCCCCTTCCGGGGATGGACCTTAAAGGAGTGCTGACAAGCAACGAGTTATTGCGGTTAAAGGAAGCGCCCATGAGCCTTACCATCATTGGCGGAGGCGTAATCAGCGTAGAATTTGCCACAGCATTTGCGTCTTTGGGCACCCGGGTGACCATTGTGGAGGCTATGCCAAGGCTGGTTCCGGGAATGGACAAAGAGATCTCTCAGAATCTGAAGATGATTCTTAAGAAAAGAGGGGTGGATATCCATACCTCGGCGACAGTCCAGGAAATAGTAGAGAAGGACGGACTCTATGCCTGCCGATTCCTTGAAAAAGAGAAAGAGACAGAAGTTGTGGCCCAGTACGTGCTATGTGCAGTAGGCAGGCGTCCAAATACGGACGGGCTGTTTGGAGATGGCGTTTCTCTTTTGATGGAACGCGGACGTATCGTGGTGGATGAACGGATGCAGACCAGCATGGATGGCGTATATGCTATCGGGGATTTGGTAAAAGGCATGCAGCTGGCGCATCTGGCAAGCGCTCAGGGAATCTTTGTAGCGGAAGAACTGTCAGGAAAAACGCCGACGGTCAGGCTGGATATCGTGCCGGGATGTGTATATACGGACCCGGAGATCGCTTCCGTTGGAATGACGGAAGAAGATGCCAACGAAAGCGGTATCGAGATCAAGACGGGTAAATTCATTATGGGCGCCAACGGGAAATCGCTGATAACAAAAGAGGAGCGCGGATTTATCAAGGTGATCGTGGATGCCGGATCAGAAGTGATACTGGGCGCGCAGATGATGTGCGCGAGAGCCACGGACATGATCGGGGAATTCGGGACAGCCATAGCAAATAAGATGACGGCAGGGCAGCTTCTGATTGCAATGAGAGCCCATCCGACTTATAATGAAGGCGTTGCGGAAGCGTTGGAAGACGCGACAGGCGAAGCGGTACATGCGATGCCAAGAAAGAAGCGGTGATGAATCCGCTGCCAAAGGAGGAAATGACAACATGATGCTAGAAAAGAAGACGACAGAATTCCTGGAGGTGCTATCTTCCGCAGAGCCGGTACCGGGCGGCGGCGGAGCCTCGGCAGCAGTAGGCGCGTTTGCCTCGGCACTTGGAATGATGGTTGCGAATCTGACTGTGGGCAAGAAGAAGTATGCAGATGTTGAGGAGGAGATTCAGTCTGTCAGGAGTCAGCTAAAGGTGCTGCAAGACAAATTGATTGACCTTACAGACAAGGATGCCGAAGCATTCGCGCCCCTGTCGGCAGCCTATGGGCTTCCGAAGGATACGGAGGAACAAAAGGACGCAAAAGCCAGAATTATGGAAGGCGCGCTGTATGATGCCAGCGTGGTTCCTATCGAGATTATGGAGACGGTGCTGGAGGTAATGCGGCTTCTTAAGATCCTGGGAGAGAAGGGGAGCCGCATCGCGGTCAGCGACGTGGGCGTAGGAGTATTATTTGCCCAGGCAGCGCTGGAAGGAGCCTCCCTCAATGTGTTTATCAATACGAAATTGATGAAAGACCGGGGGCGGGCAGAGAAACTGAACCAGAAGACGGAATCTATGATTGCAGAAGGCAGGGAATGGAAGGAAATCATCTATCGGGACGTCCTTGGCCATATCCAGTAGACAGGAGGAATCTTATATGAGCATATTGATGAAAGGCGCTGACGTGGCCAAGACCATGAAGGAAGACTTGACAGGCGAGGCACGCAGGCTGAAAGACAGAGGAATCCTTCCCAGCCTGACAATCGTAAGGGTTGGGGCAAGGCCAGATGATCTTGCCTATGAGCGGGGAGCCAGAAAGCGGATGGAGATGATCGGGATCGAGTGCAAGGTAGTAGAATTGCCCGAAACGATTACCCAGGCTGAATTTGAAAAGACCTTTTTCAAGATAAACGAGGATCCGAAGGTACATGGGATCCTCCTGTTCCGTCCCCTGCCGGGGCATCTGGATGAAGGGCCCGTGGTATCGCGGATCAATCCGCTAAAAGATGTGGACTGCATGTGTCCCGTAAATATTGCAAAAGTATTTTCCGGGGATGAGACAGGCCATGCGCCATGCACGCCGGAGGCAGTCATGGAAATGCTGGATTATTATAAAATTGATCCCAGAGGCAAGAAAGTGACCGTGATTGGAAGAAGCATGGTGGTTGGCAAGCCGCTTTCTATGCTGCTTCTGAAGAGGCATGCTACGGTCACCATCTGCCATACTCGTACCAAAGATCTTTCTGCTACCTGCCGAGAGGCGGAGATCCTGGTGGCAGCAGCAGGAAAGGCGAGGATGGTCACTGCGGATATGATAGGAGATGGAGCAGTGGTAGTCGATGTGGGCATCAATGTGGATGCCAAAGGCAATCTGTGCGGAGACGTGGATTTTAATGCGGCAGAGCCAGTGACATCTTATATCAGCCCGGTACCCAGAGGCGTTGGAAGCGTCACTTCCTCCGTACTGGCAAAGCACGTGCTTAAGGCGGCGGAATATCTGTCTTTGGAAAGATGATGTTCTGGAATAGGAAATGAGGGATTAGATGATTACGGCATTAAACAGGGAAAACGTCTATATAGGATTTGATCTGCAGGAATTCAACCGGATACGAGAGATACTGGAGGCAAACCAGATTGATTATGCCCAGAAGGTGAACAATCATGCCGGCTCATGGGCTTTAGAGGGAACAATCCGGGGACGGGCCGGAAGTTTTGGTCAGAATATAGACTTCCAGTACGAATATGAAATATATGTGCATAAAAAGGACTATCAAAAGACAAAATATCTGATCCGTAAATAAGATAAGGCAATCGAAAGATTGCCGATTCCTCTCTAATATGTTATAGTATGAATTATACTATTAACATAATGCCGAAGTCCGCCTTGCGGACGGCAGACAAGGAGGAGGGGCCAATGAAAAGCATATACGCTTCCAAAGTCATAAAGCAAGCCATTTGGAGAGATTTTACCGTCCATTTTAAAAGTAGCACCTCAAAGGCTTCCTACCAGACGGATATTGATGAGGCTATGGATTATTTTCATAAAGACTTTCTGGCAATCAATGGAGAGGATGCAGGGGTATATTTCCGATGGCTTAAGGAACGTGTCTCCAGAGGAGAGATTCTTCCCGGCACCATGGCGAAAAAGTTTCGGGAACTCCATTCTTTTGCAGCGTATATCTGTGAGAATAGGGAGCGGTATCAGGTTGATGAGGGTTACCAGGACGGCTATTATCCCTACCTTAAGATGGTGGCAAAGCAGGAAAAGTTTGTAAAACATATTCCCCCTTCCCACATCGACCGGCTGCTTGAGGCTGCCAGGGAAGATCTGATGGCGTACTGTATCATTGTGCTGATGTATCGGGCGGGGCTTGCCTCCACGGAAATCGCAGGACTTAAGCCGGAGGATATAGGCATCTATGGGGACGGAATTTATGCATCGGTAGCCGGCCGGAGGGGCTTATGCTATATCCCGGAAGATGCATTTCAGATTCTTGAGAAGTATTTGGCAGAAAGAAAAGACAATTCGTATCTTTTTTATAATAGAAGAGGGAATCCGCTCAATACCATGTATATTAGTAGAATGATGAAGAAATATGCCCAGGAAGCAGGCATACCTTCTTACAGCGCGCAGAGCATCCGGAACAGCTGCGGATGTACCCTGTTCGCATACGAAGCTTCTCCAGAACAGGTAGCCCGTCAGATGGGGACAACGGGAATCCAGATTAAGAGATATCAGAACATTTCTTATAAAGAAGCATTGCAAAGAGAGGCAGGCAGGCTGGTGAAACTGAAGATAGAGCCCCCGTAAGAGCGAGATGCCTGCCGGTACCACATATAGTGGACAGGCATTAGAAACTATTCAAAAAATACAATTTGTGAAAGTTGCATAACGGGCACTCAGGCAGGATAAAAGTCTGAGTGCCTGTTCAATCTCTGCAGGTTTCTGGAAGTACCTTAAATTGTGAGAAAAAAAGTGTTAGTTATTTAATTAACAAATTGAAAAATGAAGAATAATCTTTATTATTTCGTCATTATGACCAATTGAATGTCAATTTTATAACGATAGTTGATATTTTCTACAAATTCATGTACAATGTTTTTAGGTGATGCAGAGGGCGGTTTAGATATGCCGCCGCCATTTGTTTTTATCGTAGTACTATTTTTAACATGAAGTGCATATTAAAAAGCAAAGGAAAGAGAAGGGGGAATAATATGCTAGACAGTATTAGTGCAGTTATAACCAAGATTGATGGATTGGTATGGGGCTGGTGGCTCATTATCTTATTGCTGGGTACTCATATCTACATGACAATCCGCCTGGGATTCATTCAGAGGAAGACCATTTCAAAAGGTATCAAGTTATCTGTATCAAAAGATCCTGACGCAGAAGGCGAGGTTTCCCAGTTCGGAGCCCTGACTACGGCGCTGGCGGCTACCATCGGTACCGGTAATATCATCGGTGTGGGTACCGCGATCGCGCTTGGCGGTCCTGGAGCAGTTCTTTGGTGCTGGCTCACTGGCGTGTTCGGTATCGCGACAAAGTATTCGGAGTCCCTGATCGCTGTTAAGTACAGAGTTAAGACAGAAGACGGCCGTATGCAAGGTGGAGCGATGTACGCATTGTCCCGTGGCCTCAACTTAAAATGGCTGGGCATGCTGTTTGCGATCTTCGCAGGATTCGCTTCATTTGGAATTGGCTGCGCTACACAGGTTAATGCGATTGCGACCGTATGTAATGAGAACTTCGGAATCCCAATGTGGATCGTTGGAATCATCGTAGCGATCCTTACCGCAATCGTTATCTTTGGCGGAATCAAATCCATCGCAAGCGTATGCGAGAAACTGGTTCCGTTCATGGCAATCTTCTATGTATTAGGATGTATTATTATCTTAATTATGAACTATGATTTCATCATCCCGGCTCTTGGAGTTATCTGCAAACTTGCATTTACGCCAGGCGCAGCGGCCGGCGGACTTGTCGGTACCGGTATCAGAATGGCGATCCAGTTTGGTGTTGCAAGAGGTCTGTTCTCTAATGAATCTGGTCTTGGTTCTGCTCCTATCGCAGCAGCAGCGGCTCAGACAAGAAATCCGGTTCGCCAGGCACTGGTTTCCTCTACAGGAACATTCTGGGATACAGTAGTTGTTTGTGCTATGACAGGTCTTGTACTTGTTACAACGATTATGAAGAATCCGTCGATCAATGCGGATGAGATTTCCAACGGTGGTGTTCTTACATCCATGGCATTCTCTCAGATTCCGTACCTTGGACCAATCATCCTGACACTTGGCATCATTTCATTTGCTTACTCCACAATTCTTGGATGGGCATATTATGGCGAGCGATGCATTGAGTACTGGGCAGGAAGAAAGGGTCTGGTTCCTTACCGTCTTGTTTACTGTCTGGTTGCAGCAATTGCCCCGGTAGTAGCGCTTGACATCGTTTGGACGCTGGCTGACATCCTGAATGCTTTGATGGCAATTCCAAACTTAGTTGCCGTACTGCTGTTATCTAATGTCATCGTAAAAGAAACGAAGATGTACATAAACGATCTGGATAAGGTGGATAGTACTCCGGTTCCAGTAATAAAAGACTAATGAAAAATCAAAACTTTGTCTTGACAAATGCACTTTGTTGAATTAAAGTTAATAATATGAATAAGTTAAAACCGTTGAGAAAGAAGAGTAGATTATCGAATGACATCAAAGAGAGCGGCTGATGGTGGGATTGCCGTATGGAGTTGATGATTGAATGGCCTTTCGAGGGCAGCCGGAAACCGTAAGAGAGTATGGCTTGTCGGGAACCGAACCCGTTATCAATCAGGAGTGTATGTTAGTACATGAGAAAAGTGGACGATTCGTCAATTTGAGTGGTACCGCGATAATGTAGTTTATTACCGCCTCAAACCTAGTGGTTTGAGGCGGTTTTTGCGTGTTGACAAAAAACCGCGGCCCACAAGTTTTCTCTCCTAACAGCAATACCGGATGGCTGGCTATCTGCAGTCCGGATATCAAAAACAAGAAAAGGAGAATGAAACAATGAAAAGAAAAGTAGTAGCAGGATTATTAACAGTAGCAATGGTGGCAGCAATGACAGCAGGATGTGGAAAGTCATCCGGGCCAGAGGGCAGTTCAAAAAAAGAGTACACGATCGGAATTGAGCAGTTTGCCGAACATGGCTCTCTGGACAACTGCCGGGAGGGGTTCCTGAAGGGACTGAAAGCGGAAGGCATTAAGGAAGGCGATAACCTGACGGTCAAGTATAAGAATGCCGCGGCAGACATGGGGACGGCAGGACAGATATCTGACTCCTTCGTATCGGATAAAGTGGATATGATCTGCGCCATCGCAACGCCAAGCGCCCAGAGCGCGTTCAATGCGGCTATGGACAGAGATATTCCTGTGGTATATACTGCGGTAACGGACCCGGTAGCGGCGGAACTGTCCGATGAGGATGGCAAGCCGGTAGGGGAAGTGACAGGGACATCCGATAAGCTTCCGATCAAGCAGCAGCTGGAAATGATGCGTGAAATGCTTCCGGATGCCAAGAAACTTGGAATTATGTATACGACCAGCGAGGCCAATTCCGTATCTGCCATTGCGGAATATGAGGAACTGGCAGGAGATTACGGATTTGAACTGGTCACAAAGGGAATTACGGCAACCGCAGATGTGGCGCTTGCGGCAGATGACCTGTTAAGCGAAGTAGACTGCATCACGAACCTGACGGATAATACGGTGGTCGCATCGCTTCCAACCATCCTGGAAAAAGCAAATGATAAGAAGGTTCCTGTATTCGGCAGCGAGATCGAGCAGGTGAAGATCGGATGCCTTGCGGCAGAAGGAATTGACTATATTGCTCTTGGAAAGCAGACGGGACAGATGGCGGCACAGGTATTAAAGGGCGAAAAGAAGGCATCCGAAATGAACTTTGAGTTGATCACAGAGCCAGGATTCTACGTAAATACAAAGGTTGCGGAAAATCTGGGCATTACCGTTCCGGAAGGTCTTGCATCCGGCGCGGTTGAAAGTTTTGACGATATTATTACTGAGTAAAGAAAGAATTTGGGAGGCATTTTCATGGATTTTATAGTAACGATTGCGGAACAGGGGCTGATTTATGGGATATTGGCGCTGGGAGTATATATCACATACAAGATACTGGATTTCCCGGATCTGACGGTGGACGGAAGTTTTCCATTGGGAGCAGCTATCACGGCGGCCTTGATTACGAGAGGGATGAATCCTTATCTGACCCTGCCGCTCTCCTTTGGAGCGGGGGTGCTGGCGGGCATCTGTACCGGCCTGATCCATGTAAAATGCAAGGTGCGCGACCTGCTGTCAGGAATCATCATGATGACGGCATTATGGACCATCAACCTGTATATTGCAGGGACGGCAAATGTTCCGCTGTTCTCCCAGGAAACAATATTTAAGAATGATTTTATGAAGCGCGTGATACCAGACAGCGTCTCAGAATATACGACGCTTCTGATCGTCCTGGTACTGGCAATCCTATGCAAAGTGCTGCTGGATCTGTATTTGAAGACAAAATCCGGCTTTCTTCTCAGGGCGGCAGGTGATAATGATACGCTGGTCACATCCCTTGCAAAGGATCAAGGCAATGTCAAGATTCTGGGCCTTGCCATTGCAAACGGCCTGGTGTCTTTAGCAGGCTGCGTATTTGCCCAAGAAGAACGGGTATTTGAGATATCCATGGGTACGGGGGCAATCGTAATCGGCCTGGCAAGCGTTATCATCGGAACCAGCATCTTTAAGAAGATGACATTCCTTAAGGCCACGTCTGCCGTATTAATCGGCTCGATCATCTATAAGGCCTGCGTAGCGGTTGCTCTTCGCAATTTTGAGCCGCAGGCAATGAAGCTGATTACGGCAGTCCTGTTCCTGGTAATCCTGGTCATCAGCATGGAAAGAAAGAAGAAGGTGAATAAGAATGCTTGAACTTAGCGGAATCCACAAATACTATAATCCCGGTACCATTAACGAAATGTGCCTGTTCGATAATTTCAGCATGAAGATTGAACAGGGAGACTTCCTGTCCGTGGTGGGAAGCAATGGCTCAGGAAAGACCTCCATGCTGAATATCATCTGCGGCAGCATTCCGCTTGAGGCGGGGAAAATACTGATCAACGGCAAGGATATTACCAGGGAAAAAGAGTATAAGAGAAATGCGAGGATTGGCCGTGTATACCAGAATCCGGCGATGGGAACCTGCCCATCCATGACGATACTGGAAAATCTGTCTCTGGCAGATAACAAGGGGAAACTCTACGGACTGGGAAGAGGGACCAATAAGGCCCGCATTGCCTACTACCGGGAGCAGCTTAGCCAGCTGAACCTGGGGCTGGAAGATAAGCTGGATGTAAAAGTAGGCTCTCTCTCAGGCGGACAGCGCCAGGCGATGGCGCTTCTGATGTCTACCATGACGCCTATCGAGTTCCTGATCCTGGATGAGCATACGGCTGCCCTGGACCCTAAGACGGCAGAACTGATTATGGAATTGACAGATCAGATTGTCCGGGAAAAGAAACTGACGACGATTATGGTAACGCACAACCTCAGATATGCGGTGGAATACGGCAACCGCCTGGTCATGATGCATCAGGGACAGGTGATCCTGGATAAAAAAGAAGAAGAGAAACAGCAGATGACCGTGGATGAGATTCTGAAGTTGTTCAATGAGATCAGCATAGAATGTGGAAATTAGATGAATTTGGCCTAATTGCATTGACGCTTTGCGAAGCGGATGATAATATAATTAAATGATTTTCAGACGCAAACGAAAAATTACAGAAGAGACAGGAGAGAAATATACATGGCTAGAAGAATTGCAAAGTTCCACAAGGTAAGTTTCGAACAGTTTCGAGAAGGATTCATGGACTCCTTCGGGCCGATCGAAGAAGAGAAGATCAAGGAGGCTTATGACGGCGTCCAATTGCCCAAAAGAGCCACTGCAGGCTCTGCGGGATATGATTTTTATACACCGGTATCCATCGTGCTGCATCCGGGAAAGACGGTAAAGATTCCGACCGGAATCCGTGTGGAGATGGAAGATGACTGGGTACTTAAATGTTATCCGAGAAGCGGCCTTGGATTTAAATACCGCCTGCAGCTGAATAATACGGTGGGCATCATTGACAGCGATTACTTTTATTCCGATAATGAGGGACATATTTTCGCGAAGATCACCAACGATACCAATGAGGGCAAGGTAGTGGAATTACAGGCAGGGACTGGGTTCATGCAGGGAATCTTTGTAGAATACGGCATCACATTAGATGATGAGGTGACAGCAGTTCGTAACGGAGGATTTGGAAGTACTACAAACCAATAGATTTACTAAACTGGGACGCGGCATTTTTTTTAAGTGCAGCGTCCCAGACTGCATATTTAACGGAAAATCTGGGCAGTCTATTCCTCAAAGCAAGTAAATGAGCGGAGGTAGGAATATGCCAGATAACAGGAAAGTGACTGCGTCAAGGGAAGAGAATGCAGCCTATATGAATCAGGTTCTTCCGGTAAAGGATAGTTTTGATATTATTCAAAGAGATATGCTGATTGGCGGCCGGATGGCTTCTTTTTATTTTATAGACGGATTTACCAAGGATGAGGTTATGCTCAAAATTATGGATTCGTTGTTCAAGGTAACGCAGGAAAATATGCCGGCTGATGCCACACAGTTTTCGAGGGAGTGCATTCCCTATGTGGAAGTGGATATCCTGGGGGATTTTGACGATGTGTTGAGAAACGTCTTATCCGGCGTTACTTGCCTCTTTATAGAAGGCTACGAAGCCTGCATAGCGATTGACTGCAGGACTTATCCGGCAAGAAGCGTAGAAGAGCCGGATAAGGATAAGTCTCTGAGAGGATCCAGAGACGGTTTTGTGGAGACGATCGTATTTAATACGGCGCTGATGAGAAGAAGGATTCGGGACCCTCACCTGATTATGGAAATGACAGAAGTTGGCGATACTTCCCGAACCGACGTGGCTATCTGCTATATGGGCGACCGGGTAGACCAGGAACTGCTAAATACGGTGCAGCAGCGTATCAAAAGCATCCGGACGGATGATTTGAGGATGAACCAGCAAAGCCTGGCGGAATGCCTGTTCAAGAGAAAATGGTATAACCCATTCCCGAAATTCAAGTTTACAGAGCGTCCGGATACGGCTGCCGCATGCCTGCTTGAGGGAAAAGTAGTAATTATGGTGGATAATTCTCCATCTGCCATGATTCTGCCGACCTCTATCTTTGATATGATCGAGGAAGCCAATGATTACTACTTCCCCACGCTGACCGGGCTGTACCTGAAGTTTTCCAGGACGCTGATTACCATTATGACCGTATTTCTGACGCCAGTGTTCCTGCTTTTTATGCAGAACCTCAACTGGCTTCCGAAAGCATTTGACTTCGTGGCGGTAAAAGATATGGTTAATATACCGCTGATCTTCCAATTGCTGATTTTGGAAATCGCCATTGACGGGCTGCGGCTGGCAGCACTCAATACCCCCAGCATGCTGAGCACGCCTCTGAGCGTAATCGCCGGCCTGGTTATGGGAGAATTCTCAGTAAAGTCCGGCTGGTTTAATGCGGAAGTCATGCTGTATATGGCGTTCGTTGCCGTGGCCAACTATACTCAGCCTAATTTCGAGTTGGGCTATGCATTGAAATTTATGAGGCTTCAGCTTCTGATCCTTACGGCGCTCTTTAATTGGGTTGGATTCGCTGCAGGCTGCATCATAGTAATCATAAGCCTCTGCTTTAATAAGACGCTGTCAGGCAGGAATTATCTCAATGTGAAGCTGAATTAAGGGGGATTTTGGCGGAAGTGCGTGGACGCCGGAGAGTGGGGAGGCGTTTCCTGCGACGCTCTGGAAACGCCTCCCCACTCTCCGCCCGCGATCACCAAAATAAAAAAATCCCATTTTACATTATCCCCAGACCGTGTTAAAATAATAAACAATGCGTATTTTTTAAAGAGAGGTGTACATAATGCAAGAAACGACGAAGGATGAGAGGCTTGGCAGCGAGCGTTTGGGGAAGTTGATGGTGTCGCTTGCGGTTCCTGCGGTTGCAGCCCAGCTGATCAATGTATTATATAATATAGTAGATAGGATCTATATCGGGCATATCCAAGGATATGGAGATATGGCCCTGACAGGGGTTGGGGTTACGTTTCCAATTATCATGCTGATTGCGGCTTTCAGCGCATTTGCGGGAATGGGCGGCGCGCCGCTTGCGTCAATCCAGCTTGGAAAGCACGATTATGACCGGGCGGAACTGATATTGGGCAATTCGGCAGGACTGCTGGTGATTTTCTCGGTGGTGCTGACCATTGGCTTTTCGATATTTAAGACTCCGGTTCTGTATGCATTCGGGGCCAGCGAGACGACGATTCAGTATGCGGAAAGTTATATTGGAATCTATCTGCTGGGAACGATATTCGTCCAGTTCGCTGTGGGGCTTAATACATTTATCAGCGGTCAGGGAGAAGCCAGGATTGCCATGCTTTCCGTTTTGATCGGAGCAATTATCAATATCTGCCTGGATCCGGTATTTATCTTTGTATTTGGAATGGGGGTAAAGGGCGCTGCTCTGGCGACAATCATTTCCCAGGCCGTCAGCGCGGCATGGGTGATCAAGTTTTTGACCTCCAAGAAAAGCGTGATTCGGCTGAAGGCAAAGAATATGCGCCTGAAGGGGGATGTGGTAAAGCATATCGGAGGGCTTGGAATCTCTCCATTTATCATGCAAAGCACGGAGAGCCTGGTTAACATTACGTTAAACTCCGGACTTCAGAAGTACGGAGGGGACTTGTATGTAGGAACCATGTCCATTATGACGAGCATCATGCAGCTGATCGTAATTCCGATACAGGGAATCACGCAGGGCGTACAGCCGATCATCAGCTATAATTACGGCGCAGGAAATAAAAGCAGGGTCAAAGGAGCAATAATCCGGCTGATCGCGGTCTGCTTTCTGGCAACGATCGTTCTTGCAGGGATTGCCGTCTTTGCACCGGGCGTTTATGCGGAAATATTTACGAATAATGACCAGCTGGTGAAACTGACCTGCCAGGTTATGCCGATTTATTTCTTCGGTATCACGATCTTTGGCATTCAGTCTGCGTGCCAGTCAACATTCCTGGCCCTGGGGCAGGCGAAAGTGTCCCTGTTTATTGCGCTGCTTCGGAAGGTGATTCTGCTGATTCCGCTTGCGATTATCCTGCCTAAGTTCATGGGCGTTATAGGCATCTACAGAGCAGAGCCGGTGGCAGACATCATTTCGGTGCTTGCGACGAGCGTGTTATTTGTCATTACAGTGAAAAAGGTTTTGCGTAATATGGGGAACAATGATATGATTAGTGCAGACCAAGGAGAGGATGGTGGAAATAATGAGCGACTATATAATTAGTGTAAATAGCACGGTAGATTTGCCGAAGGAATGGCTCGCTGAGAGAAATGTTCCGGTTATTCCATTAAAATATACGATTGACGGAGAGACCTATGAAGATATGAACGGACTGTCGTCCAAGGAATTCTTCCAAAAACTCAGGGAGGGGAAGATGGCAGTCACTTCTCAGGTGAATCCTGACGAGGCCAAAGCCGCATTAGAGACCATGCTTCAGGAAGGCAAGGATGTATTGCATCTGGGCTTCTCATCCGGGCTGAGCGGAACATATAACAGCGTGCGTATCGCTGGAGAAGAACTTAAGCATAAGTATCCGAACAGGAAGATCATCGTGATTGACTCGCTTTGCGCCTGTCTGGGAGAGGGAATTCTGCTTTATTATGCACTGAAACTGAAAGAGGAAGGAAAGACCATCGAAGAGGTCGCAAAGTGGGTGGAGGAAAATAAACTGCATGTCTGCCATTTTGTAACGGTAGATGATCTGAACCATCTGCAAAGGGGAGGCCGCGTATCCAAGACGACGGCTATTCTGGGAACCATGGTACAGATCAAGCCAGTCATTCATGTGGATAACCAGGGATACCTTCAGGTGATCGGCAAGGAGAGAGGCCGAAAGAAGTCTCTGAACAAGATTGTGGATATGGCTGCAAAACAGGCTGAAGGATGGGAAAACGACATCGTCATGATCACCCATGGAGACTGTATAGAAGACGCCCAGTATGTAGCGGAATTGGTGGAAGAGAAGATGGGTGTCACCAATATCCTGATCAACAATATTGGCACGGTTATCGGAAGCCATACGGGTCCGGGCGTCGTTGCCGTGTTCAGCATGGGACAGTCGAGATAAACATTAAGAAGTGTAATGTCAGCATAAATAAGCCTCATTTCACAAGAGTGGAAAAAAGATTTATACTAAAAGTACGAAGAGAGTAATAATTTTTCTGCGAGGAGGTGCTGACAGATGTTGAATTTGATTGGATGGGCAATCGTTGCTATAGGAGCGCTGTATGGCGCAACAAGCCTTTTTCATAAAGAAGGACACGAGAACTAAGGCAACCGAAAAAGACAGTTACAAATAAGTTTGTGACTGTCTTTTTTCTTATAGGCTATGCCCCGTCGGATTTGCGCAGCATGTGAAAGATCTCTTACGACTGCTCCAACTCAGAGGTACAGTGGGCGCATCTGGTGGCATCGATGGGAATCTCTGATTTGCAGAAAGGGCAAATCTTTGTGGTGGGCGCTGGAGCCTCTTGCTCATTTCCCAGACGGGCTAATCTTGCTGCCTGAGCCTCTAAGGTATTCACTGCCTTCATGATGAAGAAGATGATCAATGCCATGATGAGGAAATTAACGATAGCGGTGATGAACTTGCCATAATTCAAGGTGACCTCTCCCAGGATGTTTACAGAGAGCCGATCGAAATTTATGCCTCCGAATAAGCCCAGGATGGGGGAGATGATATCCTCAGTCAATGAAGTTACGATGCCGGAGAAAGCGCCGCCGATGATAACGCCGACAGCCATGTCCATTGCGTTCCCGCGGCTGATAAAATCTTTAAATTCGCCGATAAAGCCTTTTTTTGCCATGGTATTTTCCCTTTCTTATGTACGGTTCCTGATAAAACCTTTTTCTACAATTTTAGTGTAGAAACATAGGAATTGCAATTATTATTTGAGTAGAGATGAGAGGATTACGGGCAAAGTACGTCAGGACAGAAGATAGTCCCGCGCATATTTGATGAAGACTCTCATGGCAGGCGACATATCCCGGAAGGAGGATACAGCCATGCCCAGCCGCCGATAGGAGAGAGGCTTTAGAGGCCGTGTCTCAAAATTGCCGCTTTGGCCGCGAAGAACAAGCTCAGGCAATATGCTGATGCCCAGGTTGTGCTCGATCATGGACAGGATCGAGAAATCCGTGCTGGTGGTATACTTGATATCCGGCTTTATTCCGGCGGTCTTCAGGATTCGGTGGACATCATTGCCGTAAGTATACTCAGAGCAGACGAAAGGCGCATTTTCAAACCATTCGATGGGAACTTCGTCATATTGGGCAAAGGGGTGGCCTTTCGGTACCACGGCCATCATAGGATCGTCGCAGACCGGGATGAACTCGTAAGGCTGATGCTCATGATAACTGATGAACCCGATATCTACCTTGTGGTTCTCCACCCAGTCGATCAGGTCGCCTTCATGGCCCTCGCTGATCTCAAAACATATGCCGGGGTACTCTTTCTGGAATTCTTGGATGATCTCGGGAATCCAGTGTATGGAACAGCTGATATAGGTCCCGATGGTCAAGGTACCTTTCTTGGCTCCCTTGAGGAAGGATATCTCCTGATTCAGCGACTCGTTGGCTGAGAGAAGATTCCGTATTGCCGGAAGAAGGGCTTTTCCTTCTTTCGTGATAGAGACGCCGTGGTGGCCTTTGTTAAAGAGCGGAAATCCGACTTCCTGTTCCAGGGATTTCATCATATGCGTAATGCCGGACTGGGTATAGTTAAGTTCCTCGCCGGCTTTGGTAAAACTTCCGTAGTCAACGACTGCGAGCAGTACGCTCCATTTTCTAAGATCCATTGTCTCAACTCCTTTTGATGCTGTTTCCGACAGGTTCTAATTCTATAGTACAGGTATTTCCGTTCAAAAACAAGTTGTGGGGGAGAAAAAAAGCAGTATAATAAGAATAAATGGACAGCAGGAGGGATCAAGGCTACAGACGTAGAAGCGTGGATTGTGGAATAGGGACAGGATATAAAAAAAGCCTGATGGAGGTATTCATTCCATCAGGCCCTTCTAATCTAACTGATTAATCTATTAAATTGAGAACCAGCCAAGGCCGCTTGCTACGGAACTTGCAAGTATCAGTACCAGGAAGATGGGGGCAACCCATTTGATCATGACACTGAACAGTTTTTCTGCCTTGAACTTGCCATCGGTCTCTTTTACTTCGTCGGATATCGTCTTTGGACGGATAATGAATCCGACAAAGATACAGGTGCCTAATGCGACGATCGGCATCAGGACGCTGTTGCTTACGAAGTCCATGATATCAAGTACGGACATGCCCATCCAGCTGATGAAGCTTAGCGGTCCAAAGCCCAGTGAAGACGGAGCCCCTAAGATCAGCGCAAGAACTGCCACGAAAAGGCATGCATTCCTTCGTCCCCAGTGGAACTTATCCCGGAAGATGGATACGATGGTCTCCATCAGGGAGATTGCGGATGTCAAAGCCGCGAAGAATACCAGCAGGAAGAAGATCGTGCCGATCGCCCCTCCGAATTTCATGCTGGCAAATACTTTCGGCAGCGTAATGAACATCAGTCCAGGGCCTGCGCCGAGCGCGGAACGGTCACCGCCGGAGAATGCGAATACGGCAGGAATGATCATAAGGCCTGCAAGGAAAGCGATGCCGGTATCGAACATTTCGATCTGGCGAACGGAACTTTCCAGATTATTATCCTTCTTCATATAAGAGCCATAGGTAACCATGATTCCCATTGCCAGAGACATGGAGTAGAAGAGTTGTCCCATAGCGGCAAGGATCGTCTTGGCTGATACATCCGACATATGCGGCTGTATGTAATATACAAGGCCTTCCATAGCTCCATCCAGAGTCAGGCCATATATGGAAATGATAACGGTAAGAACGACAAGGATCGGCATCATGACTTTGCTGACCTTTTCAATTCCTTTTTCAACACCGAACAGTACGATGATCGCAGTCAATGCCATGAACAGGAAGAACCAGCCCAAAGGCTCGAAAGTGCCGCCGATGAAGTCAGAGAAGTAGGTATCTCCGGCTGAGGCTGCTGAGCCGCCGCTGATGAATACGGCAAAGTACTTGATTACCCATCCTCCGATTACGGAATAATAAGGAAAGATAATAATAGGAACAATGGATGCAAGTACTCCTAAAAAGCCAAAACGCTTATCCAGGGACTTGAAAGCGCCAATAGCGCTTAATCCTGTCTTACGTCCTAGCGCGATCTCGGCAGTCATGAGCGCAAAGCCGAATGTCACCGCCAGGATCAGATAAATCAATAAAAATGTTCCGCCCCCATATTTAGCCGCAAGGTAAGGGAATCTCCAAATATTTCCCAAGCCTACCGCTGAGCCGGAAGCAGCCAGCACGAATCCCAATTTGCTGGAAAAGTTGCTCCTTTTTTGCATGTTTAAAAACCTCCTCAATATAGTCTGTCATCCCAAAAAAATAGATTATGCTCTATTATTACATGAATGGACAAATTTTTCAAGAAGAACAGTAACTTCTGCGGAAAAAATGTAAAATAACCAGTTGACATCCCACATTGGGTGTGGTAAATTATAACTTGCGTGAAGCAATAAACAAAGTAGAGTATCCACTCTCACCATAGCACGATCGGGTGACTATTGGTCTGATATTGAGTATAAAGGCTCGTGAAGGGTCATTTTATGCGGGTATGCAAGTGGATAGTCTGTAAACTATTCACTTATTTTTATTTTATGATGGAGGTGCACAACAATTAGCGATTTAATGATTAATGGGCAGATCAGAGACAAGGAAGTACGAGTGATTGGAGAGGATGGAGAACAATTAGGCATTATGTCATCAAGAGAAGCCATGAAACTTGCACAGGAAGCAGAGTTAGACTTGGTGAAGATTGCTCCAAAAGCCCAGCCACCAGTTTGCAAGATCATCGATTATGGAAAGTACAGATATGAACTTGCAAGAAAGGAAAAAGAGGCAAAGAAGAAGCAGAAAACCGTTGAAGTAAAGGAAGTGCGTCTTTCCCCGAATATTGAGACCAACGATCTTAATACGAAAGTGAATAATGCAAAGAAGTTTATCAGCAAAGGGAATAAAGTAAAGGTTACCCTGCGTTTCAGAGGACGCGAGATGGCACATATGCAGCAGAGCAAGCACATTTTGGATGATTTTGCAAAACTGCTTGAGGATGTGGCAGTGGTTGAAAAGCCGGCGAAGCTGGAAGGCAGAAGTATGAGTATGGTTTTAACTGAAAAACGTTAAAAATAAATTAAAAATCTAAGGAGGAACTTATCATGCCAAAAATTAAAACAAATAGAGCGGCTGCAAAGCGCTTCAAAAAAACAGGTACAGGAAAATTAAAAAGAAATAAAGCTTATAAGAGCCATATCTTAACTAAGAAATCTACAAAGAGAAAAAGAAATCTTAGAAAGCCAATCATTACTGATGCAACTAACGTAAAGAACATGAAGAAAGTTCTTCCATATCTGTAAGATGTGGGATGATTTGAAGGAGGAAATAGGACATGGCAAGAATTAAAGGCGGATTAAACGCTAAGAAAAGACACAATAGGACATTAAAGTTAGCAAAAGGATACAGAGGAGCACGTTCTAAGCAGTACAGAGTTGCAAAACAGTCTGTTATGAGAGCGCTCACATCTGCATATGCAGGAAGAAAGCAGCGCAAGCGCCAGATGCGTCAGCTTTGGATCGCACGTATCAATGCTGCAGCAAGAATGAATGGATTATCTTACAGTAAATTCATGCACGGTTTAAAACTGGCTAACATCGACGTGAACAGAAAGATGCTGGCAGAATTGGCTGTAAACGATGCAGAAGGATTCGCAACACTGGCAGAACTTGCAAAGGCTAAGGTTGCTTAATTATAGCGGATAAGAAAGAGAATGAAGGCCGGATACACATGTTGTATCCGGTTTTTTATGCAATGAAAGAAAAAGAAGGAAATAATACGAGCAGAAGCCTTTCCGAAGGGAAGTGATGCGTACCTATGGAGCCAGCGTCACGCCGTCCCCATCAGAAGAGACGCAGATAGGGCGCAAGATCCTGGAAGAGCATCCGGGCACGACTGGAAGTTTGGGTTGTGCTATATCCGAGGCTGTGGAAGTGGCGGTTCGAACCTTGGAGGCCTGATCTCTCCATTCATGGGAGAGAAATTAAGGGGAGAGAAGGAATATCACTTTATCGCCGCAGAGCCGGCTTCCTGCCCGAGCCTTACCCGAGGCGTATGTGCCTATGATTTCTGCGACACCGGAATGGTCCCATTCTCTCTCGGCTGTATGCGGATGGATATATGGAGGCCCGGTCTGTGGAGCGGACGGCTGTATTCGAGGCTGCCGAGCGTTTCGCAAGAGTGGAGGGAATCCTCCCCGCGCCGGAGAGCAGCCATGCCATCAAAGTTGCCATTGACGAGGCGCTCAAATGTAAAGAGACCGGGGAAGAGAAGACTATCGTGTTCGGGCTGGCCGGTACCGGTTACTTTGATATGGTGGCATACGAGAAGCTCCACAACAAAGAGATGACCGACTACATTCCTTCCGATGAGGACTTGAAAAAAGGATTTGATGGAATCCCAAGATTTCCGGGAAATATGCAGTAGGAGATTAAAAAGAATTGCTTTTGGCGCGATCTCGTATATAATAGAAGCAGTAGACAATCCGAAAAGGAGGCAGGAATATGGATATCTTAGTGGTAGTAGATATGCAGAATGATTTTATTGACGGAGCGCTGGGAACGAAAGAAGCGGTAGCGATCGTGCCAAAAGTAGTGGAGAAGATCAAAGGATTTAAAGGACGTATCCTTTATACCAGGGACACCCATAGCGAGAAATATCTGGATACCCAGGAAGGCAGGAACCTTCCGGTTCCTCACTGTATCAAGGGAACCAAAGGATGGGAACTTCATCCGGAGATTGAAGCGGAGCGAGAAGAGATGCCCATTGACAAGCGTACGTTTGGAAGCGATGCGTTAGGCCCCCTGCTTCGGGCCCAGGATCAGGACTTAAAGGCGAAAGGGGAGACTGGCATTGAATCCATTACATTCGTAGGCCTGTGTACGGATATCTGCGTAATCTCCAATGCCATGATTGTAAAGGCGTTCCTGCCGGAAGTGCCGGTCATTGTGGATGCCGCCTGCTGCGCCGGAGTTACGAAAGAGAGCCATGAGAATGCGTTAAAGGCGATGCAGATGTGCCAGATCAAGGTGCTGGAGGCATGATGGCCCGATTCCTATGGGTAGGGCTTGGAGGGGCGATTGGGGCCATTTTCAGATATGTCATCAGTCTCATTCCCTGGAAAGGCGGTTTTCCGGTGCTGACGCTGGTGACGAATCTGGCAGGGGCCGTCCTTATCGGAGTTGTCGTGGGCCTGGCGGCAAAGCGCGAGGCTGGCCCTTACGCCGTCTTGTTTCTTAAGACGGGAGTATGCGGCGGCTTCACTACTTTTTCCACCTTCTCCCTGGAATCGTTAAGAATGCTTGAACAAGGACAGAAGGTTCCTGCCCTGCTTTATATATTGCTCAGCGTGGTCGGATGCATCGCCGGGGTGTGGCTGGGAGAAAAATTGACGTAAATTATCTGGTGCTTTCCATAGGTTTGTTATATAATAAATACATTACTGATAATGAGAGATTTTTATTTACTAGAGGATGAGGCAGACGATGGAGAGACGAAGAGAAAATGAGAGGACGCCAGTAGATTTCTTTCCTTTATCATACAGCCAGCAGAATATCTGGAACCTGGAATCGGCACATCCAGGCCTACCCATGAATAATATCTGCACGGCACTTAAGATAGAGGGGAATTTGAATATTGAATACCTTCAGAGATGTATAGAACTTGCATACAAGGCATTTCCAACCCTGCGGCTTAGAATTACCGTAAGGGATGGCAGACCGTGCCAATATATCTCGGAAGAGATTCCCGGGAGAGCGGAATTTTTCGATTTTACAGGAACGAATGAACAGGGGATTGATACCTGGTATCAGTCTGTGGCAAGAGAACATTTTACGCTATGTGATTCTCCGCTGTGTCAAATGCTTATATTTAAGCGATCAGACAGTTCAGGCGGAATATTGACAAGAGTCCATCATATTGTTGCGGATGCATGGTCGCATGCTCTTGTGACAAATCATATTATTTATAACTATTTTCAACTATTGCAGGATAAAGAGACACAGTGTCAGATTGCGCCTGATTACAGGCTTCATATTGAATCTGAACAGAAATATAGGCAGTCGAAGGTTTATCAGAGGGACCGGGATTACTGGAAGGAGCAGTTAAGAGATATCTTGCCGGCACTGGCAAAGGAGCATCAGTGTGCCCATATCAGCCCAGTGGGACTTCGCAGGTCCTATCCGCTTCCCGGCCGTCTGAACCGCATGATCGCAAGGTATTGCCAGCAGGAGAAGGTTTCCCCGTTTGCAGTGTTCTATATGGCTCTTGCCATCTACTTGAGACGGGTAAGGGGACAGGCGAGGTTCTGTATCGGGGTTCCTACGATCAACAGGCTGAACTACAAGGAAAAGCAGTCAGGAGGAATGTTTGTCAATACGCTTCCCTTTGTAAATGAACTAGATACGGCATCTACCTGGAACGAGTTCAATGATAAGTTAAAAGACGATTGGTTTCATCTGCTGTACCATCAGAGGCTGCCTTTCGAGGACATTAAGAAATTGGCTAACACGGGAAATGAAGTGGCATCAGACCAGCTGTTCGAGATAGCGCTTTCTTACCAGAATGGCAAGATGGATCATCTAAGAGGGGCCCGCGTGACGCTGGAGGGCCGATGGATGTACTGCGGCTACCAGAGCGAGACCTTGTGCATCCACTTAAGCAGCAGGGATGCCAGCAACCAGTTCGTAGTGGATTACGATTACTTGACCCAGATATTCTCTGCGTCTGAGATTGACGCGCTGCATGGCCGCCTGGTAAAGATCCTGAAAGAGGCGCTGAAGAATCCGGACCTGCCTGTGGGCGAACTTCCCATCCTGGAAGAAGAGGAGGAAGAACGTGTAATCTTTGACTTTAATAAAACCAATGCCTGGTATGACAGGAACGCCGGGATTGGAACTGGTCTTCTGGAAGCAGCAAGAGAGAATGAAGGAAAGATCGCGCTGATCTGCAGGGGAAAGCGGATTTCTTATGAACAACTGATGAATGATGCGGCCCTTATCGCAGGAGGAATCCGACAGTTTTTGCCGGAAGGCAGGCATACCGTTGCCCTGTTGTCACGGCGGGAGGAAGGGCTGCTTGCAGCCTTGTGCGGAATCATCCTGTCCGGCAACAGCTGGGTGCTGATGGACCCCGCGCAGCCTCAGAGAAGGATCGCGGACTTGTTAAAAGACAGTCAGGCGGCGCTTTGTATCACCGACGATTCTCTGGCCTGGGCTGGCACGGATATAGCGACAAGGACTCTGAAAGAATTGCATGGCAGCCAGAAGATAGAGATTCTTCCGCCAGAGGAAAAGCCGTCAGACCTGGCATACCTTGTGTATACTTCCGGAACCACGGGGAGCGCCAAAGCCGTGGAAGTAGAACAGCACAGCGTGATGAATCTAAAGGAGGCTATAAAGGATCTGTACCCAAAGGGGGCAGTACTGTCTATCTGCAATGTGGGGTTTGACGCATTTCTGCTGGAGAGCGTCATTGCGCTTCTGAATGGAGCCACCATCGTGATGGCCACGGAAGAAGAGATGAATGACGCGCAGAAGATGGGAAGGCTGATCATGGACTACGATGTAGGATTCATGGCATTGACTCCTTCCAGGCTTAAAGCCTACCAGAATGATCAGGTATTTCTGCGCTCCCTGTCCCATATAGAGACGCTGATCTGCGGCGGGGAGGTCCTGGTACCGGACACTTATCTTAAACTGCGGGATTATACGCCGGCAACCCTTTATAACCAGTATGGTCCTTCGGAGGCAACCGTTGCTGTTAGCCATGCGGCAGTGGACGGAAAAGGGCAGGTTACGATCGGACGCCCCCTTGCTAACTGCAGGATCTATATTCTGGATGAAAACAGGAATGCGCTTCCAGTGGGATCTGCCGGAGAATTGTATATTGGCGGGGAATGCCTGGCGCGAGGGTACCATAACCGGGAGGAACTGACCAGGGAACGCTTCGTAGAAGATCCATTTATGGAAGGGCAGCGCATGTACAGGACGGGCGACATCGGAAAATGGACGGAAGATGGAAGTATCCTGTATCTTGGCCGCAATGACAGCCAAGTGAAACTGCTGGGACATAGAATCGAACTGGCGGAGGTAGAGTCCGTATTAGGGAGGCATCCGCTGGTAAACGCGGTTGCAGTGACCGTATACGAGAACCAGCTGATCGCCTATTATATGGCGAAAGAGGGACTGGAAGGGGAGGCCCTTCTTTCCTATGGAGCTCTTTATCTGCCTAGGTATCTGCAGCCGGTATATGCTGCAAGGGTAGAAGAATTGCCGGTGACCGGTAATGGAAAGATTGATGTTGGAAGGCTTCCGAAGCCGGAATTACCCGACATGGAAGAAGCCCCGGCTGATGAATGGGAGGAAAAGATTCTTGCCATCTGGCAGCGGATATTAGAAAAGCCCGGCCTTGGCATTCATTCGGATTATTTCTTGTCCGGAGGGGATTCCCTGAATGCGGTATTTATGCTGACCGAGACAGAGAAAGAATTCGGGAAAGTGATTCAGATACAGGATCTGTATGCCAATAGCACGGTGAGAAGGTTTGCCTGCCTCCTTCGCGGAGCTGGTATTGAAGATAGCATCCTAAAAGGCCGCAGGATTCCGAAGGCAAGGGAGAGAGGCTGGTATCCGCCGACTCCGGTACAATCCGGATTCTTCGTAATGCACAGTCAGGATGCCACAAAGGTAGGCTACAATATGCCAGCAGCCTTCAAGGCCAGCGCCTGGCTGGACTTTGGGCGCCTGGAGCAGGCAGCGGCCCGGATGATAGAAGAGGATGAATTGCTGCGGACACAGTTTGAGATGCAGGAGGGAAAACTGATTGCCAGGGTAAGCAGCCAGGCTGACTTTCAGTTAGAATGGATGGAGTGCGGCCGCATAGAAGAAGCCATGGAACGGTTTGTCCGGCCGTTTGATCTGGGAAAGGCGCCGCTTTTCAGGGCAGCAATGGTGAAGGCGGAAGGAAATGAGCCTTATATCATCATTGACATGCACCATATTATATCGGACGGAATCAGCAGTCAGATCATATTTGAGCGTCTTCATGACTACTATTGCCAGAAGGAGGTTCATCTGCCCGAACTTTCCTATGTAGACTTTGCGTGGTGGGTAAATGAAAATATGGAGACGGCCGGAGTAAAATGCAGAGAATACTGGAAGAAGATTCTTCCAGAGAAAATTCCAAAGAGCGCTTTCGTGCCGGACAGGCCCAGGCCTTCCGAATTCGACGGGGCCGGAGGCAGATATGGATTTGAACTGCCGGAAGAACTGGATGAGAGCCTTAAGATGTATTGTAAGGATAAGAAGATTACGCCCTATATGTTCCTGCTGGGAGTATTCGCTATGATGCAGGGGCGTTTTGCCTGCGAAAATACCGCGGCCATAGGCTCTCCATTTTCAGGAAGGCGTAATCCGGGACTTGAGAAGATGACGGGCGTTTTCGTCAATACGCTCCCAATCTTCCTGGATGTCGAGGGGAGCCAGACGATAGAAGATTACTTTGGGAAGGTCAGGAAAATGGTTGCAGGAATTCAGGATTACCAGGATATTTCCTTGGAAGAGATAATTGGCCTGGCCCACGAGCAACGCCAGCAGGGACGCAATCCGCTGTATAGCACGCTATTCAGCCTGACTCCTGTATCACGGCTTACAACGGTCTTAGGCGAGGCAGAACTTTCCTATGTGCCTTATGACACGCATTCGGTCAAGATCGACTTGCATCTGGAGGCTACCTGTATAGACGGTCATTATCGGTTCGCGATGGAATATGCGGCCTGCCTGTTCGATGAAGTGACGGCTGCATTCTATGGAAGATGCCTGATCCAGGGAATACGCGCAGTCCTTAATGGAGGCGTATCCATGGTGGGAGACATTCCATGGCTTGGATACGAGGATCGGCTGAGGCTTGTAGAACAGCCAAACCGTATGCGGACTCCCTATGACTGCGCCACTGTAGATCAGGCAATGGATGATATGGCATATCTGATGCCGGACAAGAGGGCCGTGGAGTGGGGAGAAGGCAGGCATTATACCTTCCGGCAATTGAAGGAGCGGTCGGATAATCTGGCAGCTATGCTGCTTGTTAAAGGAGTCCTGCCGGGAGATAAGGCGGCATTTTTGACCAGGCGAAATGGCGACATGCTGGTAATGATGTTTGGAATCCTGAAGGCTGGGGCCGCATATGTTCCTGTAGATCCGGCTTTCCCAAAGGAACGGATACGATACATGCTCAGGCAGGCAGACGTGAAAGTGGCCGTGTATGACAGGGAGACGGAGCCGTTTGAGGATATACCCTGCCAGGTCTTAAGATACGAAGGGCCGCAGGAGGTGACAAGAACAGCGCTTCCCGTAAACTCTCCGGAAGATGTAGCAAACGTCATCTTCACGTCCGGATCTACCGGAAAGCCCAAAGGGGTAATGATGCTTCATAAGTCCCTGTCCAACTTGATGGCGCATTTAGATCCGCTTCTGGGAGGACAGGAGCAGAAGATTTTATGTGCATCCAACTGCGTATTTGACGTATTCACGACGGAGACCATCCTGGCATCCGCAAAGGGACACGGAATCAGCATTGCCGATGAGGAAGAGATGATGCTTCCATGGAAGATGGCCGAAAGAATCCGAACAGACAAGGTTTCCATATTGCAGCTGACTCCGTCAAGGATATTGATGTGCATGAACGATGAAAGTTTCTGCAAGGCATTGGCGGACATTCAGATCATCATCCTCCTTGGAGAGCCATGGACCATGGAACTAAAAGACCGGCTCTGCGCCCTTACTGAAGCGCGGATATTCAATATCTATGGACCTACGGAGACTTCGGTGCATAACTGTCAGGGAGAGATCCGTATGGAGCGCAGCATTCATATCGGGAAGCCGATCGGGAACTGCCGCTATTATCTTCTGGATGAGGAGAAAAAGCCGGTGCTTCCCACCTCAGTGGGAGAGATCTATATTGCCGGAGAGTGCCTGTCGGCCGGGTATATCAACCAGCCGGAACTGACCAGCGAAGTTTTCGTCCCGGATATCCAGAATCCGAAGGAAAAGATGTATAAGACCGGGGATCGGGGAAGACAGCGGGCTGATGGAAACTGGCAGTGTATCGGGCGGGTGGATACCCAGCTGAAGTTAAATGGACACAGGATTGAGCCAGTGGAGATTGCAACCGTCATGCTCCAATCCGGGCTGGCTAAGGAGGCAGCGGTGGTTCCCATCATGAAGGATGGAATTCCCAGATTCCTTAGAGGCGCGGTGGTTCCAAAGAAGGAATACCAGGAGAAGGAGATGCGCGCTTATCTTAAGGATCGGCTTCCGGACTATATGCTTCCTTCCGAAATCATCCTTTTGGATGAACTGCCAAGGACGGCCAGCGGAAAAACGGATTTAAAACTGCTTGCTGCTATGGAGAAGAAAGAGAAGGTATGGGAGGCATTGCCAGCGGCCAACCAGGAGGCCTGCGAGACGATGGAGGTGACAGAAGAAGGCGCGCTGACTGCAATCTGGAGCGAGGTTCTGGGAAAGGATCCAGATCCTGAAGTATCCTTTTTCCAGCAGGGAGGGACCTCCCTTACGGCAATTATTATATTGAATCAGTATCATCAGAGACAATTGGCATTTTCCATCAACGATTTCTATCATTATCCGTCCCTGAGAGAGCAGATTGACAGGCTGTGCAAAAGGCAGGAGGGGATCGAAGAAAAGAAGGCAGCGGGGAATATCCCTGAACTAGCCAGGCTCCCCAGGTATCTGCCTGAAGTGAAAAGCATTCCTGTAAAAGAAGGCGCGGCGCTGGTCACAGGGGCAACCGGATATCTGGGAAGCTATCTGGTCAAGGAACTGGCGGATGCCGGGAAGAAGGCCTGCTGCCTGGTAAGAGGCGACGAGAAACGGCTGTTTGATTCATTGCGGTGGCATTTCGGCCCCGAATTCTGCCGGGAGCATCAGCACCTTCTGATTCCTGTAGTCGGCAGCCTCACCCAGGAACATTTCGGACTGGATGACGAGAACTTCGCAAGGCTTGCAGACGAGGTGGCCGTGGTATATCACTGCGCGGCGGATGTCAGGCATTTCGCGCCGGAGGATGAACTGCTTAAGACCAATGTGACAGGAACCAAAAGAGCCATAGAATTCGCAAGGGAAGCCCGCGCATCTTACATGCATATCTCTACAGTGAGCGTGGCAGGGGAATATCTGCTGGATGCGCCGCAGGCAAAGGCCATCTTTGAGGAACAGGATCTGGATGTAGGCCAGAACTGGATGGAGAATCCGTACACCATGAGCAAGATGCTTGCCGAGTATGAGGTGACGAAGGCTCAGGAAGAGGGGCTGGCGGCCAGAATATTCCGGGTAGGAAGAGTGGTATGTAATTCTTACTCAGGGAAATTCCAGAAAAACCAGGAGAGCAATGCATATTACCGACTGATAAAGGGATTACTGGAATTCGGAAAGATGCCGGAGGAACTAAGAGATACAGGGCTGGAGACCACCTATGTGGATCTGGCTGCCAAAGCCATTGTAGGACTCTCAGAAGAGACAGGAGGAGCATTCCATATATTTAATCCGAAAGAAATATCCATCCGGGAGATACTGGATGCCTGCGGGGAGATTCAAACGGTAGGACGCCGGGAGTTCGAGAGGGAACTGGAGATCGCAGGAACTTCGTCGGATTCACCTTATGTGCAGGCGTTTGCGCAAAGCTGGTTCTCGGGCGAACTGGCCGCCTCCCATATGATCATGGATTGCAGAAGGACCCGGGAGGCACTGGCAAAGATCGGATTCTATTGGCCAAAGCCGGATCCGGAGATATTAAAGATATGTTTTATGGAAAGCAGAGGTGAGTGAGGTTATGACGACACTGACAGCCCATATTATGGATATTGCCGTGGCAGTCTTGGCATTTTTCATTATCAGCTGCATAATTAAGGGGAAATTACTGGCTGTTCAGAAACTTTACTTATTTTCTGCAATCTGCCTTCTGATCTGGCTGATCGCAATCAATGGAATGACCATCACTAACAGCCTGGGAAGCCTGCAGGTGCTGGATGCGATCACCTGCAGCTGCTCAGCGCTGATGGTGGTGACCATACTGATGACATCCATCACTTATACGAAGAATCTGATGAAGATTCCCCGGTGTTACTGGCTGATTTATGTGCTACCAGTCTTTACTTCGCTGATCGTGTTTACGAACCCGCTTCACCACCTGTTTTATAAGCATTTTTCCATCTATGCTTCGGAGGTTCGGTTTGGGCCGCTGTTTATCCTGTCGGGAGGTCAGTATTATATCTACTGTATTCTGTCTGTATTCATCATGATGCGCTACGGATTCCGGAACCGCCACAGAAGAGTGTTCGGACAGGTAAGCCTGTATATCGGAGGGCTTCTGGCACCACTGGCGGTAAACGTGCTGGTCACATTAAAGATTGTGTATCTGTCGATCGCCGCAACCCCGATTGCATTCCTGTTTACCATAGTCTGTCATGGAATTGCAGTTTATTACCTGAATTTCCTGAACATCAAGCCGCTTGCCCTCCAGAATATGGTGGACAATATCTCGGAAGGCTATGTCATCCTTTCGGCAGACAGCTGCATCATATATTCGAATGCGGTGTTCGATGATATATTCGGAGCTTCCTATCAAATGAGCGTGAATTCCTATCTGAACGTCATTGTGGATGAACTGGAAGAACGGAAGAAGAATGTCATCTACAATCTTCTGAATTTCTTTGACGTGTGCAAGCAGTCCATTCATGCCATATCCTATGAGCAGGCAGTTTTGGGCGATAAAGGGAAGATCTATTACTCTGTGGAACTTACGCCCATTTTGCAGAAATACCGCCTGATTGGCGTCATAGCCATGTTCCGGGACGTTACCAGTCTTAAGGAGGAGATGAAGCGCAAGCAGCAGAACTTAAGCCGTGCCATGGAAAGAGAGCGGCTGATTTCTTTGGGACAGATGATAGGCAGCATATCCCACAATTTAAAGACTCCTATCATGGCGATCTCGGGAGATGTAAAGGCGCTGGATAATCTGGTAAAGGAATATTATGACAGTATCGGCGACCCGGAAGTTACCCTCGAGGATCATCAGGAGATTGCCGGGGAAATGAAAGAGTGGCTGGGAAAAATCCAGGAATGCTGCTCGTATATGTCAGATATTATCACCACGGTAAAAGGCATGGCCACGAACCTCAGCACGTCTTCGGAAAGCGAATTCACCGTTGAAGAGGCACTTAAAAGGGTACAGATGTTCTTGAAGGGCAAACTGGTCAAGAACGGCTGCCACCTTATGATTAAGGACGAATTGCCGGAAAACACGGTGATCAGGGGAGATGTGAACAATCTGGTACAAGTCCTGAATAACCTGGTGGATAATGCCTGCGATGCAATGGAGGAGCACGGGGGAAACATTATTCTGACGGCAGTCAAAGAGGAGAAAGAAGTCATCCTTTCGGTAAGAGATTCCGGTCCGGGAATATCCGAGACAGTAGGCAGAAAACTGTTCCGATCTATGTACACGACGAAAGGTATTAAGGGGACCGGATTAGGATTGTACAGTTCGGAGGAGATTGTCAGAGGAAAGTTCGGTGGCAAGATGTGGTTTGAGAATAATCAAGAAGGCGGTGCTACGTTCTATGCCGCGATACCAATGGAAGGCGAGTAAGTTACGAAGAAGAGGGTAAATAAGATGCGCAAAAACAAAACTGGAGAAAAGAAAAATGGATATACACTGATGATCCTGGATGATGATCAGAATATACTGGATGCGCTGAGGGCAAATTTCCGGTCTATGGGCTATGAAGTAGAGACCCAGTCCAATCCGCTGCGGGCGCTGGAGCAGCTTAAGATTCGGCATTATGACATCCTTCTGCTGGACTTTATCATGAGTCCTATCTGTGGGGATGAAGTGGTGGCAAGACTGCGGGAATTTGACCGGAAGATATTCGTGATCATGCTGACTGGACATAAAGAACTAGCTCCGCCGCTTAACACCATTCGAGAACTGGATATACAGGGGTACTGTGAGAAGAGCGACCGCTATGATCAGTTGGAACTTTTGGTGGAAAGCTGCGTAAAGTCTATTCAGCATATGAATACCATATACCGCTATAAGGAAGGGCTGTCACAGATTCTTTCTTCTATTCCGCCGATGCACAAGATGCTTCCCATAGAAGAGATCGCACAGGGGATACTGGAAGAACTGGCGGAACTGTCTGGCTGCAAGGATGTTTTTGTCTGGATCAAGCCGGATAATGTACTGACGGATATAGAACTGCTGGATCTGCCGGAAAATATATTTCAGGGAAAAGGCTGCTATGACAAAGACTTTGAAGAGATCGCAAAGGAGAAATATGAAGGAGATATAGCAGCCATCTATGAAAGTATAGATCGCGGACAGATAATAGCGGATGACCGTCGGCTTATGATCCCGCTATCGGACCGGAAGGAAGTCGTCTTAGGAATCCTGGGGATCAGCAAGCCGGGCGAAAAGGATCCGACTCTTATGGAACTGCTGAGCGTCTATGCGGAGCAGGTAAGTGCGGCGCTGCATAATAATCTGCTTCGTCTGCTGATTAACGCGAATAATAAGTGCCTGTCAGAAGCGAACACGAAGATACAGAACAGTTATATGCAGACGGTGGAGGCGCTCAGGCTTCTGGTGGATGCCAAGGATCTGTACACAAGAGGCCATTCTGACAGAGTGTCCCGCTACTGCGTGGAACTGGCTAAGGAACTGGGAAGGAATCAAGAATTTATCAACCAGGTACGGGTGGCAGGCCTGCTGCATGATATCGGCAAGATCGGAGTCTCGGATGCCATACTGTGCAAGCCGGATAAACTGACGGAAGAAGAGTATGCAAGTATTAAGAAACATCCGGGAGTGGGGGAGGAGATCCTCTCCTGCATGACCATGTTTGATAACTTGGGCGCTATCGTATGCGCCCATCATGAACGCTATGATGGGGCAGGATACCCCAAAGGACTGAAAGGAAAGGATATACCGGAAGAGGCAAGGATCCTATGCATCGCAGACGCGTTTGATGCCATGATGTCGGATCGGCATTACCGAAAGAGGCTGCCCTTTGAGGATTGTATAAGGCAGTTGAAGGAAGGAAGAGGGACGCAGTTTGATGGAGAACTGGTGGAGGAATTTCTGAAGGTGCTGGAAAGATATGATGCAATCAGCGAAGAATTACAGTGGACTTATGTATAAAAGATAAAGAGGAAAGAATATGGGACAGAAAATCATTTATAACCAGGTAACAGAATACCAGACGCTGCCCCAGTGCCTGATGGATGTAGAACAGAGGCACCGTGGAAAAAGCGTAATCACCACCTATGACTTAAAAGGACAGGCGCACAGTGTGAAGTTCGAGGAATTCGTAGCAGACGTGCGGGCATTGGCCGGTTCGCTATTGACGAAGAAACTGGCCAAGAAGCACGTGGCCATCGTAGGGGAGAATTCCTATGAATGGGTGGTTGTCTTTTGCGCAGTAGGCTGCATTGGGGGCGTAGCCATCGCAGTGGACATAGACCAGGCCGGGGATGAGATTCTGGCAATGACGGAATTTGCGGATGCCTGCTGCGTGTTTGTGGATGCGGCATTCCTTGATGTATTTAAGGAAAGCCAGATGCAGTATGTCATCATGCGCGGCGAAGGAGCAGAGAATTCCTATCACCACCTGCTTAAAGAAGGGGAGAAACTGAAAAAGAAGAATCAGTGGAAAGACTTTTCATTCTGCCCGCAAGTGGAAAAAGACGATCCGCTGGCTATCGTCTATACGTCAGGAACCACCAGCGTATCCAAGCCGGTGGTGCTGTCTCAGTACAACATGATGTTCAATGCCTGCCATACCCAGTCGCTGGTGAAGGTGGGAGAGCGGCTGTTCAATCCGCTGCCTCTATATCATACTTACTCCCTCGTGTGCGGAGTGCTGGACGGGATATCACAGGGGGCGGATATCTGCATGAATACTGGGCTTAAGACGCTGATGAGGGATCTAAGGCTCTATGAGCCGGATACACTGGTTGCAGTGCCGATGATTATGGAAAATCTTCTGAAAGAAGTGCACCGGCGCCAGGAAATTGCCGGTACCAGGGAACAGGCGATGCAGGCGGTTGAAAAGTATACGAGAAGGAAGAAAATGCATCTTCCATGCAGTCCGTATCAGGAGCAGGCGCTGGAGCAGCTGGTAGGGCCGAACCTTAAGTTTATCCCCTGCGGTGGCGCCCAGTTAAGCGTCAAGGTTGCCGAAGAACTGCAGGCGTACGGTGTCGGAGTCTACCAGGGATATGGAATTACAGAATGCAGCCCGCTCATAGGCAGCAATATGAATAAAAAGAATAACCCCGCTTCTGTGGGATTTCCGATTCCGCAGACGCAGATCCGGCTGGATGACGGAGAGATTCTGGTAAAAGGCCCATCTGTCTTTAAAGAATATTATAAGAATTCCCTACTGACAGAGGAGAGTTTTACCGATGAGTGGTTCCATACGGGAGATATCGGCTACAAGGACAGAAAAGGCTATCTTCATATCTGCGGAAGAAAAAAGAACCTGATTGTATTCAGCAATGGCAAGAAGGTTGTGCCGGAAGAACTGGAAGGATATATCCAGGAGATTCCTTTGGTCAAGGAAGTCATGGTATATGGGGCATCGGCCGGAAACGCCATAGACGATGTCACCTTGTCCGCGCTCATCTGCATTGATGAGGAACGGGCTGACACGAATGATACCTTCCAGCTGCTGGAACAGGTTCAGGAGGAAATTACAAAACTGAATAACCGGCTTCCTGATTATAAGAGGATCCAGTCAGTCAAGCTTACAGAGTCGGAATTTAAAAAGACATCCATTCAGAAGAAAAAACGCAGGGAGGTGACGGGATAGATGGAGGAAAAAGTATTGGAGGTCCTCCGGGAGGTGGTCTACGAAGTCACAGGCATAGACAATCTTACCATGGACACGGAATTTGTCAATGATCTGGCATTTAACTCCATGGATCTGGCTAACATGGTCTGTGCGTTTGAGGCCAGATGCGATAAGGAGATCGATATACGGGACGTTAAGAATATGGTTCAGGTGAAAGATGTGGTGCGCTATATTATTGACCACGGCCTAATGGAGGCGAAAGACTGAGATAAGAGCAGTGCTGCATAATAAAATTGCGGCGAAGCGCGGCAAGGATGATTGACATCCGGCCTGCTTCGCCGCAGTTCTTTTATTCGGGATAATGAAGTTGGTTTTCGGTGATGCTCTCCAGTACTTCATTCAGATACTTGCGGGCCAGATAGTTTGCCATTGGAAGATTCATATCCAGATAATTGCCGCAGTCTCTGGCGCTGGCACCTGGAACATCTCCTTCATAGCCTGCTATGAATGCAAACATTTCCTTCATGAGAGGCAGGATGTCCTGGGACTGATACTCCCCGGACAGAATCAGATAGAATCCGGTCCGGCATCCCATAGGACCGAAATAGATCGTCCTGTCTGCATACTCTTCATGGTTGCGAAGAAATGTGGCTGCCAGATGCTCTATGGTATGGACTTCAGCGGTGTTCATCACCGGCTCGTCATTAGGGCTGGTCATGCGCAGGTCAAAGGTGGTCACCGGATGGCCTTCTACATAGTCGATCCTGGATACATACACGCCTGGAACCAGGCGAAGGTGGTCTATTGTAAAACTTGTGATTTTTTCCATAACTACACGCTCCTTTTCTTTTTCGTTGTTATTATAGCATTTTTGACGTGAATTTACTATGAAAAACATTCGAAGGTATGATATACTAACAAGGTACGTTAAGGAGGCATATGATGAAGTTATATATTGTCAGGCATGGCGAGACGGATTGGAATAAGAAGAGGAGAATTCAAGGCCAGGTGGACATTCCGCTCAATGATTTTGGAAGATCATTGGCGAGGAAGACGGCAAAGGGACTGTCGGGCATTCCATTTGAAGTATGCTATACCAGCCCGCTTGGCAGGGCAAAGGAGACGGCCAGACTGATTCTGGAAGGCAGAAAGACGCCTATTTTGGAGGATCAGAGAATTATCGAGATGTCCTTTGGAGATTATGAGGGCAAATGCTGCTCAAAGAGCAACTGGGAATTGCCGGAGAAGTTTCGGAGGTTCTTTGATGATCCTGTGCACTATGAAGCCCCTTGCGGCGGGGAAGATTTTATAGATGTCAGAGAGCGTACCGGCGAGTTCCTAAAGGATATCTGCGGCAGAGGACAGTATCAGTCGAGCAACATATTAATCACGACTCATGGAGCAGCGCTGGCTGGCCTGCTGAACAATATCCGGGGCGAGGAATTGTCCAGGTACTGGGGCGTGGGAGTCCACAAGAACTGTGCCGTGACGGAAGTGGAAGTGACGGACGGCATACCCCGGATCATATCAGAGAATGTGGCCTATTATGACGATGAGATAGAGCCATGGGAAGAATAGAAAAGACATGGAGGAAGAGAAGATGATTAACGATAAGAAAGTATTATTTAGCGGCATGCAGGCAACCGGGAATCTGACGCTTGGCAACTACCTGGGGGCACTGAAGAACTGGGTTACGCTGAGTGATGAATATGAATGTTTCTACAGTGTTGTAGATATGCATTCCATCACGGTAAGACAGGATCCCGCCACTTTGAGAAAGAGGGCAAGAGCGCTTCTTACGCTCTATATAGCGGCAGGGCTTGATCCAAAGAAAAACTGCATCTACTACCAGTCGCATGTATCCGCCCACGCAGAGTTGGCGTGGATCCTGAACTGCTTTACCTATATGGGAGAACTGAACCGGATGACCCAGTTCAAAGATAAGTCGGCAAAGCATGCGGATAATATCAACGCCGGGCTTTTCACCTACCCGGTGCTTATGGCCGCGGACATTCTTCTATACCAGGCGGATGTGGTGCCGGTAGGAGTGGATCAGATGCAGCATCTTGAGATCACAAGAGACATTGCTGAACGGTTTAATAATATTTATGGGGATGTATTCACCGTACCGGAAGCATACATCGGAAAAGTAGGCGCGAAAATCATGAGCCTTCAGGAACCATCCAAGAAGATGTCCAAGTCCGACGAGAATCCCAATGCCAGCATCTATCTGATGGATGATCCGGATACCATCATGCGCAAGTGCAAACGCGCCGTGACGGATTCCGAGGCCCAGGTTCTATACCGGGATACGCAGCCGGGAATCAAGAATCTGATTGATATCTACAGCGCATGTACCGGCAAGAAGGCAGAAGAAGTAGAAAAAGAGTTCGATGGAAAAGGATATGGAGACTTCAAGATGGCGGTAGGAGAGGCAGTAGTGTCTGTGCTGAAGCCTCTGCAGGACGAAGTGGCAAGGCTTGAGAAAGACAAGGCGTATATTGACGGAATTATTAAGGAGAATGCGGAAAAAGCAGGATACTTCGCTAATAAGACCCTGCGGAAAGTCCACAAGAAGATCGGCTTCCCGGAACGAATTCGCTAGGCAGGCAGAAAAGAGGGGTGCTACGATGAGAATTCAGACGGCAGGCGAGCAGAAATACTATGATTTTATTCAGGAGAGGGCCAAGAGGCTGCAGACGGGCATGATTGTCTGGGGCAGCCTTCTGGCAGTGGCCTTTATCTGCCTGTTTTCCAATATTGTAATTACGGTTATTCTGGCAGTGGGCGGAGCGTTTCTTGCAATGACGAATATAAAAGCCAGGAGCGAGTTGAAAGGCAAACTGGATCAGATCGAGGATAAAGAAGAGTTCTTCCGCCAGCTTATCGCTCCCGACGTGGCAGAATTTTCGGACTGCCATGTTATCATCGCCAGAGATTATATTCTGGTTTATAAAGATGACATATTTATCTACGCTTTTGCAGATATGGAAAAGGTGGAGGTAGGGATCCAGGGAGAGGTAAAAAAGGTGCTCTTCCTTACAGACTGGCAGGGGAAACGCCATGAGATCATATCCGCTGTCAAAGGAGACGGGATGCAGCGGGAGTTTGACCGGATCTATAAGATGCTGAAGGAGAGGCTAGGAAGATAGAACTTATAAGAAAGATAAATCAAGGCCGGATGAGATGGCAATATTATGCCCTCTCATCCGGCCTTTCCGCATAGTGAATTTTCTGATTCCTAATCGTCTTCCTCGCTCTGGACGGTGTAGGTCTGTCTCTTTCTGGCCATCTCGTCATTTTCCAAGTACTCGTCGTAAGTGGTGATCTTGTCGATCAACTTGCCGCCCGGCACGATCTCCATGATACGGTTGGCAGTGGTCTGCACGATCTGATGGTCATGGGAGGTGAACAGAATCACACCCGGGAACTTGATCAGCCCGTTATTGAGCGCCGTGATAGCTTCCATATCCAAGTGGTTGGTGGGCTCGTCCAAGAGTAGCACATTGGCTCCGGAGATCATCATCTTGGACAGAAGGCAACGGACTTTTTCGCCTCCGGAGAGTACCTTTACCTTCTTGACGCCGTCATCCCCTGAGAAGAGCATACGTCCCAGGAAGCCCCGGACGTAGGTTACGTCCTTGATCTCAGAGTACTGGGTCAGCCATTCTACGATGGTATACTCATTTTCAAATTCTTCTCCGCTGTCCAGCGGGAAGTAGGCCTGGGATGTGGTGACGCCCCATTTATAAGTTCCTTCATCCGGCTCCATCTCGCCGGTAAGAATCTGGAAGAGCGTGGTCTTGGCCTGCTCATTGCTTCCAACGAAGGCTACCTTGTCTTCACGGTTCAGGGTAAAAGTGAGGTTATCCAGCACTTTTTCGCCGTCGATGGTCTTGCTGAGTCCTTCTACGGACAGGACTTCGTTGCCGATCTCGCGGTTCGGGCGGAAGTCGATATACGGATACTTACGGCTGGATGGCTGGATGTCATCCAACTGGATCTTCTCCAGAGCCCGCTTTCTGGAAGTCGCCTGCTTGGACTTGGAAGCATTAGCGCTGAACCGGGAGATGAATTCCTGGAGTTCCTTGATCTTTTCTTCCTTCTTTTTGTTGGCTTCCTTCATCTGACGGATCAGAAGTTGGCTGGATTCGTACCAGAAGTCATAGTTTCCGGCATAAAGCTTGATCTTTCCATAGTCAATATCTGCAATCTGGGTGCAGACTTTGTTCAGGAAATACCGGTCATGGGATACGACGATGACTGTATTCTCAAAATTGATCAGGAATTCTTCCAGCCAGGCGATGGCGTCCAGATCCAAATGGTTGGTAGGCTCATCCAGAAGCAGAATGTCCGGGTTGCCGAACAGTGCCTGGGCAAGAAGGATCTTGACCTTCTCCGGGCCATTCAGATTCTTCATAATCTCATAGTGATATTCCGTGGAAATGCCAAGGCCATTCAGAAGAGTAGCGGCATCGGATTCTGCCCCCCATCCGTTCATGGCGGCGAATTCCGCCTCCAGCTCGCTGGCTTTTATGCCATCTTCATCTGAGAAATCTTCTTTGGCATAGATGGCTTCCTTTTCCTTCATAATCTCATAAAGCCTGGCGTTTCCCATCATTACAGTGTCCAGGACGGGATATTCGTCATACTTGAAGTGATCCTGCTGGAGGAAAGACAGACGCTCCCCCGGCGTGATGATGACATCGCCCTTGGTTGGCTCCAGCTGTCCGGAGAGAATCTTCAGAAAGGTAGATTTTCCCGCGCCGTTGGCGCCAATCAGGCCATAGCAGTTTCCTTCGGTAAACTTGATATTAACATCTTCAAACAGGGCCTTCTTGCCGACCCGTAGCGTCACATTGCTTGTACTGATCATAGTATCTGTATGCTCCTTATATATTTGATCTTTTCATATTATATATCCAGCCTATCTTAACAAATATCATGTAAAATAGCAATTAATTTCCGGAAATTGAGAGATTTGGAGAAGATACAGTTTCATTTCTTATGAAAATGGGTATATAATAGCAAGTAAGAAAGCGGGGTATAAAATTATGACGACAGCAACGATTGTACTTGAGGGAGGGGCTACCAGGGGAGTGTTTACTTCAGGCGCCCTGGATTATCTGATGGAGCAGGATTTGTATCTGTCCCATGTGATCGGCGTATCGGCCGGCTCCTGCAATGGAGTGGACTATGTTTCAAAGCAGCCCGGCAGAACCAGGGACTGCATGATACACAAGGAGAAAGAATATAGCTATTATTATGGATTTACTAAGTTCATACGGGAAAAGAGCCTGTTAGATATGGATATGGTATTTGACAAGTATCCCAATGAACTGTTTCCCTTTGACTTTGATACTTATTTTGCCTCGGAGATGGAGTGCGAGATCGTGACTACGAACTGTGAGACTGGACGGGCAGAATATATGAAGGAAGAGGGCGACAGAGACAGGCTTATGAAACTGTGCCGGGCCTCCAGCAGCATGCCGCTTGTATCCCCCATCGTGAATGTGGACGGTATTCCCTATCTGGACGGAGGGCTGGCGGATTCGATTCCGATTAAAAGAGCGCTGGAGAAAGGAAATGATAAGATTGTTCTGATCCTGACCAGGAATCCGGGATACCGCAAGAAGCCTACCACGAAGGCGGTAGCCAATCTGTACCGGAGAGCCTATAAGAAGTATCCGAATCTGGTGCGCACCACCATACGGCGCAACCATGTGTATAACAGGCAGATGGAACTGGTGGAACGGCTGGAGGAAGAAGGAAGAATATTCGTGCTCAGGCCGCTGATCCCTACGGTGTCAAGGCTTGAGAAGGATTATGATACGCTGATGCATTTCTATGAGCATGGCTATAAGACTATGAAGAAAGAATACAAGGCGCTGATAGAATACCTGGAAGCCTAGCAGAACAAGGAGGAAAGAAGATGAATCTCTACGAACACCACATAGCGACAAGCGATTCCCAGCAGATGTCCAAAGTTACCAATATGATCCGGGAAGATATTAAAAAGAGTCACATATCAGAAGGAATTGTCGTTGTCTATTCTCCCCATACGACGGCGGGATTTACCATTAATGAGAACGCGGATCCGGATGTCGTGCATGACATGCTGTATGGACTTGAAGAATCATTTCCTACCAGGACGCGGTATTACCAGCATATGGAAGGCAATTCCCACGCGCATATTAAGACCAGCTTCATGGGGGCGTCCCAGACTTTGATCTTGCATGACGGAGAACTGGTGCTTGGCATCTGGCAGGATGTGTATTTCTGCGAATTTGACGGACCCAGAAACCGTACATTCTATGTCAAGATTATAGAGGGATAGAAGATGGATTATCGCACATTATCAGAATTTCTGGCGCTTGCAGAAAAATTAAAGTGCCGCACGCGGCATTCCTGGATCTCCGGCGGGTGACAGGAGAGCGTGGCAGAGCATACATACCGACTGTGCGTATTCGCCTGGCTTGTTAAGGAGGAATTCCCCCAATATGACATAGTTTGTATGTGAAGGAACTCCGGGAAGCCAGATAGGATGGCTTCCCTTTTTTATAGATCCTCCAAGTTAATTCCTCTTGGAGTTTCCATATGCTTTAAGGTTACATCAAAGATATTCTCTGTATCGCCTGATTTCATGGCGTTCAGTATTGCAAGATGTTCTTCATAAGTATTTTTCATTCTTCCTTTATGGGAGAGGGAGAGTTCTGCAAGTCTCCGCATCCGGTACATGAAGGTATTGTAAATAGAACAGAACTGTTCATTGTCAAGATACTCTATGATTTTCGTGTGGAACTGGAAATCGTACTCGCAGAATTCTTTAATAGACTGGGTAGAATCCAGTACGCGTTTCAGTTTTTCCATAATCCCATCCAATTCCTTAAATAATTTCTTCGCATTCCGGCTTTGGAAAGTCTTGGAAATCTGCAAGGTACAGTAAGATTCCAGGGCTGAACGTACCTGGAATGTCTCATTGACATCCTTGCGGCTCAACTGGTGCAGCATAAAGCCTTTGCTTGGGATAATATCAATATAGCCTTCCTGGGCCAGCCGATGGATGGCATCCCGGAACGGAGTACGGGATATACCCAGTTCCTTTGATAATTTGGTTTCTGAATAGATTTCCTGATAGGAAAGCCTGTTGGTTATAATGAGATTCTGAAGATGCTGGTATGCTTGTTCGTTTAACGGTATCATAAGTACTCCTTAAGTTATAATAAACATTTTTTTAACGAAATGAGTGTAAAAAATACATTTCTAAAGTCTGTAAATATCATACAACAAACAGAGAAACGGGTCAATAGACAGTGATACAGGCAATTGAAAATGATTGTATAAAATGTTAAAAAAATAACAAATGGGGAAGGAGGATTATATGCAGAATGTACAAAAATAAAGACTGAAAACTGTTAAAACAGAGAAAAGAAAACAAGGACTTGACCGGTATACCGGTATGTAGTAGAGTGGAGATAAGAACAGAAGTAATGAACAGATTGCTTCAATGTGAACAATAATGAACACAAAGAAAGGAAGAGGAAAATGAAAGTAGGGTTTATCGGACTTGGAATTATGGGAAGGCCTATGGCAAAGAATATGGTGAAGGCAGGCGTTGACCTGATGGTAGCGGATTTGAACAAAGAAGCTGTTGCCGACGTTGTGGCTGCCGGTGCGAAAGAAGGTACATATGCGCAGATCGGGGCAGAATGCGGCGTGGTGTTCACAATCGTGCCAAACGGCGATATCGTGAAATCGATTCTTTTTGATGAGGGCGGAGTTGCGTCTACTTTAAAGGCGGGCAGCATTGTATGCGATATGAGCTCGGTTACGCCGGTAGAATCTAAGGAATGCTATACTAGGCTGAAAGAGAAGGGCGTCGGATTCATAGATGCACCGGTATCCGGAGGCGAGCCGGGAGCGGTCGCGGGAACACTTGCGATTATGGCAGGAGGAGAAGAGAAAGATTTCCAGGCGTTGAAAGAATACTTTGATATCCTGGGCTCTTCTGCCTTGTTAATCGGCGGTTCCGGAAGCGGCAGTGTTACCAAACTTGCCAATCAGATTATCGTAAATAATACGATCGCCGTTGTATCGGAAGCTTTCGTACTGGCAGCCAAGGCAGGGGCAGATCCACAGAAAGTATATGAAGCGATCCGGGGCGGGCTGGCAGGAAGCGCGGTTCTGGATGCTAAGATCCCGATGATCGTAGAGCGCAATTTCAAGCCGGGCGGTCCAATCCGAATTAACCATAAGGATATTAAGAATGTGGTAAATACCGCACATGCGGTGGATGTACCGATACCATATACCGCTCAACTCTATGAGATTCTCCAGACATTAAAAATCCATGGACATATGGAAGATGACCATGCCGGCATCGTACAGTATTTTGAGAAACTGGCAGACGTTGAAGTAAAGAAATTCGACTAAAGATATAGGACTAAGATAGTAGCAGCGGGAGGATACAGATATGTCAATTGGAGCAGAGGCATTGACCTCATATAAGAAAATTGATGAGGCCTATATTGACGGCCTGTTAAAGAAAGAGATCGAGGCAAGCAATAAGAAGATTGTGGTGCTGGATGACGACCCGACAGGCGTGCAGACGGTTCATGATATCTCCGTCTACACAAACTGGGATAAAGACAGCATCCGGCAGGGGTTTGACGAGGAGAACAGCCTGTTCTATGTCCTGACCAACTCAAGAGGGTTTACGGTAGAGCAGACAACGAAGGCCCACAATGAGATCGCGTCAGTGGTAGACCAGGTTGCAAAAGAGACCGGGAAGGAATATATATTCATCAGCCGGAGCGACAGCACGCTGCGCGGCCATTATCCGCTGGAGACGGAACTTCTGAAGGATAAATATGAGAAGAACACGGGCAAGACGATCGACGGAGAGATTCTCTGTCCATTCTTTAAAGAAGGAGGAAGATATACGGTTGAAAACGTACATTATGTCAAATATGGGGAGAAACTGATTCCAGCCAATGAAACAGAATTTGCAAAGGATAAGACTTTCGGTTATACGGCTGCGACCGTGCCGGAATATGTGGAGGAAAAGACGAAAGGGGCATATAAGGCTGCGGATGTAACCTGCATATCCCTGGAAGATATCCACAATATGGATATTGATAAGATTGAAGCGCAGCTGATGGCTGTCAAGGATTTTAATAAGATCGTGGTAAATGCTGTTGGTTATGCGGATGTAAAAGTATTCTGCACAGCGCTTTACCGGGCAATGGCAAAAGGAAAAGTCTTCATGTTCCGTACAGCGGCAGCCATTGTTAAGGTAATGGGCGCGGTTACAGATCAGCCTCTTCTTACCAGAGGCCAAATGGTAGTCCGGGAAACGGACAAGGGAGGAATCATAGTCGTAGGCTCCCATACGGACAAGACGACAAAACAGGTGGAGGCATTAAAAGAACTGGACGGCATTGAATTTATTGAACTGGATGCCACACTTGTAAAAGATGACGCGGCATTTGAAGCAGAAGTGCAAAGATGTCTTGACCAGGAAGAAGCATGCATCAGGGAAGGAAAGACAGTATGCTGCTACACAAGCCGCGCTCTGATCACCGCTGACACCGGAGACAAAGAAGACGAGCTTCGGCTCTCTGTAAAAATATCTGATGCAGTCCAGTCGTTAGTAGGCCGCTTAAGCGTTACGCCAAGCTTTGTCATTGCAAAGGGAGGAATTACATCCAGCGATGTAGGAACCAAAGCGCTTGCAGTAAAAAAGGCCAATGTGCTGGGACAGATAAAGCCGGGGATTCCTGTGTGGCAGACAGGGCAGGAAAGCAAGTTTCCTATGACTCCGTATGTAATCTTCCCGGGAAACGTAGGAGAAATCACTACGCTGAAAGAAGCGGTTGAAGTATTGATGATTAAGTAATTGTTCATAATGAACATAAACGAACAGTTTTTATTGTGCGCTTTTACGGAAATATTGATAAAATTTAGATTAAATTGACAAAAACGAACATCGGAAGTACAATATAAACATAAAAGAACATTTGTTATGTGAAAGGAGCTAGTTGATGCCTCAATGTGTTGTAATAGCAGATGACTTAACAGGAGCGAATGCCACCGGAGTACTTCTGAAGAAGATGAACTACAAAGCCTACACGGTAATGAATACGGAACGGATTGAACTGTCAACCCTGACGGACTGCGACTGCGTGCTCTATCCCACGGACAGCCGGGGAGTGGAGCCGACAATCGCGTACAACCGGGTACATAACGTGTGCAATCTGCTGAAGGGAAAGGATGTCAAGGTGTATTCAAAGCGTATTGACAGTACGCTGCGAGGGAATCTTGGCAGCGAGACGGATGCCATGCTGGATTGTCTGGGGGAGGAATATGTGGCTATCGTTGCGCCCTGCTTTCCATCCTCAGGCAGAGTCGTAATCGGAGGATATATGCTGGTCAATGGGATGCCGCTTCATAAGACGGATATTGCTCTTGATCCGAAGACCCCGGTCACGATATCCGAGGCGGCGGTATTGTTTGCACAGCAAAGCAAGTACAAAGTATCTTCCATAATGATGAGGGATATGATGCATGGAAAACACTATCTGGCTGACCGGATGAATAAACTCGTGTCAGAAGGAAGCAGGATATTGGTTCTGGACTGTGTGACCCAGGAGGATCTGGATCTGATCGCAGATGCTGTAATTACCAGCAAATTAAAGACTGTGGCGGTTGATCCCGGCGTATTTACAGCTACGCTATCCAGAAAACTGATCGTGCCTGCCAAGAAGAAAGAAAAGAATAGGATTCTTGCTGTGGTGGGTAGCGTCAATCCAAATACAAAGGTACAGATGGAAGAACTCTGGCTCTCCCAGAGAACCCACAATGTATTTGTAAATACGAAGGAATTGCTGGAGGGGCAGGAAAGAAGAGAGGAGGAAATTGTCCGGGCAACAGAAGCCATCCTTAAAGAATGCGACAAGAATGTGGTATGTACCGTGACGGGCGATGGCATCTATCCTGAGAACCGGATAGATTTCAAGCCATATATGGAACGCGACAAATGCACCCTTGATACCGTGACAGGAATAATTAACAGTGCTTTTGCAGAGATTACTTATAGGATATTCAAGGCGGAGCCTGCATTTAAGGGGCTCTATACCAGCGGCGGAGATGTTACAGTTGCCGTGTGCCAGAGATTTAAGACTGCCGGCCTGAGCCTGATGGATGAAGTATTGCCGCTGGCCGCTTATGGACAGTTCCTGAAAGGAGAGTTCGAAGGCGTGCATATCATTACCAAAGGCGGAAGCCAGGGCGGGCGGGATGCGATCAATCAATGTATTACCTATCTGAAAGAAAAACTGTATATATAGAATCTGAATTTTATCAATGAAAGGACGAAGAATTATGAAAAAATCATTAATCGCAGTACCAATTGGGGATCCGGCAGGGGTCGGGCCGGAAATTGTCGCAAAGGCAGTCGCTTCAAAAGAAGTGGCGGATGTGGCAGGATGCATTATCGTTGGCGACAAGACGATCGTGGAAAATGCCATTAAGATCACAGGAGCGGATCTTAGAGTCCATGTTATCAACGAGCCGAAAGAAGGAGACTTCCGGGAGGGAATCCTCAATCTGATCGACTTAGGCAATGTTGATATGGCCGGTTTTGAATTTGGCAAGGTCAATGGAATGTGCGGCAAGGCCGCCTATGAATACATTGCAAAAAGTATTGAACTTGCAAATGACGGCAAGGTTGATGCTGTCGCTACCACGCCAATCAATAAGGAGTCTTTGCGCGCAGGCGGAATCAACTACATCGGCCATACAGAGATTTTTGGCGCCCTTACCGGCACCGAGGATCCTCTGACCATGTTTGAGACGAATGGAATGCGCGTGTTTTTCCTGACCAGGCACGTATCCTTGCGAGAGATGCTGGATATGATTACGAAAGAACGAATCAAGGATTATGTAAAACGGTGCCTGGAAGCCTTGAAGAGGCTGGGCGTAACGGACGGGACAATGGCAATCGCAGGACTGAATCCGCATAGTGGAGAGCATGGTCTGTTTGGATGGGAAGAAGTTAATGAGATCACTCCGGCGGTCGAGGAACTTAAAGCAGAAGGATATGATGTAGTCGGGCCTATTGGGGCGGACTCGGTCTTCCATCAGGCAGCCTTGGGCAAGTATAACAGCGTATTGTCCCTCTATCATGATCAGGGGCATATTGCAACGAAAACCCTTGACTTTGAAAGAACGATTGCGATTACTAATGGAATGCCGATCCTTCGGACATCTGTGGATCATGGAACAGCGTTTGATATTGCCGGAAAAGGAATTGTAAGCGCTGTCAGCATGATCGAGGCCATCTTGTTGGCGGCGAAATACGCACCAAATTTTACAAAGTAATTCTTTAATGAAGGAAGAGGAGAACGAATATGGTAAACGGACTTAGTGGGGAAAGAATGTTGGTTGGACTGGCAATCGGTATTGCCATCCTGATATTTTTAGTATTAAAAACAAAAGTACAGGCGTTTCTGGCACTTATTATCTGTACAGTTATCGTTGGGATTGTCGGCGGAATGCCGCTTTCCACTATTACGCTGGAAGATGGCAAGGCCTTTGGAATCGTAAATTCCATTACCACCGGCTTTGGAGGAACGCTGGGAAGCATTGGCATTATCATCGGCTTTGGCGTTATGATGGGCCAGTTGTTTGAAGCAACAGGAGCTGCAAAAAGAATGGCTCATACATTTCTGAGGTTATTTGGCAAGAAAAGGGAAGAGGAAGCATTAGCTCTGACTGGATTCCTTGTATCGATCCCGATATTCTGCGATTCAGGATTTGTAGTACTTGCACCTATCGCAAAAGCGATTTCAAAGGCAACAAAGAAGTCCATCATCGGGCTTGGAGTCGCACTTGCGGCGGGCCTTGTCATCACGCATTCCATGGTTCCCCCGACACCGGGGCCGCTGGGAGTCTGCGGAATCTTTGACATTGATGTAGGAAAATTTATCCTCCTGTCACTGGTGCTCTCACTTCCGATGGCAATTGCATGTATCGCTTATGCGAGACTGTATCTTTCTAAGAAATATTACCGGATTCCGAATGATGAGGGAGAGATCGTAGAACTTCCTTATCAGGAGCCGGATTACGAGAATGCATTCTCAATGGATGTAAAGGGACTTCCTGGAACATTAGAGTCATTCCTGCCATTGATCGTGCCTATCGTGCTGATTCTGATCAATACGGTTGCCAGCGCACTTGGAAAGACAGAAGGATTTATGGAAATCCTCATTTTCCTTGGACAGCCGATTATCGCGGTAGGGCTTGGACTTCTGGTGGCAATCTTTACATTGGGAAGGAAGCTGGATCGGCATACGGCGGTAACGGAGATGGAACGAGGAATGATGTCTGCAGGTATCATCATGCTGGTTACCGGTGGCGGCGGAGCCCTTGGACAGATCATCAAGGATTCCGGACTTGGTACATATATGGCAGAAGGCCTTGCAAAGACGGCGATTCCGATCATCATCCTTCCGCTTCTGATTTCAACGGCAATGCGCTTCATCCAGGGTTCTGGCACGGTCGCTATGACAACAGCCGCAAGCATCTCTGCCCCGATCGTGATCGCGGCAGGCGTAAGTCCTCTGCTGGGCGCGGTGGCATGCTGCGTGGGCTCCCTGTTCTTTGGATACTTTAATGATAGTTATTTCTGGGTGGTCAACAGGACGCTTGGAGTAAGCGAGGCAAAAGACCAGCTGACAATATGGTCTTTAACATCTACGGTTGCCTGGGCGGTCGGCGTAGTGGAAGTATTAATATTGAATATTTTCATGTAATAGAGTAATATAGATACAGCGGGAGAGAGTCTTCCGCTGTATATTTGCTTTTGAAGAGAGGAGTGGGGCTATGCTTGCAGCAGAAAGGCAGTCCAGGATTGTGGATGTCATCCGCAAGAAGGGAAGCGTCCATGTAGATGAACTGGCAAAGGAACTCAGTGTCAGCCCAATGACCATTCGGAGGGATCTGGTAAAATTACAGCAGGATGACAGAATAGAGCGATGCCACGGAGGGGCGATGGCAAAGCAGGAAGTTACCTATGAGGATAAGCTGACCAGCCATAAAAAAGAAAAAGAGAAGATTGCAAGATGCTGCTTTTCGTATGTCTCAGAAGGAGATACGGTTTTCTTGGATGCGGGGACCACGACTTATGAGATCGCCAGACTGATCAAAGACATCCCAGGAATCCTGATCGTTACCAATGATCTGGAGATCGCCAGGCTTATTAAGGACAGCGACGCGGAACTTTTTATCTGTGGCGGCAGTGTACAGAAATCTACCGGAAGCATGTTTGGACATTATGCAACCCAGATGCTGGCGGATTTTAAGTTCGATGCGGGCTTTTTCGGCGCGGCATCCATCAATGAAGATTTTGAAGTGATGACTCCTACGATAGATAAGATGTGGCTAAAGAGGGAAACGCCCAGACAGTGCAGAAAATCCTATCTGGCGGCAGACAGATCCAAGTTTGGACGACAGGCAATGACAAGAATCAATACTCTAGGAGATTACAGCGCTGTTATTACAGACAAAGAGTTTGCCGAAGCAGATTTGGAAAGACTGGAACATATGAATGCCGTAATTATTGAGGCAAAATAAATATTTGGCGCAAGTGACAGAGGCTTAGACAGTAAGCCGACAAAACGCCGTAACCGTAAATCTGATGATTACGGTTACGGCGTTATTATGATTGCCTTAATAGGCGACTTCCTGAAGATAAAGTCCCTTTGGGTCGCAGGGGGCGCTTGCCAGCTGTCTTCCCGCGAAAATCTCCTCGATATCTTCCTTTCTTCTGGTGCCAAAGCCGATATCCATCAGCGTGCCTATGATGAGGCGCGCCATATTGTGCAGGAAGTCATCCGCATGTATCAGAATCTGCATCTCCTCCGTATCCCCATATACCTCGATCTCAAATATCTGGCGTTCCGTGGACTTGCTCTTCTTCGCGGTGGAGAAGTTCTTGAAATCATGCGTTCCGATTAAAAGCATGGCGGCCTGCTGCATCACCCGCTTGTCAGGTATCTTAAAACAGTGGTAGGTGTACTTCCGGTCAAATACACTGGGGACATCATCGATGGTCATGCGATAGACGTAAGTCTTGGAGGCGGCATTGAGCTGGGCGTGGAAACGTTCCGGAACCTCCTCAACCTCCGTGATAGCGATATCCATGGGAAGATAGCGGTTCAGATAATGCTTGATCTCCAGGACATCCATCTTGGACTCCGTCTTAAAATTGGCAATCTGGGCATAGGCATGGACGCCTACTTCCGTGCGACATCCGCAGTTCAGTTCGATTAGATATTCGCCGCTCATCTTTCTTAAGACTTCTATTATCTTGTTGGATACCGTATTATTGGATTCTTCCTTGCCAAGGCGTGTCCAGCCCTGGTAGCGGCTGCCGTCATATTCTATCGTTAATTTGATGTTCCTCATACGCTTTTCTCCTTTGATTATGTGTCATCTATCTGTAGAATTGTACAATGGAAAGTACATAAAATTAATTTAAGTATATCAAATCTTGTGCTATAATGAAAGAGCCTGGCAAGAAAAGAATAGAAAGAAATTGTAGGAAACAGTAGGGAAGGGCAAGTCATGGTACATTCAATATCGAAGGAAGAACTGCTGGAGGCAGGATGCCTGCATGCCGGGAAGCTGGATGAGGCATTTGCGTTATACAGAAGCGCTATTATATCTGCAAATAACGAATCTGATATGCTTGTTTTCATCAGGAGACTATACAGCGTAAATGAGGGGGCAGTTTTTGCGGACTTCTATTATCCGGTCCTGGATGCGCAGTCCCAGGAAAGATTCCGGGCATGCCTTAATGGGCCGCAGCTTAAAATGGCAGAAGCGTTCCAAGCATCCGACGGACAGGTATATTATCCGCTGGAAGAGGAAAGGATGCTGGACTTTCTTGTTGTGGCCACGGCCAGAAACTGGCTGTTTTCAACATTTTATTTTGCTGATAAAAAAGCGATGCTGTGGGGAAACTATGATTTGAAATTTCCGATATTCTGCGAAGATGAAGCAAATCTGCAGGAATACATGGAACTTGCCAAAGTATATGGATTGGAGTGTCATAAATGAGTATAAAGAGTAAAAAAGTATCAGAAACAATGGTGCAGACCGTTCATATGGTCCGGCCTAACCACCTGAATGCGGCAGGCCGCCTGTTTGGGGGCATGCTGATGCAGTGGATTGACGAGGTGGCCGGACTGGTGGGAAAACGGCATACCCATATGAACGTGATCACCGCCTCTGTTGATAACTTAAGATTCCTAAGAGGCGCCTACCAAAGAGACGTGGTAGTCATCATTGGGAAGGTGACATATGTGGGGAATACTTCCATGGAAGTCAAGGTGGATACCTATAAGGAGTCCCTGGAGGGGGAGCGCACGCCAATTAACCATGCTTACTTTACAATGGTGGCACTGGATGAAAACGATAAGCCGACCCAGGTTCCAAGGCTTGAACTGGAGACTGACGAAGAGCGGGAAGAGTGGGAGAGAGCAAAAAAAAGACGCGAAATCCGTATGATGAGAAAAGAAGAAGGCTTCTAGATATAAAAAAGCAAGGCGTATAAACTGCACGCCTTGCTTTTTTTTGAAATGCTTGGAAAGCGGCGGGGCTGCCCGGTGGTATCAGGACACTGCCTAGACGCCGCCCTTTTTCATGTAGGTGGTCACCATCTTTACCATGTTCTCAATCTGATCCTGTTCTTCTTTGGGCTTTCCTTCTTTGAGAACGGCAATGATCAGGGACATCTCGTCAGGGGTAAAACGGACGCCTTTTTTGTTGGCGCTGGTAATCAGCGCCATCATCACGGGAGCCAGGGACTTGCCTGACTTGCCCTGGGTCTGCTTGGACGCGGTCTTGATCAGTTCCAGCTTCACCGGGTCGATATTCTTCATTGCGGGATGGTTAATCCAATCATTCATTGTCTGATTCTCCTTTCTGATTGTCCGAATTGGCTTGATTCATTTCTTCGTCAAACATGCTGCTGTACGTATTGAACATTTCCTGCTGGTCGGGACTTAGCATGCCTTTCATCAGATCCATGGGATTAAAGGCGCCAAAGCCCTGGCTTGCGGAGCCATCCGTATTCTGGGAAGCAGCCTCGGACATTTCCTGCATTCCCTGCATCATTTCTATCATATTCATCATGGCTTCCATCTGTTCCATCATTTCTTTTTCTCCCGGTTCCATGAAAGGCTTCAGTTCATCTATTATTCTAAAGGAAGGGCCGTGGGAGGAAAATCCGTGGAAATATTCCATAGTGTGCCTTAATTCCAGGAACTTTATATAGATTGCCATAAAACGCTGCATGGATTGGGGAGTGTATGGAAGCAGCAGTTTTAAAGAATACAGATAAGGCGGCGTGACCATGCTGTCAAAAGGGGTCATCGGCTTCGGTGGTTTTCGTTCCATAGGCACTCCTTAAAATAACGTTGTAAATATATATGTTACGAGAATGGGTTTTATGAAATATGCCCAAACTAAATATAAAGATTTCCATATATTATAAGGTAGGAATGAAGTATGTAAAGGAGACAGGCCCATGAATAGGAAATTAATCATTGAAGGAAATGCGGTGTACGAGATCGATGAGGAATGCATGCTGAAGAAACGTCTTGATGAAGAGAAACTCAAAGAGGATGAGTCAAAGAATTCACATCAGGATAAAAGAAAGGAGGCGGAGTGATATACTCCGTCTCCTTTTTCCCTGCCCATAGGAAAATCCTATAGGCAGGGTTCTTTTTAAGTCAGAAAAGGATTAGCATCCGCATCCGCAGTCGCATCCGCATCCATTGCCGTTGCCGCCGAAGCCGCCACAGCAAACGAGAAGCAGGATGATCCAGATACAGCTGTCATTGCAGCATCCGCATCCATTGCCGTTGCCGCCGAAGCCGCCACAGCAACAAAGAAGCAGGATGATCCAGATACAGCTGTTGTTGCCAAAGCCACACCCACAGTCTCCTCCTCTTCCTACAGAATCACAGCCACATCCACAGTTCGTAGCACTTAAATCGCTCATATTGAAATCCTCCGTTTATGATATTTACAGTACATAATATGCGAGGGGTTTCAATGTGTGAGATGATTTGACTTAATATTTTACCAGCCGTTTTACAGAGTGCTGGAACTGGAAGGCATTCTTCTGCAGCCTTAACTTTTCAACCACCGGGACTTTCTCTTTTACATAGTCATCGTAAAGCGTGAGAAGATAGGCAATGGTAAGGTTTCGGTTTTTATACCAGGTGAAAAGAAGCCAGTTCATAATATCAGGATGCCAGTATTTTTCCGGAATGCTGGCGCCGCGCAGCAAGATGACGTATTTGATAGCCTGCATGGACAGCTGGGCGAGCCGGCTGGAGCGGTCCTTCTCCTTGAAAAGGGCGTCGCTTTCTACAATAATATCGTACAGCGCGCTGGCAGCCTTCCAGTATGTAACAAAAGTAGGGGCACAATCCTCCTCGGGTTCCTCCTCATTACGCAGGTCGAAGGTTTGCATGACAGCTGTTCGTCCGGTAATCTCCCTGTCATATTCGGAACGTTTCTTGGGATCTGAAAGGATGCGGTAGGCCTCCAGGATCTCCTGCATCTGCTCCGTCGTGTCAACTCCCAGTTTCATATTTACGTCAGGATGGTATCTTTTGGCTAGAAGGTTCTTGGCGGCAGTAATCTCATCCAACGTGGCTTTCACAGATACCCCTAAAATATCATAATAATTCTTGTTCTCCATTATATCCTCCCCTTATCAATACATGGACCTAGAACATAATTATCTTACGACAAATCCGGCAATAAATCAATTTTATTTCAAAGAAATCTTTTAATTTCATTTTAATACGAACGGGCATCCCTTTAACACCCATTTTATATGCTCCATGCTATCTTGAGATTAAGGAAAGGAAGATAAGATATCAGGAGGTAATCGATATGAAAAAGCAAGTGAATGACGAAGTGATGACAGACCTATGCATGAAGGTGAAAAAATATGTAGAAGAAAAGGACTGGGATTCTTGTATGGAACTGATCCCAAGATATATGGAACGGTACCCCAACAGCGCGGTACCCCATAACCTGCTGGGAATCGTGCTGGAGAGCCAGGGGCATCATCCCGATGCAATGCGGCATTTCCGCGCGGCATGGTCGCTGGATCCGACATTCATGCCAGCAAGCCAGAATATAGATGCCTATTCCCTCTATGACAGCGAAAAGGATGTTAAGCCGGCCTATACGGCGGATGACTGCCTGACAGAGAGGCGGCCCACCCTTTTAGAGAAATCCGGTTTTTTTCTGAGACGCCTGAGGACGGTCAAAAAGAAGGTCCAGGCGGCATAGGACAGAAATAGCTGCTATATAAGCAATACGCTGTAGGAGGAAAGAAAAAAATGACAAATTCAATTATCCAATATGTACTTTACCTTGTAATACTTGTTGCCCTGGCCATCCCGCTGGGGGGCTACATAGCAAAGGTTATGAATGGAGAGAAAGTATGGATTGGCAAAATTATCTCCCCGGTGGAGAATCTCATCTACAAGATACTTAAGGTGGACCAAGATGAACAGATGAATTGGAAGAAATACGCGGCAAGCGTTGGGATGTTCAGCATCTTCAGTTTCCTTCTGCTGTTCGCCATTCTGATGTGCCAGGGGTTCCTGCCCTGGAATCCCCAGAAGATTCCCGGTATGAGTCCGGATCTTGCATTCAATACGGCCGTCAGTTTTGTGACCAATACCAACTGGCAGGCATACAGCGGAGAAACTGGCCTGTCATACTTTTCACAGATGGCCGGACTTACGGTGCAGAACTTTGTATCCGCAACTGTAGGAATCGCAGTGCTGTTCGCACTGATCCGCGGATTCATTAAAGTGAAGAAGGAAGGGCTTGGCAGTTTCTGGGCGGATCTTACCAGAATCGTATTATATGTTCTGATTCCGTTGTCCATTGTAGTTGCCGTGGGCCTGGCTTCTCAGGGAGTCGTTCAGAATATGAAGGAATATGAGACGGTCCGGCTTCTGGAACCGGTCCGGGCAGAGGATGGAGAAGAGATAACGGAGGCAACCGTTCCGATGGGACCGGCGGCCAGCCAGGTTGCCATCAAGCAGCTGGGAACCAATGGAGGAGGATTCTTCGGAACCAATTCGGCGTATCCGCTTGAAAATCCTACGCCTTTTTCAAATATGCTGGAGATGATCTCCATCCTGCTGATTCCGGTTTCATTATGCTTCACCTTCGGAAAGGCGTTGAAGGATAGGCGGCAGGGCCGTGCCATTTTTGCGGCTATGGCGATCATGCTGGTGCTGGCGCTTGCAGGCGTTGCCATAGCCGAGCAGAATGCGACGCCGCAGCTTATGGCAGACGGGCAGGTCAATATTGAGGCGACAGATGGACAGAGCGGCGGTAACATGGAAGGAAAAGAATCCCGGTTCGGAATCGCAGCCAGTTCTACATGGGCGGTATTTACGACGGCTGCATCCAATGGATCCGTCAACTCCATGCATGATTCTTATACCCCTTTAGGAGGCGCGATTCCCATGCTTCTTATGATGCTTGGAGAAGTCGTATTTGGAGGTACCGGCTGCGGATTATATGGCATGCTTGGATTTGCCATCATGACCGTCTTCATAGCAGGCCTTATGGTAGGGCGGACGCCGGAATATCTGGGCAAGAAGATCGAGCCTTTTGAAATGAAGATGGCCTGCGTCATATGCCTTGCCACGCCGGTAGCCATATTGATCGGAAGCGGTATTGCCGCAGTTCTTCCGCAGAATCTGGATAGCCTGAATAATACGGGCGCACATGGATTATCCGAGATACTGTACGCCTACTCATCAGCCGGGGGCAACAATGGTTCGGCATTTGCGGGATTTGGCGCAGATACGCCATTTCTCAATATCTCTCTGGGGCTTATAATGGCTCTGGTGAGATTCGTGCCTATGATGGCAGTGCTGGCCATTGCGGGAAGCCTTGCAAGGAAGAAGCAAGTAGCGACGACAGCAGGCACTTTGTCAACCTGCAATGCGATGTTCGTAGGATTATTGATCTTCATCGTTCTGCTGGTTGGAGCATTGAGTTTCTTCCCGGCGCTTTCATTGGGGCCGATCGCAGAACATTTACAGATGATAGGGTAGGAGGCATTAAGTATGGAAAAAGTAAAAAAAACCAGTCTTGCAGATGGAAAGATGATAAAAAGAGCCATCAAAGATTCATTCATAAAACTATCGCCGATGACAGAAGCGAAGAATCCGGTCATGTTCCTGGTATACGTCTCAGCAATTCTGACAACTGGGCTGTTTGTATTGTCACTCGTGGGAATCCAGGATGCGCCGGCAGGATTCATCTTCGGAGTGGCGATCATCCTGTGGTTCACTGTCCTTTTCGCTAACTTTGCGGAGGCGATTGCCGAAGGAAGAGGAAAGGCCCAGGCAGACGCTTTAAGGGCATCCAAGAAAGATGTGACGGCCCACAAGATCCCTTCCATTACAAAGAAGGAAAAGGTGGAAGATGTAAAGTCTGCGTTCCTTAAGAAAGGGGAACTGGTTATCGTCAAGGCCGGAGAGCAGATACCGGCAGACGGGGAAGTCATCGAAGGTGCTGCATCCGTCGATGAAAGCGCTATCACAGGAGAGTCGGCGCCGGTAATCCGGGAGGCAGGCGGCGACAGAAGCGCAGTAACAGGAGGAACCACCGTGTTGTCAGACTGGATCGTAGTGCGTGTCACCAGCGAGGCCGGAGAGAGTTTCCTGGACAAGATGATTGCAATGGTTGAAGGGGCATCCAGAAAGAAGACGCCCAATGAGATCGCGCTGGAGATATTCCTGATTGCCCTGACGATCATCTTTATCTTGGTTACTGTATCGCTGTACGCGTACTCCCTGTTCTGTGCAGATCAGGCGGGGATTGAGAATCCGACTTCCATCACTTCGCTGATCGCTCTTCTGGTCTGCCTTGCTCCAACCACCATCGGCGCATTGCTGTCCGCCATTGGTATTGCGGGAATGAGCAGGCTGAACGAGGCAAACGTGCTGGCTATGAGCGGACGGGCCATTGAGGCGGCCGGGGACGTAGACACGCTTCTTCTGGATAAGACAGGGACCATCACGCTTGGAAACAGGCAGGCCAGCGAATTTATTCCAGTAGACGGCCACACCGTTTTGGAGGTGGCTGACGCTGCCCAGTTGTCCTCGCTTCCGGATGAGACACCGGAAGGCCGCAGTATTGTCATTCTCGCCAAGGATGAATTTGGAATACGCGGGAGGGATCTTGAGGACTTAGAGATGGAATTCATCCCATTTACCGCCAAGACCCGCATGAGCGGCGTCAATGCAAAAGGAATGGAAATCCGCAAGGGGGCTGCAGAGGCAATCAAAAAATATGTGGAAGCAGGGGGAGGCATCTTCAGCAAAGAGTGCGAAGATGTTGTGAAAAGGATTGCGGGAAAAGGGGGCACGCCCTTGGTCGTCGCAAAGAACCATCTGGTAATCGGAGTCATCTATTTAAAAGATATCATTAAGTCCGGCGTGAAGGAGAAGTTTGCAGATCTTCGAAAGATGGGGATTAAGACCGTGATGATCACCGGAGACAATCCGATGACTGCAGCGGCGATCGCAGCAGAAGCAGGCGTGGATGATTTCCTGGCGCAGGCCACGCCGGAGGGCAAGCTGGATATGATCCGGGAACTGCAAAGGAAGGGGCATCTGGTGGCAATGACCGGAGATGGGACGAATGACGCGCCGGCGCTTGCACAGGCAGATGTGGCAGTTGCCATGAATACCGGAACCCAGGCTGCAAAAGAAGCGGGCAATATGGTAGATCTGGATTCCTCGCCGACGAAGCTGATCGATATCGTGCGAATTGGAAAACAGCTGCTCATGACGAGAGGGAGCCTGACAACGTTCAGCATTGCCAATGATCTTGCAAAATATTTCGCCATTATCCCGGCTCTGTTCATGGGGGTGTATCCGGGACTGGCCGCGCTTAATATCATGGATCTGCACAGCGCGCAGAGCGCCATATTCTCGGCAATCATATACAATGCGCTGATTATCATCGCATTGATCCCGTTGGCGCTTAAGGGCGTCAAGTACAGGGAAGTATCAGCAGGAAAACTGCTTAGAAGGAACCTTCTGGTCTATGGAGCAGGCGGCATCGTTGCGCCATTTTTGTGTATCAAAGTGATTGATATGCTGATTGTGGCATTAGGATTCCTGGTATAAATGAAGAAAGAGGTGTGGGTTATATGAAAATATTAAGATCAGTAACAGGAAAGGCATTGGCAGTCCTGGCGGCATTTACTATATTGTGTGGGATTCTATATCCGCTGGCGGTTACCGGAATTTCCCAGCTGCTCTTTCATGACAAGGCAAATGGGAGTATCATAGAAGTGGACGGGGTCAAGTATGGAAGCGAACTTCTGGGGCAGGAATTTACAGGCAAGGAATATATGTGGGGACGTATCATGAGCACGAACACGGAGACCTTCACGGATGAAAAAGGAAATGCCACGATATACGCAGGTCCCTCCAACAAATCACCGGCAAGCCAGGACTATGAAGAACAAGTGAAGGAACGGATCGCCATGATTCAGAAGGCCAATCCAGACGCGAAGGAGGAGAGCATTCCGGTAGATCTGGTCACAAATTCGGGGAGCGGCCTGGATCCTCATATCAGCGCCGATGCAGCTAAGTACCAGGTGTCAAGGATCGCAAAAGAGCGGGATATGCAGGAAGAAGAGGTGGAGAAGATCATTGACAAGTATACGACAGGCAGATTCTTAGGCATCTTTGGAGAGAACACGGTCAATGTGCTGGAAGTCAACCTTGCATTGGATGGCATTTTGAAGTAAGATAGGTGCGGTGGAAAAGATGAGCTTATATGAAGATAAGAGAAATCCCGATCTGTTCCTGAAGCAGATCATGGAAAGCGAGAAGGAGCAGAAACGGAAAGGGAGACTAAAAATATTTTTCGGATACGCAGCAGGCATAGGGAAGACCTATGCCATGCTGTCGTCTGCGCATAAGGCGAAAGAATCGGGGATTGATGTGGTGGCGGGATATATCGAGCCGCATACCCGGCCGGAGACCATGGCTCTCACAGAAGGGCTTGAGATGCTTCCGCCCAGGAAGATTTCCTATAATAATATAGAACTGAAAGAATTCGATTTGGAGGCGGCGCTAATAAGAAAGCCGGAGATTCTGCTGGTGGATGAACTTGCCCATACGAATGCAGCCGGCTCAAGGCATGAGAAGCGCTACCAGGATATCAAGGAACTCTTAAGAGCAGGCATAAATGTGTATACAACCGTCAATGTACAGCATCTGGAGAGCCTGAACGATTCCATCGCGGGTATAACCGGCGTTATGGTAAGAGAGCGGATTCCCGATTCCGTGTTCGATGAGGCTGACCAGGTGGAGTTGGTGGATATCGAGCCGGAAGAACTGCTGGAGCGCATGAAGCAGGGAAAGATCTATGGGGAGAAGCAGGCCAGCCGGGCCATGTACCATTTTTTCACGAAAGAGAATCTGGTGTCTTTAAGGGAGATTGCCCTGCGTAGAATGGCGGACCGGGTGAATCTGGCCCAGGAAGCCATATCCAACGGGGGCGCAGAGACGGTGGAGCATATATTGATCTGCCTGTCGCCGTCTCCCTCCAACCAGAAGGTGATCCGTCAGGCGGCAAGGATGGCCGGGGCATTCCACGGAAAGTTTACCGCCTTGTATGTGGAGACGCCAGATGCTTCCGGCATGACCAAGGAAGATATCCGGCAGTTAAATGAGAATACCAGGCTTGCTGAACAGCTGGGCGCCAAGGTGGTAACTTCCTATGGAAGCGATATCGTGGAAGAGATCGGAGCATATGCCAAGGTATCCCGGGTCTCCAAGCTGGTGCTTGGAAGGACGTATACCAAGCGTAGAATGCTATTTATCCGGGACAGTTTCTCGGAGCAATTGAGCAGGCAGGCACCCTCCCTGGAGATCTTCCTGATTCCGGACGCCTATGATAAAAAGTACCTGAAAGGGAAGAAGAAACGCAAGCAGGCTAAGGGCAGAAAGAATACCGGAAAAGATCTGATGATCTGCATAGCAAGCCTTGCAGGTTCCACGATCGCAGCGTTTGCCCTGAACCGTATATTTGGATTCAGCGCGGCGAATATCGTCATGGTGTATATGCTGAGCGTGCTGACCTGCGCAATATTTGCCAGCCGGCAGATCTGGGGAGCTATTGCCAGCGTGATGAGTATCCTGGTATTCAATTTTTTCTTTACAGAGCCGTTTCGGACGCTTCAAGTCAATGATCCGGGGTATCTGATCACCTTCGGAGTCATGTTTATTACAGCGGTTATCAGTTCTACGCTGACCCGCAAGGTCAAGGATTACGCAAGATCGAATGCCCGCAAGGCGTATCGGACAGAGATCCTGCTGGAAACCAGCAGGAAGCTGCAGGACGCATCCACACTGGAGGACATTGCCGCGAAGACGGCGGAACAGCTGGGGATGCTTCTGGAGCGGAATATTTACTTTTATCTGGGAAAACCGGAGAAAGATAATGCACCGATTGTCTATAAGGTTCATGAGGATGCACCAGAGATTCTGGATGATACGGAACTTGCAGTAGCCCAGTGGAGCTACCGCAATAACAAGCATGCCGGATATACCACGCAGACCCTCCCCGGAGCCAGATGTCTGTGCATGGCGGTGCGCAGCACGGACAAGGTCTTCGCGGTGGTAGGAATCGATATGGAGCGGCGGGAGATTCCGGCTTTTGAAGAGGGGATCATGGGGGCGATTCTGAATGAGTGCGCATTTGCCCTTGAGAAGGAGGAATGGATGCTCTCCAGCAAGGAGTCCGCGGTAAGACTGCAGAAAGAGCAGTTAAGAGCCAATCTTCTAAGGTCCATTTCCCATGATTTGCGGACGCCTCTCACCAGCATTTCCGGAAATGCGGAGACCTTGCTGGGAAATGGAGAGCAGATTAAAACAGAGCAGAAGAACGCGATCTATAAGGATATCTACGATGACTCCATGTGGCTGATCAATCTGGTTGAGAATCTACTGTCGGTGACCAGGATCGAGAATGGCTCCATGGAACTGAACCTACAGGGTGAGATCATGGAAGATGTGATCATGGAGGCTCTAAGGCATGTGAACCGCAGGGGAAAAGAGCAGGAGATTGAAGTGGACTGCGATGAATTCCTGATGGTCAGGGTAGACGTGAGGCTGATGATGCAGGTGATCATCAATCTGGTGGACAATGCCATCAAGTACACGCCGCCGCTTTCCATAATCAGCATTAAGGCGAAGCGGTTCGGGGATCGGGCGGTCATCTCCGTCTCAGATAACGGACCTGGAATTCCTGATGACCAGAAGGAAGAACTGTTCCGCATGTTCTATACCGTCAATCATTCCGTGGCGGACGGCAGGAGGGGCATGGGGCTTGGCCTTACACTCTGCCAGGCCATTGTAGGTGCCCATGGAAGTAAGATCAAGGTATATGACAATGTGCCCCAGGGAACCATATTCCGGTTTGAACTGAAAGTGGAGGATGTAAAGTTATGATGACGAATGGAAAACCGTATATTCTGGTGGTGGAGGATGACGCTCCTGTAAGGAACCTGATTACGACGACGCTGGAATCGCAGAATTATAAGTATATGGCTGCTGCCAATGGGAATCAGGCAGTCATGTCCGCGGCATCTGGAAGCCCGGACATTATTCTGATGGATCTGGGACTTCCGGATATGGACGGCGTGGACGTGATCAAGAAGATACGCACCTGGTCCGTGGCTCCGATTATCGTGATCAGCGCCCGTAGCGATGATCATGACAAGGTGGATGCCTTAGACGCAGGGGCGGACGATTATCTGACGAAGCCCTTCAGCGTAGAGGAACTGCTGGCAAGGCTGCGCTCAACGCTTCGGCGCGTCCAATATCTGATGCAGAAGGACGAGGGAAATGCAAGCATTTTCCATAATGGCGAACTGACGATTGATTATGGTGCGGGAACGGTATCTATCGGAGATCATGAGATTCATCTTATGCCTTTGGAATATAGCCTTTTATGCCTTCTGGCAAAAAATGTGGGGAAGGTGCTTACTTATCAGTTCATCCTGGATAAAGTATGGGTCAATGCCATTGAGAGCGATAGGTCTTCCTTAAGAGTCTATATGGCTTCTCTTCGAAAGAAGATAGAGAAAGACAAGAACCACCCCCAATATATTCAGACGCATATTGGTGTCGGATACCGGATGATTCGAATATCCTGATAAAAAAGGATATTTTAACATGAATCATGTGAAACAGGCAGTGCATTATTGGTGCAGTGATACGATAGAAGCAATGAATAATGGCAGAGACGTATGCGTGGCCGTACTGGACACAGGGCTTGCCATGCACCCCGACTTTACCGGAAGGGTCATAGGGTTTAAGGATTGCGTGAACGGACGGCATGGCTTATATGACGACAGCGGCCATGGGACCCATGTGACAGGAATCCTGGCGGGGGACGGGCGCGCCTATCGAGGCCTCTATGGGGGGATGGCACCCAAGGCCAGGCTGGTTATCGTCAAGGTTCTGGATGAAGGCGGGGAGGGGAGCATTCGGCAGATCCTGGAGGGAATCCGGTGGATCTTTAAGAACCGGCTTAAATATGGCATCCATGTGGTGAATCTATCGGTGGGAGCAAAGACAGGCCTGGAGGAGCCTAAGGAGAATGAACTGCTGCATGCAGTGGAGCAATTGTGGGATGCGGGTATTGCGGTAGTGGTGTCTGCCGGTAACTACGGGCCGGGAGAAGGGACGGTGGCAGTACCCGGAAACAGCCGGAAAGTAATTACCGTGGGGGCAATGGGTAATTCCAAGGTAAAGAATAACTGCTCCGGACTTGGTCCCACGCAGCAGTGCATCGTAAAGCCTGACCTGGTGGCGCCGGGCTATCAGATTATGTCCTGCAATGCAGGTTATCCGAAGGATCGAAGGCCCTATGTTATGAAAAGCGGGACGTCTATGGCAACGCCAATAGTGGCAGGGGCGATTGCTTTATACCTGTCCAAATATCCAGATGCGGGAAATGTAGAGATTAAACTGCTGCTGAGGGAGCGGTGCGATAAGGCTGGAAAGAAGATGCCCTTCTATGGATGGGGAATTCTGAATGTAGAGAGACTGCTGAAAGAAAAATGAGGCGAACGGGATCCAGACAGATGACGAAGACGATAACGGCCTGGTGACTTCCGAGGACGAGGATGTGCCGCTTGCCAATATCGACGGCTCAAAAGGAGGAAGTCTTGGGGCGGCGGCATGCAGCCGGAGACGGAAGCAATTAATAAAAAGGTTTACGGGGTGTCAAGAAAAAATACTTGACACCTTTATTTTTTTGTTATATGATAACACAGGTGAGAAAATGAATGAGATATTAGAACAGGCATTGCTATACGATTTTTATGGAGAACTTCTGACCAAGCATCAGAAGGAGATCTATGAACAGTTCGTATTGGAAGACCTATCCTTGGGAGAGATTGCAAAAGAGGCAGGCATCAGCCGCCAGGGCGTGCATGACCTGATCAAGAGATGCAATCAGACGCTTAAGGACTACGAAGATAAACTGCAGCTGGTAGCAAAATTCGTGGCTGTCAAGGATAAGGTGAAGCAGATTGACGATTTGCTGGATGGATATCAAGAAAGCGATATCCATGACATTATAGAGAAGATCCGCAGGATATCCGGCGAGATCATAGAGGAGTTGTAAAATGGCATTTGACAGTTTGACAGAAAAACTTCAGAACATTTTCAAGAACTTAAGAAGTAAAGGCCGACTGACCGAAGATGATGTAAAGGAAGCCCTCAAAGAGATCAAGAGGGCGCTGCTTGCGGCGGACGTCAACTTCAAGGTTGTTAAGGATTTTATTAAGAACGTTCAGGAGCGGGCCATAGGCCAGGACGTGATGAACGGACTGAATCCGGGCCAGATGGTGATTAAAATTGTCAACGAGGAACTGGTGAAGCTGATGGGCTCCGAGACTACGGAGATCGCGCTTCAGCCGGGAAGCGCCATCACGGTCATCATGATGGCGGGCCTTCAGGGAGCTGGAAAGACGACAACCACTGCCAAACTGGCAGGGAAATATAAGGTAAAGGGTAAGAACCCTCTTCTGGTGGCCTGTGACGTATACCGACCGGCGGCGATCAAGCAGTTACAGGTTAATGGCGAGAAGCAGGGCGTGGAAGTGTTCGCCATGGGCGAGAGCCATAAGCCGTCCAACATTGCCAAAGCGGCGATCGAGCATGCACAGAAAAACGGCAACCGGATCGTGATTCTGGATACAGCCGGACGCCTTCATATTGATGAAGATATGATGGCGGAGCTGGCAGAGATCAAGGAAGCGGTGAACGTTCATCAGACAATCCTGGTGATCGATGCCATGACAGGACAGGACGCGGTGAACGTGGCCAAAGAGTTTAATGAAAAGATTGGCGTAGACGGAGTCATCGTCACCAAGCTTGACGGCGATACAAGGGGCGGCGCGGCGCTGTCTGTAAAGGCAGTTACCGGAAAGCCGATCCTATATGTAGGTATGGGAGAGAAACTCTCTGATCTGGAACAGTTCTATCCGGATCGGATGGCATCCCGTATTCTGGGAATGGGAGACGTGCTCACTTTGATCGAGAAGGCGGAGGCCGAGATCGATGAAGAAAAAGCAAAGCAGATGTCCCAGAAACTGAAAAAAGCCCAGTTCGATTTTGAAGACTATTTGGAAAGCGTAAAGCAGATGAAGAACATGGGAGGCCTTGGCAGCATCATGAGCATGATGCCAGCGCTGGGCGCAGGCATGGGCAAGATGAAGGATCTGGACGAAGACCAGACGGCCCAGGCAGAGAAGAATATGGCAAGGATGGAGGCCATGATCTATTCCATGACGCCGGAGGAAAGAAGGAATCCGGATCTTCTGAATCCTTCCAGAAAGCACAGGATTGCAAGAGGAGCAGGGGTAGACATCAGCGAAGTCAACCGGATGGTCAAGCAATTCGGCGAGATGAAGAAGATGATGAAGATGGTGGGAAAAAGCGGCAGAAAAGGAAAGTTCCGCCTGCCGTTCTAAAGTTGGTATACCGCGCAGGCGCGCGTTATATAGATAATGAAAAAATATTATGGAGGTGAAATACTATGGCAGTAAAAATCAGATTAAGAAGAATGGGACAGAAGAAGGCTCCTTTCTATAGAATCATCGTTGCTGATTCCAGATCACCAAGAGATGGCAAGTTCATCGATGAGATCGGTACTTACGATCCGAACTGTGATCCTAGCGCAATCAAGGTTGACGAGGAAGCAGCTAAGAAGTGGTTAAGCAATGGTGCACAGCCTACAGAAGCAGTAAGCAAGATTCTTAAAGCAGCTGGCATTGAGAAATAAGACATGCCTTTGGAGGTGCACGATATGAAAGAATTAGTTGAGGTTATCGCGAAAGCGTTAGTCGACGATCCTGACAGCGTTGTTGTTAATGAGCGTGAGGATAAGAAGACGATGATCCTGGAAGTACATGTTGCCGATTCCGATATGGGCAAGGTGATTGGGAAGCAGGGACGTATCGCCAAAGCAATCCGCTCTGTGGTAAAGGCAGCGGCTGCGAAGGAAGATAAGAAAGTTATCGTAGATATCATGGATTAATACGAATATGAGAGGGACAGACTTGGGGACAGGCCTGTCCTTATTCGTCCCGGAAAGAGGAGATTCATATGGAAGAGTTATTACAGGTAGGCGTCATTACGTCTACGCATGGAATCCGCGGAGAGGTCAAAGTATTTCCGACCACGGATGATGCGAAGAGGTTCAGGGAACTGAAGGATGTGATGCTGGATACAGGGAAAGAGACATTGTCTTTGGAAATTGAAGGGGTGAAATTTTTTAAACAGTTTGTCATCCTGAAGTTTAAAGGCATTGATAATATAAACGACGTAGAAAGATATAAGAGATGCCCGCTTTTTGTAAATCGCGAAGACGCGGTGGAACTGGAAGAGGACGAATATTTCATTGCAGATATGATCGGCATGAAGGTCATTACGGATGAAGGAGAGGAATTTGGGACGCTTAAGGATGTAATGGAGACAGGCGCCAATGACGTCTATGTGATCAGGCGGGCTGATGGCGGGGAAGTGCTGATTCCGGCGATCAAGGAGTGTATCCTGGATGTGGACATCCCCGGCAGGCTGATGAAAATTCATGTGATGGCAGGCCTTGTGTAAGCCTGCCGCCAAAGGCATAGACGTAGTGATTTAAGGAGATAAGAAACATGCATTTTTATATTATGACGTTATTTCCTGACATGGTAATGAATGGCCTGAACACCAGCATTACCGGCAGGGCGATAGAAAAGGGACTGCTAAGCATTGATGCGGTTAATATAAGGGATTATGCGTATAATAAGCACAACAGCGTGGACGACTATCCCTATGGAGGCGGAGCAGGGATGCTGATGCAGGCGGAGCCGGTCTATCAGACCTATGAGGCAATCTGCCAGAAAAGCGGGAAGCGTCCGAGAGTCGTGTATCTGTCCCCCCAGGGCAGGACGTTCTGCCAGACGATGGCCGAGGAGTATGCCAGGGAAGAAGAGCTGGTGCTATTGTGCGGACATTATGAAGGCATCGATGAGAGGGTACTGGAAGAGATCGTGACGGATTACGTATCTATAGGCGATTATGTGCTGACCGGAGGCGAACTGCCGGCAATGATAATGGTAGATGCCATCTCAAGGCTGGTTCCCGGAGTACTGCACAATGACGTGTCTGCGGAATTCGAAAGTTTCCAGGATAATCTGCTGGAGTATCCCCAGTACTCAAGGCCGGAGATATGGCATGAGAAGCAGGTGCCTCAGGTACTTCTCTCCGGGCATCATGCCAACATCGAAGCATGGAGAAGGGAACAGTCCATCATACGCACGGCAAAGAACCGGCCGGATCTGTTAAAGAAGGCTAATCTGACAGAGAAAGAACTGGAAATCGCCAAGAAAAGTCTTGCAATAGATTAATAAATATGATAAACTATAGCATGTTGTGAAGAGAGAGATGGTCCTCTAGTACGCATGTATTAAGAACATCCAAGTAAATAAGGAGGTCACACAGAATGAACGATATTATTAAGAATATTGAAGCCGAGCAGTTAAAAGAGCAGGCTCCGGAATTCCATGTTGGAGATACGGTAAAGGTATACGGCAAAATCAAAGAAGGCGCTCGCGAGAGAATCCAGGTATTTGAGGGAACCGTACTGAAGAGACAGGGCGGCGGATCAAGAGAGACATTTACCGTAAGAAAGAATTCTAACGGAATCGGTGTTGAGAAGACTTGGCCGGTACACTCACCAAACGTTGAGAGAGTTGAAGTAGTTAGAAGAGGTAAGGTAAGAAGAGCGAAACTGAACTACTTAAGAGACCGTGTGGGCAAGAGAGCCAAAGTAAAAGAATTAGTAAAATAAGAGACGATGAGAAAAGGACAAGTACATATTGTATATTGTCCTTTTTCTGTTTTAAGGGGAAAATATGAGACGAAGAAGAAAGGGCCTGGGATTTTCAAGGCCAAGAAGAAAAAGAATCCGCATCAACCTTGAATATCTTCCGGCTGTCGGAATCTGGATATTCAAGATTGCCATTGTATGCCTTCTGGCTTTCGTGGCTGTGTGGTATTTCGGCCAGAGAGTCAGCACCGTAGGGGATTCTATGAACCCAGTGCTTCATAATGGCGATGTCGTCCTTGTGAACCGTATCGTATACAATGCCACGACTCCCAAAAGAGGCGATATTATCGTATTCAAGCCCAAGGGGAATGAAAATGCCCACTATTACATTAAAAGAATCGTAGGGCTTCCCGGAGAGACGGTTGAGATTATCGAGAACCGGATATATATTGACGGGGAAAAGCTGGAAGAGGATTACAAGACGACGGATATAGATGATGTGGGAATTGCCAACGAGAAGATACATCTGGCAGGAGACGAGTATTTTGTGCTGGGGGATGACCGCCAAAACAGCGAGGACAGCAGGAATGCGGATGTGGGCAATGTAAAGCGGGAGTATATATATGGGAAAGCATGGCTTACCATATCCCCGAAGAAAAGTTTTGGATTGATCAGATAAGGAGATAATGTATGCATTTTCAATGGTATCCGGGTCATATGACAAAAGCAAAGCGTATGATGCAGGAGAATATAAAATTAATTGATCTGGTGATCGAGCTGGTGGACGCCAGGATTCCGGTGAGCAGCAGGAATCCGGATATTGATGAACTGGGGAAGAACAAGTCGAGGATGATTCTTCTGAATAAGGCCGATCTGGCGGAGGACAAGTGGAACGATGCCTGGGCGGAATACTTCAGGGAGAAGGGCTTCTTCGTTGTCAAGTTGAACTCCAAAAAAGGCGGCGGATTGAAGTCCATCCAGGGTGTTATCCAGGAGGCCTGCAAAGAGAAGATGGAACGGGACCGGAAGAGGGGAATCCTCAACCGTCCGGTACGGGCCATGGTGGTGGGTATTCCCAATGTGGGAAAATCCACCTTTATCAATGCGCTGGCGGGGAAAGCCTGCGCAAAGACCGGCAATAAGCCGGGAGTAACCAAGGGAAAGCAGTGGATTCGCCTGAATAAGCAGGTAGAACTTCTGGATACGCCGGGAATCCTCTGGCCGAAGTTTGAAGACCAGAAAGTTGGATTAAGGCTGGCCTTTATCGGCTCTATCAAAGACGAAATCCTGAATACGGAAGAACTGGCAGCCGAGCTGATCAAGTTCCTGAATGCGAATTATCCGGGCGTACTGGAAGAAAAATACAGCGTGGAACCATCAGACGACGCCTATGTCATGCTTGCCGGCATCGCAAGAAGCAGAAACTGTCTCTTGAAGGGCAGCGAGCTGGACACGGAAAAGGCGGCGCTTCTTTTGCTGGATGATTTCCGGAATGGAAAACTGGGAAGGCTTACACTGGAATATCCACAGGAAGTGTGATAGAATCTAGTGAGGAGTCAGAAAGGGGATTGCAGCAGATGGCAAGACGTACAAGAGAAGAGACGAAAGAAAGAAGCATTTTCCGGGAACTGGGAGGATGGCTTCTATATATACTGATTATCATTGGCCTTACTTACCTGATTATCACCTTTGTAGGGCAGAGAACGAGAGTCAGCGGCTCATCCATGGAGACGACGTTGAGCAATGGAGACAACTTGATCGTAGATAAGCTGACCTATCATTTCAAGGAGCCGAAGCGGTATGATATTATTGTATTTCCCTATAAGTATGAGGAAAATACATACTATATCAAGCGCATCATCGGACTTCCGGGAGAGACGGTCCAGGTAATCGACGGATATACGTATATCAACGGCGAACAGCTTGTCGGCGATATCTATGGCACGGAAGTGATGGAGGCGGCGGGAATTGCTGCCGAGCCAATCACCCTGGGGGAGGATGAGTATTTTGTCCTGGGGGACAATCGGAACCACAGTTCTGACAGCAGGGACCCAAGCGTTGGAATCCTGAAGAGGAAGGATCTGATGGGAAGAGCCTGGATCCGCATCTATCCATTTGACAAAATGGGAGTGATCAAGCATGAATAAACGGGAAGAGGAAAGGCTTAGAAAGCAGCAGGAGAGGCTGGAAAAGGAACTGGCGCGCACCGAGGCTATGAGCGTATACGAGAAGGAATACGGGGCGTGCCGGTATATATGCGGAATTGATGAAGTAGGAAGGGGGCCGCTTGCAGGGCCGGTTGTGGCAGGCGCGGTGATCCTGCCTAAAGATGGTTCCATCCTGTATCTGAATGATTCCAAAAAACTCTCGGAAAAGAAGCGGGAGGCGCTGTATGAGGAGATTATGGAGAGGGCGGTTGCCACAGGCATCGGAATTGTAGGCTCGGCAAGGATCGATGAGATCAACATCCTTCAGGCAACATATGAGGCAATGCGGATGGCAATCTCTAATCTTAAGGTAGAGCCGGATCTTTTGCTGAACGATGCCGTTACCATCCCGCAGGTTTCCATACGGCAGGTGCCCATCATAAAAGGAGACGCTAAGAGCGTATCCATAGCGGCGGCCAGCATTATCGCAAAGGTGACTAGGGACAGGCTGATGGTGGAGTATGACCAGGTACTTCCGGGCTATGGCTTTGCCAGCAATAAAGGATATGGGACCAAGGCGCATATCGCGGGGCTTAGGGAATTAGGGCCCTCCCCGATCCACAGGGCTACATTTATTAAGAACTTTGTATAGCAAGAAGAAGGCGGCAGCATGGGATTCAATACACGAAAGATCGGCACGGAATATGAAAGAAAGGCCGGCGCTTTTCTGGAAGCCGGAGGATATGTAATACAGGAGTATAACTTCCGGTGCAGGATGGGCGAGATTGACATTATAGCAAGAGACGGAAAATGCCTCGTATTCTGCGAGGTAAAATACCGCGGCGGCCCGGGAAGCGGACATCCGGCCGAGGCCGTGGACGAAAAGAAGCAGAGGATTATCTCAAAATGCGCCCTGTACTACCTTGCCGCTAAGGGGCTTCAGGGAATCGAATGCCGCTTTGACGTGGTCAGCATAGAAGGAGACGAGATTACTTTATACAAGAATGCTTTTGACTATATTGGCTAGCATGACAAGGAAGAGGATAAAATCATGAGATTAGGCTTAACCTATAAGAATGAAGAACATATATTTGATGAGAATGTGGTGAATGGGGTTCCATACCTTTCCTACCCGCTGCTTGAGGGAACCGGCGCAGTAAAGCATGGGTTTTCGACAAAACTGGGAGGAGTCAGCACAGGCAGTTGCGCTACCATGAACATCAGCACCACCAGGGGCGACGACCCTGAAGCGGTAGCTGAGAACAGGCGCAGAATTGGGGCGGCTATCGGCGTGCAGCCGGAGGATATGACCTACACGCATCAGACCCACACCACCAATGTGGCAGTGGTCCAAGCTGAAGACAGAGGGCGAAGATTTATGGAAACGGACGGACTGGTGACTAATGTGCCGGGGATCTGCCTGGTAACCTTCTACGCGGACTGCGTTCCGCTTTTTCTGGTCGATCCGGTAAAAAAGGCCATCGGCCTGAGCCATTCCGGATGGAGAGGGACGGTGGGCAAGATAGGAAAGGTTACCGTGCAGGCTATGATGAGGGAATATGGCTCAAGGACGGAAGACATCGTTGCGGCCATCGGTCCATCCATCTGTCAGGACTGCTATGAAGTCAGCGAGGATGTAATTGACAGATTCCGAGACAGTTTTAATGAAGCAGTCTGGCCCCGGCTGTTCTATAGAAAAGAAAATGGAAAGTACCAGTTGGACCTGTGGCGGGCCAACGAAGAGGTATTCCTGGAAGCAGGAATCCGCAAAGAGAATCTTGCAGTTACCAATCTGTGCACCCATTGTAATCAAGAGGTTCTGTTCTCGCATCGGGCTACAGGAGAGAAAAGGGGCAATCTGAGCGCATTTCTTGCCTTAAAGTAGAGACAAGGAGGATAAATATGACAACAGAGACGACCAACGAAGTTGCTGAAGTGACCCAGCAGACGGTGAAAGAAGTCAGCCGTTTTGCCCAATATATACAAGACAATATCCCAACGCTGATCGGCTTTGGAATCCGGGTTCTTCTGGCCCTGGTATTCTTCTTCATCGGCCGGATTCTGATCAAATGGATACGCAAGATCGTAAGGCGCTCCATCGAGAGATCCAGCGCGGATAAGGGCGTAGAGCAGTTTGTGGATTCCGTGTTAAAATTCGCATTATACTTTCTGCTCATATTCAGCATTGCGTCCAAGTTCGGCGTAGATACCACATCTGTGGCAGCGCTGATCGCATCCGGCGGCGTGGCTATCGGTCTTGCCCTCCAGGGAAGCCTGTCTAACTTTGCCGGCGGCGTGCTGATACTGCTTTTGAAGCCATTTGAAGTCGGAGATTACATCATTGAGGATTCCAATGGAAAAGAAGGAACCGTCAAGGAAATTCAGATATTCTATACAAAACTCAGCACCATCGACAATAAGACGATCGTGATACCCAACGGAATGCTGACCAACAACAGCCTTACCAATGCCACTGCAAAGGATGAAAGGCGGCTGGACCTTAAACTATCCATTTCCTACAGCGCAGACCTTAAAAAGGCGAAGATGCTGATTGAAAATATTATACGCCAGGACGAGAGCATCCTGAAAGATGATGAGATCGTGGTGTTCGTAGATGATCTGGCAGACAGCGCCGTCGTAATTGGCGCCAGGGCATGGGTGAAGAATGAGGAGTTCTGGCCCACCAAATGGCGGCTTTTGGAGACCATCAAGCTGACGCTTGACGAGCATGGCGTGGAGATACCATATCCGCAACTGACGGTCCATATGCCAAAAGGGAATTGAGATGCATCCGTTCAGGAATGGAAATGAAAGAACTGGAAGGCTTATAAGCAAAAAAAGCGAGTTGATAAATGAAGAACTATTCATTTATCAACTCATTTAATAATCTGATTTTTAAGACTAGCGCTATTTTTGATTAAAAAGCTGGAAATCGGACTTGAACCGACGACCCCTTCATTACGAGTGAAGTGCTCTACCGACTGAGCTATTCCAGCATGTGCCGTTTCATAACAGCCACAAATAATATTATAACGAATTTTACAATATTTGCAAGAACTTTTTTTAAAAGTTTAAAAGTTAGTTTTTTGAGTGAAATGTCTGATAAAATTGTAAGAATATTGACTTGGGCATAAAAAAAAGACTATAATAAATTAGTTATTATGACTTATGATAATGGCATAAGGAAGATCACGTTTACTATTATGATTCGTCAATGAAAGAAATACGATATAAACTAGCAAGCAGGGAAGACAGATAGATGAAGAAAAAAATTGTTTTAGGTATTTTGGCCCATGTGGATGCAGGGAAGACCACGCTGTCGGAAGGAATGCTGTACCTTAGCGGCAGCCTGCGGAAACTTGGCAGGGTAGACCATGGAAATGCTTTTTTAGATACGTTTGAACTGGAAAGGGAGAGAGGGATTACCATCTTCTCCAAGCAGGTGGTATTTCAGGCGGGCGATATAGAGATAACGCTTCTGGACACCCCAGGGCATGTGGATTTTTCGGCGGAGATGGAACGCACGCTCCCGGTGCTGGACTATGCCCTCTTATTGATCAGCGGCTCGGACGGCATCCAGGGGCATACAGAGACGCTGTGGCGGCTCCTGGATAGGTATAAGATTCCAACCTTCCTATTTATCAATAAGATGGATCAGGAAGGGACAGACCGGGATAGCCTTATGAAACAGATTAACGCCAGGTTTGGCGGAGAGTGTATAGACTTTGGGCAGGAAGGGGCGCAGCAGGATTTTTACGAGCAGGTGGCGCTGTGCGATGAGAAGACGTTGGAACATTACCTGGCGGACGGACATCTTGAGACGAAGGCCATTGCCAGGCTGATCGAAGAGCGGAAAGTATTCCCCTGCTATTTTGGCTCTGCCCTGAAATTATCCAGGGTGGAAGAATTATTAGAAGGGCTTGCGACATTTACAACAGCAAAGAAATATCCGGACGAATTCGGGGCTAAGGTGTATAAGATTGCAAGGGACAGCCAGGGAAGCAGGCTGACGTATCTGAAGATCACGGGAGGAAGACTAAAGGTAAAGGATGTGATCGGGGAAAGCAAAGTCGATCAGATCCGCATCTATTCCGGGAATAAGCATGAACTGGCGCAGGAGGCAGAGGCGGGCATGGTGTGCGCGGTTACCGGGCTTGATACCACCTATCCCGGACAGGGACTGGGAATTGAGAAGGCATCGGATATGCCGGTGCTGGAGCCAGTATTGACGTATCGGATCGTATTGCCGGAAGATGCCGATGTACAGGCCAGCCTCAGGAATTTTAAGTTGCTGGAAGAAGAGGAGCCCCAGCTTCATATCGTCTGGAATGAAAGGCTGGGTGAGATTCATGCGAAACTGATGGGAGAAGTCCAGATAGACGTATTAAAAAGGCTGATCTGGGACCGCTTTGGGATGGCCGTGCAATTTGATACGGGCAGCATCGTCTACAAGGAAACCATAGGCTACCCGGTGGAAGGCGTAGGGCACTTCGAGCCGCTGCGCCATTATGCGGAAGTCCACCTTCTGTTGGAGCCGCTGGAAGAAGGAAGCGGACTTGTGTTTGCTTCCGAGGTCAGTGTTGACCAGCTGGACGGAAACTGGCAGAGGCTGATCTTAACCCATCTGGAGGAAAAGGAGCATCTGGGCGTGCTTACCGGATCGGCGATCACGGATATGAAGATAACGCTCATTGCAGGCAAGGCCCATCAGAAGCATACGGAAGGCGGGGATTTCAGGCAGGCGGTATACCGGGCTGTGCGCCAGGGGCTTAAGAAGGCGCAGAGCATCCTGCTGGAGCCCTACTATACGTTCCGCCTGGAAGTGCCTACGGAGAATGTGGGCCGGGCAATGGCGGATATCCAGAGAATGAACGGGCGTTTTGAGCCGCCTGTTAAGGAAGGAGATATGTCAGTGCTGTCCGGCAGCGCCCCCGTCGCTGCAATGCGGGACTATCAGACGGAAGTCATATCTTACACCAGGGGCAGAGGGAGGCTCTTTTGCATGCTGAAAGGATATTCCCCATGTGCCAATGCAAAAGAGGTGATCGAAGCGATCGGCTATGATTCGGAGAGCGACCTTGATAATCCTACAGGCTCTGTATTCTGTGCTCATGGGGCAGGATATGTGGCAAGGTGGGATCAGGTGGAAGAACTGATGCATGTGGACAGTGGCTGGAAGCCGCAGGGAGAAAAGCAAAGGCAAGAAGCTGCAGTGAGCGCGCCGCACACAGCCGGACAAGAATCCAGGGATTTCATAGGGGATGAGAAAGAACTAAAGGAGATATTCGAGCGCACGTATGGTCCCATCAGACGTAAGAGCGCGCCGCAGCGAAGGAAGATTGCAGCAAGCCCGGAAGGCTATCATTCCGGACAGAGTACAGGCAGAAAGAAAAAAGCAGAAGATGAGGAAGCATATCTGCTGGTAGACGGGTACAATATTATCTTTGCCTGGGAGGAACTAAAGCAACTGGCAGAAGACAATATCATGAGCGCCAGGGACAGGCTGATGGATATCTTAAGCGATTACCAGGGATTCCGGAAGATGACGCTGATTCTCGTATTTGATGCCTATAAGGTGGAGGGAAATCCTGGTACCATATTCAAGTACCATAATATCTATGTAGTGTACACGAAGGAAGCAGAGACGGCGGACCAGTATATTGAGAAGACGGCGCACAAGATCGGACGCAGGCACCATGTTACCGTTGCCACGTCAGATGCGCTGGAACAGGTGATCATATTGGGACAGGGCGGACACCGGATATCGGCACAAGGCCTGCAAAACGAGATCTTACTGGCAAAACAAGAACTGCGGGAAGAACATCTGGAAAAGACTTCAAAAGGAAAGCGTTATCTTTTTGATGGGGCATCGGATGAGATGACAGAATATGTGGACAGAATGCGTAACGAAGATACGCTGGAATGAGGAAGCGATTTAATATGTATGGCAGTTGCGGGAAACCGCAGCTGCTTTTTTGCCGCCTTGCCATAGAACGCCCTCTTTGCAACAAAGTCATACCCGCTTGTGATAGATTCTTTCCAGAAGGTTTATCAGCGAATACAACCCCATTGCCATAATGCAGAGCAGAACGATGGACATCAGCAGCCAATCCATTTTAAAGACCTGGCTTGAGTAAATGATCAGATAACCAAGCCCATCTCTTGCCGCCAGGAATTCTCCGATGATCACGCCTACCAGGCATAGACCGATGTTGACTTTCATATTACTGATAATGGTAGGAATCGTGCTGGGGAGAACGACCTTGGTCAGGGCATGGAACCTGCTTCCTCCTAAGGTATAGATTAACTTTATCTTTCCTGGGTCTACGATGGTAAAACTGGTATAAAGGCTTAGGATGCTGCCGAAGATCGCCACAGACATTCCGGCCACGATAATGGTAGTCTTGGTAGCCCCCAGCCAGACGATTAAGAGTGGCGCCAGCGCCGATTTGGGCAGGCTGTTCAGGACTACCAGATAGGGATCTAGGATCTCGGAGAGCTTGCTGCTGAACCAGAGCGTAACTGCCACCAGAATGCTGATGGCAATTACGAGCAGGAAGCTGACGATGGTCTCATACAATGTGACTCCAATATGGAGGAAGATGCTTTTATCCAGCACCATGCCCCAGAAGCACAGCGCAATCTTAGAAGGGCTGCTGAAGATAAAAGAATCTATGATCCCCACATTAGCAGTGAATTCCCAGATAAAAAGGAAACTTAAAAGAATCAGTATCCTGGAAACACAGACAATTCTTTTATGCTTCTTATGCTGGAGAAGGTATTTTTTCTGTCCTGCAGATAGGTCACTCATTGGTGTTCAGCTCCTTCCAGATGAGATTGAAATAGGTCTTGAATTCCGGAGCGTTCCTGCGGTTCAGGGGCGTATCGGAATCCAGATCGAATATGAGCGGGATCGTCTGCCTGATGGTAGCCGGCCGGCCCGATAAGACGATGACTCTGTCAGCCAGAGAGATTGCCTCCGACAAGTCATGAGTCACCAGCAAGGCAGACTTCTTCTCCTGGCGGAGGATCTGTCCGATGTCATCGCCTACATTCAGCCGGGTTTGATAATCCAGGGCAGAGAAAGGCTCATCCAGAAGCAGAAGGTCAGGCTCCAGAACCAGCGTCCGGATGAGAGCGGCCCTTTGGCGCATGCCGCCGGACAGTTCGGACGGGCGGGCATTCTCGAACTGGCTCAAGCCATAGACATTCAGAAGTTCATGGGCACGCTGCCGGGTTCTGGCCGTGAGCATGTGTTGTACTTCAAGCCCCAGTACTACGTTGTTGTAGATCGTGCGCCATTCAAAGAGTTCGTCATGCTGAAGCATATATCCTACATTCGTGGTACTCTCTCTTAAGTACTTGCCATTAATTTTTATCAGGCCTTTTTCCGGAGTGATCAACCCTGCGATCAGAGAAAGAAGTGTAGATTTGCCACAGCCGGAAGGTCCTACTATGGATACAAACTCCCCTTTGTTCAATGCAAAGGAGATGTCGATAAGAGCAGGCGTTTCTCCTTCCAGGTTATGGTAGGCGTAATGGATATGTTTTAATTCTAATACTTGTTCCATAGGAACCTCCTGTAATGACTATATACTATTTTATGTGGATATGGGGAATTAGTGACGGATTGCACTTGTCAGAATAGTAAGAAGAAGTTATAATTCATAAGTACAACACCAAGAACTATCAAGGGGATGGGGCAGGATGAATTATCAGAAGGAACTGGACAGGCTGATCGAACGCCTGAAAAAGGAAGAGAAAGTGCCAAGCCTATTGCTGCACAGCTGCTGCGCGCCTTGCAGCAGTTATGTGCTGGAATATCTGAGCGACTATTTTAATATCACGGTTTTCTATTATAATCCCAATATATTTCCAGAGAGCGAATATACCAAGAGGATACTGGAGCAGCAGATGCTGATCGGCGAGATGAAGGTGAAGCGTCCGGTATTATTTATTGCCGGGCACTATGATAAGGAACGGTTTTATGAGATGGCAAGGGGAATGGAACATCTGAAAGAAGGCGGCGAGCGCTGTCTGAAGTGCTACGAGCTAAGACTTCGGGAAGCGGCAAAGATTGCAAAAGAAGGCGGATTTGAATATTATACGACTACGCTGAGCATCAGCCCGCTTAAGAATGCAGACCGTTTAAACGAGATCGGAACCAGGCTTGCGAATGAATACGGTGTGAAATACCTGCAGTCAGACTTCAAAAAAAGGAACGGATATAAGCGTTCCATCGAGTTGTCGAAGGAATTCGGACTCTACAGGCAGGACTACTGCGGATGCGAGTTTTCCATAAGAAATGTAAAATAATGCAATAATTGTTTGAATTTATGCAGAAATATGATAAAATCGTAGACAACGATTCAATACGAAAGGAAGAAAATCCATATGGCACAGTTGTGGGGAGGTCGTTTCACAAAAGAAACAGACCAGTTAGTATACAATTTTAATGCATCAATATCATTTGACAAGAGATTTTATGCACAGGATATCCGGGGCAGCATCGCGCATGTGATGATGCTTGCGAGACAAGGGATCCTTACGGATATCGAGAAGGAAAAGATCATCGAGGGACTGGAAGGCATCCTGGATGACGTGGAGCAGGGCAAACTCGTCATATCAGACAAATATGAGGACATCCACAGTTTTGTGGAGGCTACCTTGATCGACCGGATTGGCGAGCCTGGCAAGAAGCTGCATACCGGAAGGAGCAGGAACGACCAGGTGGCTCTTGATATGAAGCTTTATATAAGAGATGAAGTACATATGCTGGATAATCTGGTGGAAGAGATACTGCTCGCAATCCTGACCATTATGGAAGAGAATGTTGATACCTACATGCCGGGATTTACCCATCTGCAGAAGGCTCAGCCGATTACGCTGGCCCATCATATGGGGGCATACTTCGAGATGTTCAAAAGAGACCATGAAAGGCTGACAGACCTGTACCGGAGGATGAATACGTGTCCGCTGGGCTCAGGCGCGCTGGCAGGGACTACATATCCGCTGGACCGGGAATATACGGCAAGGCTTCTGGGATTTGAAGGCCCTACGCTAAACAGCATGGACGGAGTGTCCGACAGGGACTATCTTCTGGAACTGCTGTCGTCCCTTTCCATCATTATGATGCACTTAAGCAGATTCTCGGAGGAAGTGATCATCTGGAATTCCAATGAATACCAGTTTGTAGAGATTGATGATGCTTACAGCACGGGAAGCAGCATCATGCCCCAGAAGAAGAACCCGGATATCGCGGAACTGGTCCGCGGCAAGACCGGCCGGGTATACGGGGCCTTGAATGCGCTTCTTACGACTATGAAAGGAATTCCGCTGGCATATAATAAGGATATGCAGGAAGATAAGGAATGGGCGTTCGACGCAATAGACACTGCGAAGGGGTGCCTGACATTATTTGCGGGGATGCTAAGGAGCATGCAGTTTAATAAAGCGCGCATGAAGGACAGTGCAAGACATGGGTTCACCAATGCGACGGATGCCGCTGATTACCTGGTGAATCACGGGATGCCTTTCAGGGATGCCCACGGCATTGTAGGACAGTTGGTACTGACATGCATTGACAAAAAGATCGCGCTGGATGAACTCCCTCTGGAAGAGTACCAGAAGATCTGTCCGGCCTTTGAAAAAGATATATACGATGCGATCAGCCTGGAGACCTGCGTGAACAAGAGAATCACGACCGGGGCGCCGGGAAGGATGGCAATGGAAGAGACACTGGCCATGTATAAAAAGTACATGGAGGAATATTAAGATAAGGAGACATTGACGATGGAAAAGAAATTAAAAGTAGGTATCTTAGGAGCAACAGGTATGGTTGGACAGCGTTTTATCTCATTGCTAGAAAACCATCCATGGTTTGAAGTCGTTACGGTGGCTGCAAGCCCGAGATCAGCAGGAAAGACTTATGAAGAGGCCGTAGGCGGACGCTGGAAGATGGATACTCCGATGCCGGAAGGCGTTAAAAGCCTGATTGTCCTGAATGTAAATGAAGTGGAAAAGGTGGCGGAAACGGTTGACTTTGTATTTAGCGCCGTTGACATGACCAAGGAAGAGATCAAGGCAATTGAGGAAGCCTATGCCAGGACAGAGACCCCTGTCGTATCTAACAACAGTGCTCACCGCTGGACGCCAGACGTTCCGATGGTAGTGCCGGAGATTAACGTGGAGCATTTTGATGTGATCGAGTCTCAGAAGAAGCGTCTGGGAACAGAGCGCGGCTTCATCGCAGTCAAGCCAAACTGCTCCATCCAGAGTTATACCCCATGTCTTGCTGCATGGAAGGAATTTGGCCCCAAGGAGGTGGTTGCCACTACCTATCAAGCAATCTCGGGAGCCGGAAAGACATTTAAGGACTGGCCGGAGATGGTAGAGAATATCATCCCATTTATTGGCGGAGAAGAAGAAAAAAGCGAGCAGGAGCCGCTTCGCGTACTTGGCAAAGTAGAGGATGGCCAGATCGTAAAAGCACAGCTTCCAAAGATTACCTGCCAGTGTATCCGGGTTCCTGTATTGAACGGACATACGGCTGCCGTGTTCATTAACTTCGAGAAGAAGCCGACCAAAGAGCAGCTGATTGAGAAATTGACGAGTTATAAGGGATTTCCGCAAGAGGCCGATCTTCCAAGCGCACCCAAGCAGTTCGTGCGCTATATGGAGGAAGATAACCGTCCGCAGGTTACGCTGGATGTAGACTATGAGAACGGCATGGGAGTGTCTATCGGACGTCTCAGGGAAGACACGATCTATGACTACAAGTTTATCGGCCTTTCCCATAATACAGTCCGCGGCGCGGCAGGCGGCGCAGTGCTCTGCGCAGAGGCTTTGACGGCAAAGGGATATATCAAGAGCAAATAAAGATAGAGAAAGAAGGAATCCGAGGCCTTTTGCGCAGGCATCCGGGTTCCTTTTTCCCTTTTCAACAATGCCGGTTAGTGTTAAAATAAAACAAAGATTATGCGCAGACTAAATTTTTGAAGGATTTACCAAAGTTTAACTTATATCTAATAAAGGAGAGCCTGTTGTCTGGTATGATAGAGGCATACGAATGAGATGATAGGAAAAGAGGGTGTAAATTATGAAGGAAGATATCTTAAACTATACGCAGAACAGGGAACTGTCATGGCTTAAGTTCAACCAGAGGGTTCTGGAGGAGGCGCAGGATCCGACAGTTCCGCTTCTGGAGCGGATGAAATTTGTCGCGATATTCACCAGTAATCTGGATGAATTCTTTATGATCCGCGTCGGAAGCCTATTCGACATGGCGCAGACGGATGCGAACACAGTGGACAGCCGTTCCGGCATGACTCCAAGGGAGCAGCTGGATAAGATATTCGAAGCAGTAGCCCCTCTCTACAAAGAGCGGGACAAGACTTATGCAGACATTAAGAAGCAGCTGCATCCATATGGCGTATGCGGACTGGATTTTAAAGAACTGGAGCAGTCCGAGAAGAAATACGTGAAAAAATACTTTAAGGAGCAGATTCTTCCCATTCTATCTCCGCAGATCGTGGATGCGAACCATCCGTTTCCCCACCTGCTTAATAAGGCGCTGTATGTGACCGCCAGCCTCAGATATAAGGACAAGATCAAGGAAAAGACGATGCTTGGCATTGTCCCGGTACCCGAATTTGTCTCCGATATCCTCTATCTTCCGGGCCATGATATCCGTTATATCCGTATGGAAAAAGTACTGATGGAATACGTAGATATCGTGTTCGGACAGTATGAAGTGTCGGATGTCAATTACATCTGCGTAACCAGGAATGCGGATATCGCGCCGGACGATGAAGCGCTGGAAGTCAGCGACGACTTCCGCTATCTTATGAAGGAGACGCTGCATAAGCGCCGCAGGATGGCGGTGGTGCGTCTGGAGGTGGCAGAAAAGTTCAGCCCGGATATGGAAAAGTATTTCTGCGACAAGTTCAACATCAAGCCGAACCAGGTGTTCAGGACCAAGATGCCGATGAAGCTGGATTATGTGTTTGCGATCAGCGGGAATCTGCCGGATTCCATGAAGCGCTCCCTGATCTATTCCCCATTTTCACCACAGAATTCCGCCCATGTGCAGGAAGGCAGCGTCATGAAGCAGGTGAAAAAGAACGATATCCTGCTGTTCTATCCGTATGAGAGCATGAATCCCTTCCTGCGCCTGATCAAGGAGGCGTCCACAGATCCGAATGTGCTGACCATCAAGATTACCATATACCGGCTGGCTAAGAAGGCCAGGCTGGTAGAATATCTATGTGCCGCGGCAGAGAATGGAAAAGAGGTGACGGTGCTGATCGAGCTTCGGGCAAGATTCGACGAGCAGAATAACATCGACTGGTCTGAGCGGATGGAGGAGGCAGGATGCAGGGTCATCTATGGATTTGAGGGATATAAGGTGCATTCAAAGATCTGTCTGATCACATACCGCAACCGGAATGAGATCCAGTATATCACCCAAATAGGTACCGGCAATTATAATGAGAAGACGGCGGCTCTTTATACGGACCTGTGCCTGATGACGGGCAGCAAGACGATCGGAAAGGATGCGGCGGAATTCTTCAAGAATATGTCCATAGGCAACCTGAATGGAATCTATGATCACCTGATCGTGTCGCCCACAAGCCTGAAGCAGAAGGTGCTCTATCTTATGGACGAGGAGATCCGCAAGGGAACGTCCGGCCGTATCGTGATGAAGATGAATTCGCTGACGGATGTGGATTTTATTGAGAAATTGGCAAGGGCATCCCAGGCGGGAGTAAAAGTAGACTTGATTGTAAGGGGAATCTGCTGTATACTTCCAGGAGTACCGGGATACACGGACAACTTAAGAGTCATGAGCGTGGTAGGACGCTTTCTGGAACATCCGCGTATCTTCAGTTTCGGTACTGGCGTAGAGCAGAAGATCTATATCGGTTCTGCGGACATGATGACGAGAAATACGGAGAAACGCGTCGAAGTGGCATGCCCGGTGCTTGATGAGATTATCAGGCGCCAGATCAACCACTATATGAGGGTCATGCTTAGTGACAATGTGAAGGCAAGAGTGCTTCAAAGCGACGGCACGTTTTGCAAGAAAGACGAGGAAAAGCCGCCAATCGATTCGCAGGCAGTGTTCATGGAAGAAGCAATCCACGCAAAGCGAAGCGCGCCTGTAAAGGAAAAGTCGATTGGAGCGTGGCTCAGAGCGTTCTTTAAGAGATAAAGGAGTTAGATTATATTTATGGGGAAATCACTTTATATTGCTGAGAAACCCAGTGTGGCACAGGAATTTGCCAAGGCACTGAAGATAAAGACAAGAAGAGCAGACGGATACCTGGAGTCAGAGGAAGCCATCATTACCTGGTGCGTAGGGCATCTGGTAACGATGAGCTATCCGGAAGAATATGATGCAAATCTGAAAAGGTGGAGTTTGGAGACTCTGCCTTTTATACCGGAGGAATTCAAATATGAAGTGATTCCGGCAGTGTCCAAGCAGTTTCGGATCGTTGCCGGACTTTTAAACAGGGAAGACGTGGACACCATCTACGTGTGCACCGACTCGGGACGAGAGGGAGAGTATATCTACCGTCTGGTGGAGCAGCAGGCAGGAGTCCATGGTAAAGAGCGAAGGAGAGTCTGGATCGACTCTCAGACCGAGGAGGAGATATTAAGGGGAATCCGGGAGGCAAAAAACCTGGATGAATATGATAATCTTTCAGCTTCCGCATATCTGAGGGCAAAGGAAGATTACCTGATGGGAATTAATTTTTCAAGGCTCCTTACCTTGAAGTATGGGAACAGCATTTCCAATTATCTTCATACCAATTATTCCGTCGTCTCTGTGGGCCGGGTCATGACCTGCGTCCTTGGCATGGTGGTCAGAAGAGAGCGGGAGATCAGAGAATTCGTGGAGACGCCATTCTACCGGGTGATCAGCACGATTGGCGAGACGGGGCAGAGTTTTGAGGGAGAATGGAGGGCCGTAAAGGGATCAAAATGGTTTGAATCGTTTGACCTCTACAAAGAAAACGGCTTTAAAGAACGGGAGAAAGCAGAACAGCTGATCACGTATCTGAGTGATCCGAAGCCCATCCAGTGCCAGATCGTATCCATTGAGAAGAAGAAGGAAAAGAAGAACCCGCCGCTTTTATTTAACCTGGCGGAACTTCAGAATGAATGTTCCAAGCGTTTTAAGATCAGTCCGGACGAGACGCTTCGCATCGTACAGGAATTGTACGAGAAGAAACTGGTCACCTATCCCAGGACGGATGCCAGAGTCTTGTCAACGGCAGTGGCAAAAGAGATCCATAAGAATCTGAATGGGCTTATGAAGTATGGGCCGGCCGTACCGTTCCTTCAGGATATTGTGGCCCTGGGAAGCCACAAGGGCCTTGAAAAGACCAGATATGTCAATGATAAGCAGATTACCGACCATTACGCGATCATTCCTACGGGCCAGGGCATTAATGCCCTGGGCTCTCTGAACCATCTGGCCAGCCAGGTCTATGACGTAGTCGTGAAGCGTTTCCTTTGCATCTTCTATCCTCCGGCCGTCTATCAGAAGGTGGCCATTGTGACCGGGATCAAGGAAGAATCCTTTTTCTCCAATTTTAAGGTGCTGGCAGAAGAAGGATACCTGAAAGTGGCAGGACTTCCCCAGGCAAAGAAAAGCGAAGCGGAGGCAGAAGAGGAAAACGGAGAAAAGGATACGGACACGGCATTTTTTGAGAAAATACAGGCCCTAAAAAAGGGCATGATTCTCCAGGTCCAGTCATTAGATATTAAAGAAGGGAAGACGTCGCCGCCGAAGCGTTACAATTCAGGATCGCTGATTCTGGCAATGGAGAATGCGGGGCAGCTGATCGAGGATGAGGAACTGCGCGCCCAGATCAAAGGAAGCGGCATCGGAACCAGCGCCACCAGAGGCGAGATCTTAAAGAAACTCTTCCATAACAAATATCTTGCCTTGAATAAGAAGACGCAGATTGTGACGCCTACCATGCTGGGAGAGATGATCTTTGACGTGGTGGAGAACTCCATTCGGTCGCTTCTGAACCCGGAACTGACAGCCAGTTGGGAGAAAGGGCTTACATACGTTGCAGAAGGAGAGATCACGCCGGATGAATATATGGAAAAACTCAGGCATTTTATCGTAAGCAGGACCCAGGGGGTCAAGGGCCTGTATAACCAGAGCCAGCTGCGCTCCTGCTACGACAGGACCGCGCAGTTTTACAAGAAGCCGGCGCAGGCAAAGAAGGCAGCAAAGAAAGAATCTAAATAGCAGAGAGGAGACAAAAGCAGCATGAAGGAATTAACAGTAGCCAGCTTGTACACACTTGAGGAAACCATCGCAAAGGACTTGTTTGAAGGGGTAGAGTATCCCTGGGAGGTGCTTCCGAAGATCAGCAGCTTCATCCTGGAACTGGGGGCCGCCCTGCCGGAAGATGAATACGACAAGGTGGGAGAAGATGTGTGGATCGCCAAGTCAGCCAAGGTATTTGAGTCTGCATATATCCATGGCCCGGCAATCATCGGCAAGGACGCGGAAGTCAGGCATTGCGCTTTTATCCGTGGAAATGCCATTGTCGGCGAAGGCGCCGTTGTGGGAAATTCTACAGAACTTAAGAATGTGGTCCTGTTCAATAAGGTGCAGGTTCCCCATTATAATTATGTAGGAGATTCCATTCTGGGATATAAGGCCCATATGGGCGCAGGCTCCATCACATCCAATGTAAAATCAGACAAGAAACTGGTAGTTCTAAAGACTCCGGATGGAAATATCGAGACGGGAATCAAGAAATTCGGAGCTATGCTGGGGGATGAGGTGGAAGTCGGATGCGGAACCGTCCTCAATCCGGGAAGCGTGGTCGGGAAGTGCACCAATATCTATCCGCTTTCCAGCGTAAGAGGCTACGTTCCGGCCGGGAGCATATACAAGAAGCAGGGAGAAGTAGTGGAGAAGATATAAGATAAGCGTCCTTTCGGACAGGAGGATATCAGATGAAGAAAATAGGATTTATCGGCGTAGGCATTATGGGCAAGTCTATGGTGAGAAATTTGATGAAGGCAGGCTTTGAACTGCATATCTATGCCCGCACCAAGTCAAAGGTGGAAGATGTAATCAGCGAAGGGGCAGCCTTTCATGAATCGATCAGCGAATGTGTTAAAGATTGCGAGGCAGTGATTACCATAGTCGGATTCCCGAAAGATGTGGAAGAAGTCTATTTTGACGAAGGCAATATCTTAGACAGCGCGAGGGAAGGGACCTACCTGATTGATATGACGACCACCAGCCCGATGCTGGCGCAGAAGATATATGAAGCAGGGACGAAAAAGGGATTCCATGTGCTGGATGCCCCGGTAACCGGCGGGGATACCGGAGCAAAGGCCGGAACCTTGTCCATATTGGCAGGCGGCCGGAGGGAAGATTACGAAGCCTGCCGGCCCTTATTTGAGGCAATGGGCACGAATATCAACTATCAAGGAGAGGCGGGCTGCGGCCAACATGCCAAACTTGCCAATCAGATCATGATTGCGGGAACCCTTTCCGGCGTGTGCGAGGCTATTACCTATGCAAAAGCCAAGGGGCTGGATCTTCCAACCGTCCTTAGATCCGTCTCTACAGGGGCGGCGGGAAGCAAGCAGCTGGATATCTTCGGACCGAAGATACTGGCTGAGGATTATGCGCCAGGCTTCTTCATGAAGCATTTTATCAAAGATATGAAGCTGGCTCTTACAGAAGCCAATATGAGCGAGTTAAGCCTGGATGTATTAAGCCAGGTGCTGGCCAACTATGAAGAACTGGAGGCAGAAGGCTACGGGGATCTGGGCACCCAGGCCCTGATGAAATACTATGAGGAATCCCAGGCCTAAGAGGCGCTGTTCTTGTAATGCCCGGGAAAGTATAGTAAGATAGAGACGTACACGATGAAAGGAGTGATAACATGTTAGAAGATAATTATGTAACATTTGAAATAGGCAAAGCAAAGCATATTGCACTGGTAGCCCACGATGGCAAGAAAAAGGAACTGGTAGACTGGTGCGACAAGAATAAGGATGTGCTAAAAAGCCACTTTCTGTGCGGAACCGGCACCACGGCCAGACTGATCGCGGAGAGGACAGGCCTCCCGGTCAAAGGATACAACAGCGGCCCGCTGGGCGGCGACCAGCAGATTGGCGCCAAGATCGTGGAAGGCCAGATTGACTTCATGATCTTCCTGTGGGATCCTCTTGAGGCCCAGCCTCACGACCCGGATGTCAAGGCTCTGCTTAGAATCGCAGTCGTATATGACATCCCGATTGCCAACAACCTGGCTACCGCGGACTTTATGCTGAATTCCAAGTTTATGAATGATACTTACAGCCGCAGGGTGGAGAATTTCAATAAGACGATCCAGGAGCGGGTGGAGAAGATGAAGTAATATTTTGGCGATTGAATTGGGGGAGACGGTAGATGGACGGTCTTAGGAGGGTGCACCCCGGCCTGCCTTCGACTCTCTTCGCCAGAACTTTGTAATTTCAAATACAGCCTAAATATAGAAACCGAGTCTATTCGATAGGAAATTTTGATTATTTCCCATCTCAGAGGCTCTTGGGGATTTTGCCTGATGCAAAATCCCCATTCTATATTTGGGCTGTATTTTCAGTAACAAAGTTCAAGGCTTGTTCGACGAAAATAGGCCGGGGTGCATCCTCCTAAGACCTGACCTCTACAGCCTCCAGGAAATTCAATTGGAGGAAATCTGAGGAGAATAGTTAATTTGGTATTGACAGGGGGGATTGGGGTGTGGTATTCTAAGTAGGCATTAAACTTTAGTGCTTTAAAGCGCAACGGTTTAAAGCGGCGAATAGACTGGAATGAAAGGTGAGGGAAAGATTATGGGTATTAAGTTGATGCTGCTGATTGTATTTTTTGTTGTTATGGTGGCGGTAGGGCTTTATTCAAGGAAGCATGCAAGAAGCGTAGACGGATTCGTGCTGGGAGGGCGTTCTGTTGGGCCGTGGCTCACAGCATTTGCTTATGGTACTTCATATTTCTCTGCGGTTGTGTTTGTCGGATATGCCGGACAGTTTGGATGGAAGTATGGCTTGGCATCTACCTGGATTGGGATTGGGAATGCCGTGCTGGGGAGTCTGCTGGCGTGGGTCGTGCTGGGGCGCCGTACTAAGGTTATGAGCCAGCACCTGAAGTCTAAGACGATGCCGGACTTCTTTGGTGAAAGATATGGAAGCAAGGCGCTTAAAATTATGGCGTCCGCCATCGTATTCGTGTTCCTGGTGCCTTACACGGCATCTATCTATAACGGGCTCTCCAGATTGTTTGAGATGGCCTTTGACATACCTTATACATACTGCGTAGTAGTAATGGCCGTATTTACAGGGATTTATGTAATTCTTGGAGGATACATGGCAACGGCGATCAACGATTTTATACAAGGAATCATTATGCTGATTGGCATTGTGGCTGTGATTGCCGCCGTGCTTAGCGGGCAGGGAGGCTTCATCGATGCGGTAAGGAAGATGGCGGAACTTCCCAGCGATGTTCCGGTCACCATGGGACAGCCGGGCGCATTTACTTCTTTTTTCGGACCAGATCCTCTGAACCTGCTGGGCGTGGTGATACTTACTTCCCTGGGTACCTGGGGACTTCCTCAGATGATCGGGAAATTCTATGCCATTAAGGACGAGAAGGCGATCAATACAGGAACGGTGATCTCGACTCTATTTGCCTGTGTGGTTGCCGGTGGAAGTTACTTTCTGGGAGGATTTGGACGCCTGTTTGACGGCAAGGCGATCTATGATGAGACAGGGAATGTGGTGTTTGACAGGATTATCCCACATATGCTGTCATCCCTGCCGGATATTCTGATCGGCATCGTCGTGGTGCTGGTGCTGTCGGCTTCGATGTCCACGCTGGCATCCCTGGTACTGACGTCCAGCTCTACGCTTACGCTGGACTTCCTGAAGGATAATGTGATCAAGGATATAAGCGAGAAGAAGCAAGTGCGGACCATGCAGGTGCTGATCGTATTCTTCATTGTGGTTTCCGTAGTGATCGCATTGGATCCGCCAACCTTTATCGCCCAGCTGATGGGGATCTCATGGGGGGCTTTGGCTGGCGCGTTCCTTGCGCCGTTCCTGTATGGGCTGTACTGGAGGGGTGTGACAAGGGCTGCGGTATGGGCCAGTTTTATTGCCGGCGTAGGCATTACCGTATCCAATATGTTCCTGCACTATATTGCATCCCCAATCAATGCAGGGGCCATCGCTATGATCGCAGGACTGGTGGTAGTGCCGGTGGTCAGCGTAGTAACGCCAAAACTTAAGAAGGATCGGGTAGAGGATATCTTCAGCTGCTACGAGGAGAAGGTAACCATTACAAAGAAACGTTCGCTGGAAGCCAATTAAGCAGCAGAGAAAACGGAATAAAATAGATCAAGGAAAGTGATTAAAAATGTCACTTTCCTTTTTCTTATTCATATGTTAGGATAAGGGGGTATTAAAAAACGACAATAAAATTGATGATTATTATTCAAAATAATGATAGAAGGAGAGGAAAATCACATGAAAAATTATCAGAAGTATGAGAAATCGTATTTTATGCCTCCGGTTGCTACTTACGATTGGGCAAGGAAGGACTCTATAGAGAAGCCGCCGATCTGGTGCAGCGTAGACTTGCGGGATGGCAACCAGGCTTTGATAGAGCCAATGAGTTTGGAAGAAAAATTGGAGTTTTTCCAGCTGCTGGTGGATATCGGATTTAAGGAGATCGAGGTGGGATTCCCGGCTGCATCCGAGACGGAGTACCAGTTTATGCGTACGTTGATTGAAAAGAACATGATACCGGATGATGTGACGGTACAGGTACTTACGCAGGCGAGAGAGCATATTATCAAGAAAACCTTTGAAGCGGTCAAGGGAGCGCCCCATGCGGTCATCCATTTATATAACTCCACGTCCGTAGCTCAGAGAGAGCAGGTATTTAAAAAGAGCAAAGAAGAGATTAAGAAGATCGCGGTGGACGGCGCAAAACTGCTGCTGGAACTTGCATCCGAGACGGATGGGAACTTCACCTTCCAGTACAGCCCGGAGAGTTTTCCGGGTACGGAAGTCGACTATGCGGTGGATGTCTGCAATGCGGTGCTGGATGTATGGAAGCCTACGGCAGATAATAAGGCGATCATCAATATTCCGACGACGGTCGAGAATGCGATGCCGCATGTGTTTGCCTGCCAGCTGGAATATGTGGATAAGAATCTGAATTACCGCGACAACGTGATTCTCTGCCTGCATCCGCATAATGACAGGGGCTGCGGCGTCGCGACTGCGGAACTTGGTATTCTGGCAGGAGCGGACCGGATCGAAGGGACCTTGTTCGGCAACGGCGAACGGACCGGAAACGTGGATATCGTAACGCTGGCTCTTAATATGTATTCCCACGGCGTGGATCCCGGACTCGATTTCTCGGATATGAAACGCATCCGGGAGACCTATGAACGGCTGACCCGCATGCATGTATATGAACGGCAGCCTTATGCGGGAGACTTGGTATTTACCGCATTCTCCGGCTCCCACCAGGATGCCATCGCCAAGGGAATGGCATGGAGAGAGGATAAGCGGCGTGACAAATGGACGGTTCCGTATCTTCCGATCGATCCGCAGGATGTGGGGAGAAAATACGATTCCGACGTCATCCGTATTAATAGCCAGTCTGGAAAAGGCGGCGTGAACTACATCCTGAAGCAGAGCCATGGAATCAATCTCCCGCAGCAGATGCGCGAGGAGGTAGGATATCTTGTAAAAGATGTATCCGACAAGGCGCATAAGGAACTTGCCCCAGAATGGGTATACCAGATATTCTCTGATAATTACATTAATACAAAGCCGGTGTTCCATATTGATGAATGTCACTTCCAGCAGCTGGATGGCATTACGGCGGAAGTTACGATCAACCATGGAGGGGAGAGCAGAGCCATTACTGCCATGGGAAATGGACGCCTGGACGCAGTAAGCAACGCCATCAAGCAGTACTTTAATATCAGTTATGAACTGACATTCTACGAGGAACACTCCTTGACAAAAGGCTCTTCCTCCAAGGCAGTGGCCTATGTGGGCATTATCTGCAAAGGCAAGACCTTCTGGGGAGTAGGAATAGATGCCGATATCATTCGGGCATCTATTGAAGCGCTGATCGTGGCGGTGAATAAGATCGAGGAGATTGGAAATGCAGATGCCTGCAAGGATGCGAGAATGATTGAGATCATGAACTATATCCAGGCAAATTATATTGACATTACCCTGGATGACCTTGCGGAGAAGTTCTTCCTGTCAAAGCCATATCTGTCAAAATACATCAAGGAAAAATCAGGAATGACATTTGGCGAATTGGTAAAGAAGATCCGGATGAAGAAGGCGAAAGCGTTGTTAAAGAGCAGCAACATGACGGTAGAAAATATCGCGCTGTCCGTGGGCTACCAGAACGTGGAACATTTTAACCGCCTGTTTAAGAAAGCATACAATATGACTCCTATGCAGTTTCGAAACCAGAAATAGCGAAAATAAAAAGGCCGCTTAACGGCCTTTTTTCTGTGTAGTCAATGGATAACGCTTTATTCTGCCTTAGCCAGCTGATCGAGCCTGCCGCTTAATAGCCAGAGGATGATTCCCATCACAATGACGATGGCAGCCACGATCCCATATCCGATCTGGAAGGGAACGGTCTTAAGGTACGCATAGAGCTTCGGATAGATCAGCGTCGCGAAAAATACGGCAATTGGCCAGAATCCGAGAAGCGCGCCTATGACTTTGGCCGGCGCCAGCATGGTGATAAAGGAATTCCCAAGTGGCGAGAATACCATCTCACCGATGGACATCAGAAGGGATACCAGAACGATCCACAGAAGGGAGCACTGGCCTAAGTGAAGGCCACGAAGAGTGCAGCCACAAGGGAGGCATCTGCATCTGTAAGTCCCAGGCCGCCTCCAGCGGCATTGGTGGCAATCTAGATTGCCAGGAGATATTTGACTGTATAGAACGCGCAGCGTTCGAATGTAAAGCCTATGGCACATACGTAGATGCCAAGGGGCCGTTTCTTTTTGCTAACTGCAGTTTCCATTATTATCCTCCAAATCTGTAAGTGTTTTTGTGGGTCTAATATATTTGGGGATAAAGGAGGGCTATATATACGGTTCTGACGAAAAGTTGTGGAGAAAGAGGAACGTCAATTTTTTAACAAAAAATAAGCAATAACTATTGCAGTTTCTTATAAAAATAGATATAATATAATTGGCAAAAATTTGGTTTTACTTTTAAAATATTTGGTAAAAACCTATTTAAAATATGTAAGAAAATGGAGGGCTAGACTATGGGCAACATGGCAACAGAAAATGCAGCAGGCGCAAGAATCAGTTCTTTGCTTGATGCAGGCAGCTTTGTTGAGATCGGCGGGGCAGTAACTGCCAGAAATACTGATTTCAACATGCAACAAAAAGAAACTCCGGCTGACGGCGTAATAACCGGCTATGGAGTGATTGATGGGAATTTGGTGTATGTGTACAGCCAGGATGCATCCGTATTAGGCGGTGCGATCGGCGAGATGCATGCTAAGAAGATTGCGAATATCTACGATATGGCAATGAAGATGGGTGCGCCAGTGATAGGCCTTGTTGATTGTGCCGGCTTAAGGCTCCAGGAAGCAACGGATGCGCTGGATGCTTTTGGAAGCCTCTATCTGAAGCAGGCCATGGCTTCAGGCGTGATTCCGCAGATTACAGCGATTTTTGGAACCTGTGGAGGAGGACTCTCTGTTATTCCGGCACTGACGGATTTTACGTTCATGGAAAAAGACGCAGGAAAGTTATTCGTGAATTCGCCCAATGCGATTCCTGGCAATACGGCTGCTAAACTGGACACGTCTTCCGCAGAATTCCAGAGCGAGAAGTCTGGCCTTGTAGATGATATCGGATCAGAGGAAGAGATTCTTGAGAGTATCCGCTCCCTGGTCTGCATGCTGCCATGTAATAATGAAGAAGATGCTTCTTATGATGAATGCGCGGATGACTTGAACCGTGTCTGCGAAGGAATCGAGAATGCAGCTGAGGATACGGCTATTGCCTTGACACAGATATCCGACTGCCAGATCTTCTTTGAGGCAAAGAAGCACTATGCAAAAGATATGGTTACCGGCTTCATCCGTCTGAACGGCATGACGGTAGGCGCGGTGGCAAACCGTTCAAAAGTATATAACGAAGAGGCAGAAGTCGTAGAAGAGTTTGACGGATCCCTGTCCGCGAAAGGAGCAGAAAAGGCTGCTGACTTTATTACATTCTGCGATGCCTTCAATATTCCCGTACTTACTCTTACCAACGTGTCTGGATTCAAGGCAGGCAAATACGAAGAAAAGCACCTGGCCAAAGATACGGCAAGACTTGCGTACGCGTTTGCCAATGCGACAGTTCCAAAGGTAAATGTCATCATCGGAAAATCCTATGGAAGCGCCTATGTAGCCATGAATAGCAAATCTATTGGAGCGGATATGGTATATGCATGGCCGAATGCCGAGATTGGCATGATGGAAGCCGCTCTTGCGGCCAAGATCATGTACGCTGATTCCGATTCAGACACGATTAAGGAAAAAGCGGCAGAATATAAAGAATTGCAGTCAAGCCCATTATCTGCAGCAAGAAGAGGATATGTGGATACCATCATCGAGCCGGCGGATACGAGAAAATATGTAATCGGAGCATTCGAGATGTTGTTCACAAAAAGAGAAGACCGTCCGATGAAAAAGCATGGTACGGTTTAGAGAGGTGAGGCAAAGTGAGGAAAAAAATTAGCTTATTACTCTGTGTACTTGCAGCGATGCTCTGCTTTACCGCATGCGGAAGCAGCAAAGAGGCGGTTGAATATGATGAAGCCAGCATGGAACAAGTGACAGAATTCTTGATTGAATATTGCTCCAATGCCGATGATGCCATGATGGAGCAGTGGAGCGACATGTCTGAGTTCAACATGAACCTGCAGCTGACGCAGGCAGGCCTTCCGATCGAGCCGGGGAGTTTTATCTCCGCTATGGATGCATGGAAGGCTGCTGTGAAGGAATGCGGCAATTATGTGAGCCATGGCGACTATACCTATGAAGCTTCCGGCAAGGAAGTAAAGGTATCGACAGAGGCAGAGTTCAAAGACCGTGACGCAATGATCACGTTTATATTTGACGATAGGCTGTATCTGGACAGCATGACCGTCGATGCCGAATATACGACAGGCGAGATATTGGAAAAAGCGGGACTTAATACGGTGCTTGGAATGGGAACAGTGTTTGTGGTATTGATTTTCATTTCACTGATTATCTCCTTATTCAGATTTATCCCTGCGATTGAAAATGCATTCAAGAAGAAGCCTGCAGCGGAAGTTAAGAAGGAAAGCATTCCGGCAGCTGACGCGGCCGTACCGGAAGTCCAGGTTTCTGAAACAGATGATACAGAGTTGATTGCGGTAATTTCAGCGGCGATCGCAGCGGCGGAAGGCACCAGCACGGATGGATTTATTGTGCGCAGCATCAGACGCCGTCCATCGAATAAATGGAATTCATAAAGCAAACAGGAGGATTAGAAAGATGAAAAACTATACAATCACAGTAAATGGCAACGTATACGACGTAACAGTAGAAGAAAACGCAGCGGGAGCAGCACCAGCAGCTCCAAGAGCGGCAGCGCCTGCAGCGGCTCCTAAGGCAGCTCCGGCGGCTCCAAAAGCGGCGGCGCCAGCGGCAGGGGCAGGCTCCATCCAGGTAAAGGCAGGAGCAGCCGGCAAAGTATTCAAGTTGGAAGCAAGCGTTGGACAGAGCGTAAAGAAGGGCGACGCAGTCGTAATTATTGAAGCAATGAAAATGGAAATCCCAGTTGTGGCACCGGAAGACGGAACAGTAGCAAGTATTGACGTAGCTGTAGGAGATGCAGTAGAATCAGGCGCGATATTGGCTACTTTAAACTAGGACATAGTCTGGCTATGTCTATCTAACACGACTGGAGGTTAAAAAATGGAATATATAACAACGACATTAGGAAACCTCGTGCATCAGACAGCATTTTTCAGTCTTACATGGGGCAATGTAATTATGATTGCGGTTGCATGCTTTTTCCTATACCTGGCAATCAGACATGGGTTTGAACCTCTGCTCCTGGTACCGATCGCGTTTGGTATGCTGCTCGTTAATATCTATCCGGATATTATGCTGCATGCGGAAGATGCAGCCAACGGAACCGGCGGACTTCTCTACTACTTCTATCTTCTGGATGAGTGGTCGATCCTTCCGTCCTTGATCTTCCTTGGCGTAGGCGCTATGACAGACTTCGGGCCTCTGATTGCGAATCCTAAGAGTTTCCTTCTGGGGGCGGCTGCGCAGTTTGGAATCTTTGCCGCATACCTTGGAGCTATGGCAATGGGATTCTCAGATAAAGCGGCAGCGGCAATCTCCATCATAGGAGGAGCGGACGGGCCGACATCCATCTTCCTGGCCGGAAAACTTCAGCAGACGGCCATATTAGGGCCGATTGCGGTTGCGGCATATTCTTATATGTCATTGGTACCGATCATTCAGCCGCCGATCATGAAGCTTCTGACGACGGAAAAAGAACGAAAGATAAAGATGGAGCAGTTAAGGCCGGTTTCCAAACTGGAGAGAATCCTCTTCCCGATCATCGTTACGATCGTGGTATGCTCGATCCTTCCTACGACGGCTCCGCTGGTGGGCATGCTGATGCTTGGCAACCTGTTCCGCGAGTCCGGAGTGGTAAGACAGCTTACAGAGACGGCATCCAATGCATTGATGTACATCGTAGTAATCCTGCTGGGAACGTCTGTGGGCGCTACCACGAGCGCGGAGGCATTCCTGAATTGGGATACGCTCAAGATCGTGGCCCTGGGACTTGCGGCCTTCATATTCGGAACAGCTGCCGGGGTATTGTTCGGAAAACTGATGTGTTTCTTTACTCATGGAAAGGTAAACCCGCTGATCGGCTCAGCAGGCGTATCTGCGGTTCCGATGGCAGCCAGGGTATCCCAGAAGGTGGGAGCGGAGGCAGATCCGACCAACTTCCTTCTGATGCATGCGATGGGGCCAAATGTGGCAGGCGTTATCGGCACGGCAGTTGCGGCCGGTACATTCATGGCGATCTTTGGCGTAGGCATATAAATGTAAAGTTGAATATTAGGAGGATATAAAATGGCAGAAATAGAGAAAAAACCGGTAAAGATTACAGAAACCGTCCTGCGTGACGCGCATCAGTCATTGATCGCCACACGTATGACCACTGAGCAGATGCTGCCCATCGTAGAAAAGATGGATAAGGTAGGATATCATGCGGTAGAGTGCTGGGGCGGCGCTACTTTTGACGCATCCCTTCGCTTCCTGAAGGAAGATCCATGGGACAGACTCCGCAAGTTCCGCGACGGATTCAAGAATACGAAGCTGCAGATGCTTTTCCGTGGGCAGAATATTCTGGGCTACCGTCCATACGCGGATGACGTGGTAGAATATTTTGTTCAGAAATCCGTAGCGAACGGAATTGATATCATCCGTATCTTTGACTGTATGAATGATATCCGCAACCTCCAGACTGCGGTCAGCGCGGCCAATAAAGAGAAGGCAGATGCCCAGGTGGCCATGTCCTATACTCTCGGCGACGCTTATACGCTGGAGTACTGGGTTGACCTTGCCAAGAGAATAGAGGATATGGGTGCCAATTCTATCTGTGTAAAAGATATGGCAGGCCTCCTGTGTCCATACCAGGCAACCGAGCTGGTAACAGCGCTTAAGGGAGCGGTGGATATTCCGATCGAGATGCATACCCACTATACGTCAGGCGTAGGGGCAATGACATACATGAAAGCAATCGAGGCGGGCGCAGATATCATCGATACGGCCATGTCTCCATTTGCAATGGGAACGAGCCAGCCGGCAACGGAAGTTATGGTAGAGACCTTCAAGGGAACGCCATACGATACAGGCCTTGATCAGAATCTGCTGTCAGAGATCGCGGACTACTTCCGTCCGATCCGTGATGAGGCGCTGGAAAGCGGCCTTCTGAATCCAAAGAACCTGGGCGTTAATATCAAGACATTACTTTATCAGGTTCCTGGAGGAATGCTCTCCAACCTGACTTCTCAGTTGAAGGAGCAAGGTGCGGAAGACAAGTTCTACGATGTTCTGGAAGAAGTGCCGAGAGTAAGGAAGGACCTGGGCGAGCCGCCGCTTGTTACCCCGTCATCCCAGATCGTCGGAACGCAGGCCGTATTCAATGTGCTGATGGGCGAGAGATATAAGATGGCAACCAAAGAGACAAAAGACGTATTAAGCGGAAAATATGGCGCGACAGCCAAGCCGTTCAATGAAGAGGTCAGAGAGAAGGTACTTGGCAAAGATGCGGAAATCATTACCTGCCGTCCGGCAGACCTGATTCCGGATGAATTAGACACCTTGCGCAAAGAGTGCGAGCAGTGGATCCAGCAGGATGAGGACGTGCTGACCTACGCGCTGTTCCCGCAGGTGGCGACAGACTTCTTTAAATACAGAGAAGCACAGCAGACAAAAGTGGATCAGACCATAGCGGATACGAAGAATGGCAGCTATCCGGTTTAGACAAGCGTAAAGCCGGGCCCGGGAGATAGTCACTGATAACAGTCCCTACCTCCCGGGCTTATATTATTGCAGGATGGACAACTCATGAATTTACTTGAATATCCCGGAATTAGGATATATAATGGAAACAATGTTAATTTGAGAAGAGGAATATGCTATATGGGAAGCAAGAATGAGTTGTTGAAGAAAATAGATGAAGGCTATCCGAAGTTCAGCAAGGGCCAGAAAAAACTGGCAGACTTTATTCGGGAAGACTACGACAAGGCGGCTTTTTTGACGGCGGCCAGGATGGGAGAGGAAGTAGGCGTCAGCGAATCTACCGTAGTCCGTTTTGCCACTGCCCTTGGATATGATGGGTATCCGGGCTTTCAGAAGGCCCTGGGAGAACTGGTCCGCACCAAGCTGAATTCCATCCAGCGCATGGAAGTTACTTATGGCAGGATCAGCCAGGGAGAGATCCTTACATCCGTCCTGCAGTCTGATATTGAGAAGATCAAGATGACCATGGCCTCCATTGATCATGAAGTGTTTGAACTTGCGGTGGATACCATTCTCAATGCCGGAAGGATCTATGTGATCGGCATCAGAAGCTGCGCCCCGCTGGCTAATTTTCTGTGTTTTTACCTGAATCTGGTGTGCGGGAACGTGACGGTAGTCAATACCAATGGATCCAGCGAGATATTCGAGCAGATCATCCGGATCAGCGAAGAGGATGTTATTATCGGAATCAGTTTTCCAAGATATTCCATGCGGACGCTGAAAGCACTGGAATTTGCCAGCAACCGCAAGGCCAAGGTCATTACCTTGACGGACAGCGTGCATTCTCCCATCACTTTGTATTCTTCCTGCAACCTGATCGCCAGAAGCGATATGGCGTCCATCGTAGACTCTCTGGTTGCGCCACTGAGTGTGGTGAATGCCCTGGTAGTCGCGCTGTGCATGAAAAAGCAGAAGGAAGTCATCTCTACGCTTGAGACCCTTGAGCAGATATGGGATGAATATCAGGTTTACAGCAAGGATGAACTTAATATGGTGAATGATAAGGTTGAATTATCCGTCCCCGGCGAGCAGGAGGATGAAGAAGATGAGTAAGGTCTTGATTGTAGGAGGAGGCGCAGCCGGCATGTTTGCTTCCATTGCGGCTGCAAGAGGCGGCCATGAAGTGCTGGTCTTTGAGAAAAATGAGAAGTTGGGCAAGAAACTCTTCATTACGGGGAAGGGAAGATGCAATATTACCAATGCATGCGATATGGATACTCTGTTTTCATCGATTGTCAGCAATTCCAAGTTCCTGTACAGCAGTTTCTATGGATATAGCAACCAGGATGTCATCGATTTCTTTGAAGGACTGGGCGTTCGGACTAAGATTGAGCGCGGCGAGAGGGTCTTTCCTGCGTCCGACCATTCTTCCGATGTCATCAGGGCCATGGAGAAGGAGATGAGGCGCCTTGGCGTGAAGGCAGAACTGCATGCCGAAGTGACAGCCGTCCGGTCCGGGAAAGGGAGGTTTGACCATATCGAACTGTCCGGAGGCAGGAAGGTGACAGGAGATGCCTGCATCGTTGCCACAGGAGGCCTGTCCTACCAGTCCACCGGATCGACGGGAGACGGCTACCGTTTTGCCGAGGAGAACGGCCACGGGATTACGGAGCGCATGCCTTCCCTCGTGCCAATGGAGATAAAGGAGCCGTGGGTATCCAGTCTACAGGGCCTATCCCTCAGAAATGTTACGGCCACCTTATATCAGGGCAGGAAGGAAGTCTACCGGGAATTCGGCGAGATGCTGTTCACCCATTACGGGGTCAGCGGTCCCATTATCATCAGCGCCAGCAGCTATGTTGGCAAGAAGCTAAAGGAACAGGAAATGCGCCTGGAGATAGACTTAAAGCCGGCGCTAGATGAAGAACAGCTGGATCACAGATTGCTCAGGGACTTTGAGGCTAATGCCAATAAACAGTTTAAGAACGCGTTAGGCAGGCTGTTTCCGTCCAAATTGATTCCTGTTATGATACAATTAAGCGGAATTGACCCGGAGAAAAAGGTAAACGTCATTTCCAAAGAAGAACGGCGAGCCTTCGTGCATCTAATCAAGCATCTGCCGATGACGGTGACCGGGCTTCGCGGCTACAATGAGGCGATTATTACGAAAGGCGGCATCCGCACAAGGGAGATTGATCCTGGAACTATGGAGTCAAAGCAGGTAAAAGGCCTGTACTTTGCAGGCGAGGTACTGGATCTGGATGCGCTCACCGGAGGGTTCAACCTGCAGATCGCATGGTCTACCGCATATGCGGCAGGAAGCAGTATAGAGTAAAAGAAGCGAGGAGAGATACAATGGGTTATAATGTTGCGATTGATGGTCCGGCTGGAGCAGGAAAGAGCACTATCGCCAAACTTGTGGCAAAGGAGAAGGGTTATATCTATGTAGATACGGGGGCTATGTACCGGGGAATGGCGATTCATTTTCTTGATAAGGGCATCCGGGCAAAAGAGACGGATAAGATCATAAGTGCCTTAAAAGACGCAGAGGTTACGATCCGTTATGAAGAGGGCCTCCAGCAAGTCTACCTGAACGGCAGGAATATTACGGACAGGCTTAGGGAGGAAGAGGTTGGCAAGATGGCTTCCCTGACCTCGGCGATCCCCCAGGTCCGACAGAAACTGCTGGAACTGCAGAAAGGCCTTGCCCGTACGCAGGATGTGATCATGGATGGCAGGGATATTGGTACCTGCGTGCTTCCGGATGCGGATGTAAAGATATACCTGACTGCCAGCGTGGAGACAAGGGCAAAGCGTCGTTATGACGAGTTGACAGAAAAAGGCATTGCCTGCGATCTGGATGAGATCGAGCGCGACATCAAGGAGCGGGATGAGAGAGATTCCACCAGGGAAATCGCTCCGCTTAAGCAGGCAGAGGATGCGGTGCTGGTCGACAGTTCCCATATGACGATAGATGAAGTGGTTGCGGCCATCGTTAAGTTGTGCAGATAAGCATAGATGAGAAGAGGATGAAGGATGAAGGATGAAGATTGAGTTGGCAAAGACCGCAGGATTCTGCTTCGGCGTAAGGCGGGCAGTTGAGACGGTATATGAACAGGTGAAACACCATCAGGGCGAGAAGATATACACCTATGGACCGATCATCCATAATGAAGAGGTAATCAAGGATCTGAGACGCCAAGGCGTGGAAGTCATCAATTCGGAAGAAGAGCTGGAAAAACTCGAAGAAGGAGTCGTGATCATCCGCTCCCACGGAGTCCCCAAGGCCATATACGACAAACTGGAAGAGAAGGGTTTAGACTGCGTGGATGCTACCTGCCCCTTCGTAAAGAAAATCCATAATATCGTGGCTGAAGAAAGTCAGAAAGGATCGCACATTGTCATCATCGGTAATAGCGAGCACCCGGAGGTGGAAGGCATCAAAGGCTGGGCAGGAGATGACGTGACGGTTATCCAGACAGCAGAAGAGGCGCAGCATTTTCGGCCCCCGGATACAGCCCGGAGGATATGCGTAGTTTCCCAGACGACATTTAATTACAATAAATTCAAAGAATTAGTTGAAATAATCACAAAAAAAGAGTATGATATAATTGTTTTAAATACGATTTGCAATGCGACCAAAGAAAGGCAGCAAGAAGCCCGTCAGATTGCAGAGAGAGTAGATGCTATGATTGTCATCGGAGATAAGCGTAGTTCAAATACTCAGAAGTTATTTGAAATTTGCGGAAAGGCATGTTTGAATACGTACTATATACAGACACTTGACGATTTTGATATGAATCAATTAAGGTCCGTGGAAACAGTAGGTATTACAGCAGGGGCATCCACGCCCAACAATATAATTGAGGAGGTTCAAAATAATGTCAGAATTAACTTTTGAACAAATGTTAGAAGAGTCTTTTAAGACAATAAGGAATGGAGAGGTCGTAGATGGTACGGTCATCGATGTAAAGCCCGATGAAATCATCTTAAATATAGGGTACAAGGCAGATGGCATCATCACAAGAAGCGAATACACCAATGAGGCCAATGCAGATTTGACCACAATGGTTTCCGTAGGCGATGAGATGACTGCCAAAGTCCTGAAAGTTAACGATGGCGAAGGTCAGGTGCTGTTGACGTATAAGAGACTTGCGGCTGAAAAAGGCAATGAGAGGCTGAAAGAGGCGTATGAGAATCACGAGGTGCTCAAAGCGCCTGTTGCGCAGATTCTTGGCGGCGGATTGAGCGTAGTGATTGATGAAGCAAGAGTATTTATCCCTGCGAGCCTTGTGTCAGATACTTATGAGAAGGATTTGAGCAAATACCAGGATCAGGAGATTGAGTTTGTCATCAGCGAATTTAACCCTAGAAGAAACCGGGTAATCGGCGATAGAAGACAGCTTCTTGTGGCTGAGCGCGCTGAGAAACAGAAAGAGTTATTTGCAAGGCTTCAGGTTGGAGACAGAATGGAAGGGACTGTTAAGAATGTAACAGACTTCGGAGCGTTTATTGATCTTGGCGGAGTTGACGGACTGCTTCATATCTCTGAGATGTCCTGGGGACGCGTTGAGAATCCAAAGAAGGTATTCCAGGTTGGCGAGAAGGTAGAGGTTCTGATCAAGGATATCAATGATACGAAGATCGCTTTGAGCCTGAAGTTCCCGGAGACGAATCCGTGGGCGAATGCTGCGGATGATTTCGCGGTAGGCAAAGTCATCGAAGGAAAGGTAGCAAGGATGACAGACTTTGGCGCGTTTGTAGAGTTAGCGCCAGGCGTGGACGCCCTGCTACATGTTTCTCAGATTTCCAAGGCTCATGTAGATAAGCCATCAGACGTATTGTCCGTAGGCCAGGTGATCACGGCGAAGATCGTAGATCTGAACGAGTCTGAGAAAAAAATCAGCCTGAGCATGAAAGCGTTAGAGCCGGCGAATGAAGAGAAGGCACAGCCGGGCACAGAAAGCGTGGAAGAAGTTGCAGAAGAGGATTCAGCAGAATAGGCAAAAGGTCGAACATAATAGAAGATAGGAGATAGAGGCCCGGTGGCCTCTATCTTTTATGTGTTAAAAATTCGACAAGATGTTCGTGGAAATATACAAAAATTTGCCCGATATCCACTGGATAAACTGGGCATTTTCATGTATAGTATATAAAGAGTAAAAAGGAAGGAAGGAAAAAGGGATGGCATTGTTAACATTTAAGGGTGGCATCCACCCGGATGACGGCAAAAGCCTGGCAAAAGACAAGGCGATTGTCGAAGTAAAACCCAAAGGGGATTTGGTGTATCCAGTTTCCCAGCACATCGGTGCACCGGCGAACCCGGTTGTGGCTGTTGGCGAACGTGTCTTAAAGGGCCAGATGATAGCAGAAGCCGGAGGATTCGTGTCCGCACCTATCTATGCATCGGTTTCAGGTACAGTGAAAGCGATCGCACCACATTTGAATCCGACAGGAGGAACCGTTAACAGTATCGTAATCGAGAATGACGGTGAATATGAGGAAGTTGAGTATCCTGCCGTTAAACCTCTGGATGAGATGAGCAAGGAAGAGATACTTAATATCATCGGAAATGCCGGAGTTGTTGGCATGGGTGGCGCAGGCTTCCCGACAAGAGTAAAACTGTCACCAAAAGAACCAGAGAAGATTGATTATATTATTGCAAACTGCGCGGAATGCGAGCCGTATATCACGGCAGACTACAGAACTATTATGGAAACGCCCGAGAAGCTTGTGGGCGGAATGAAGATTGTCCTGAAGCTATTTGATAATGCGAAGGGCATTTTTGGCGTAGAAGATAATAAACCAGATTGTATTGAAAAATTAAAAGAATTGACGAAAGACGAGCCGCGCATGGAAGTACTTGCGCTTAAAACCAAGTATCCGCAGGGCGGCGAGCGTCAGCTCATCTATGCAACTACAGGCAGGGCAATTAACTCAGCCATGCTTCCGGCAGACGCAGGATGCGTTGTAGACAACGTTGCGACGATGGTGAGCATCTATCAGGCAGTAGTAGAAGGAAAGCCGTCTATGGAGCGTGTGGTTACCGTCAGCGGCGATGCAGTGAATGAGCCAGGCAACTTCAGGGTTCCGTTCGGAATGAACCAGGCAGAATTGGTAGAGGCTGCAGGCGGATTCAAGACTGAGCCGGAAAAACTGATTTCAGGCGGACCAATGATGGGCTTTGCCATGTTTACGCTGGATGTGCCGGTTACAAAGACTTCGTCATCCATTCTTGGATTTACCAAAGATGAAGTGGCACAGTTCGAGCCTTCCGCATGTATCAACTGCGGACGCTGCGTAGATGCCTGTCCGAGCAGGCTGATTCCGTCAAGGCTTGCAGATTACGCGGAACACCACGATGAGGAGGCGTTTACTTCGCATGAAGGCCTGGAATGTATGGAATGTGGTTCTTGCAGTTTCGTATGTCCTGCAAAACGTCAGTTGAAACAAGCAATTGGCTCAATGAGAAAGATTGCGATGGCAAACCGCAAGAAGAAAAAATAAATAAGAGAGAAAAGAGGAAGAGGTGAACAAACGTGAGTGAAAACAAATTGAAAGTGTCATCTTCACCACACATACGTTCCAAAGTTACCACAGGCAATATCATGCTTATGGTAACCATTGCACTGCTGCCGGCTTCTGCCTTTGGTGTATGGAACTTTGGACTGCCGGCCCTTGTCATGCTGCTTAGCACGACCATATCCGCAGTTCTGACTGAATACATATATGAAAAATTAATGCATAAGAAGGTTACGATCAATGATTTCAGTGCTGTCGTAACCGGCTTGCTGCTGGGACTTAATATGCCTGCATCCGCGCCATGGTGGATGGGCGCATTAGGAAGCGTATTCGGCATCCTGATCGTAAAGCAGCTTTTCGGAGGACTGGGACAGAACTTCATGAACCCGGCTCTTGGAGCAAGATGCTTCCTGCTGATTTCATTTACAGGACCAATGACGAAGTTTATCTATGACGGCGTCAGCGGGCCGACTCCATTAGCGCTTCTGAAAGACGGCGAGACCGTTGATACGATGAATATGCTGATAGGAAAGATTCCAGGAACCATCGGCGAGACTTCTGTCATTGCTATTATTATCGGAGCAATCTTCCTGATCCTTATGGGAGTCATCGATCTTCGGATTCCGGGAACCTATATTGTCACATTCGTGATCTTCGTAGGCATTTTTGGCCACTTCACTAAGGCTGGCGTGGGATTCTTCGATCCTCAGTACATTACCGCTCACCTGTGCGGAGGCGGACTGATGCTTGGCGCATGGTTCATGGCTACTGATTATGTCACATCGCCGATTACGAAGAAAGGGCAGTATGTATACGGAGTTCTGCTGGGTATTCTGACAGGATTGTTCCGTCTCTTTGGCGGCTCTGCGGAAGGCGTATCTTACGCAATCATCATCAGTAACCTTTTTGTACCGTTGATTGAAAGGGTTACTCTTCCAAAACCATTTGGTAAAGGAGGAGAGAAATAATGAATAAGATTATTAAGAATACAGTCATTCTGACTTTAATTACTTTAATTGCAGGAATCTGCCTGGGCGCGGTCTATGAGATCACGAAGGAGCCTATCGCTCAGGCACAGGATGCTGCCAAGAAAGAAGCATGGCAGCAAGTATTTCCGGATGCAGATGTAAATGATTTCGAGCTTGTTGACGTAGATCAGAAGGCTGCCGACAAGGCAATCAAAGATCTGGGCGTCAAGGCGACCATTGATGAAGTCTGCACAGTAGGAGAGGAAGGCTATGTCGTAACCGCTACAGATAAAGAAGGCTATGGCGGCGACATCAAGATCACGGTCGGCATAACAGCCGATGGCACGATCAACGGAATCTCCATTCTGTCTATCAGTGAGACCGCAGGCCTTGGAATGAGAGCGACGGAGCCGGCTTTCTATGAGCAGTACCAGGGAAAACAGGCTGAAAAATTTGTAGTATCCAAAGACGGCGGGGACGGAGAGCCGATTGATGCGTTGAGCGGAGCGACGATCACATCAAGAGCGGTAACCGGAGCGGTAAACGCTGCCTTAGGCTATTACCAGAATGCGTTTTAGGAGGTAGTTAAGATGAATAGATGTACCGAAAGAGTTTATAACGGTTTAGTAAAAGAGAATCCTACCTTCGTCCTGATGCTGGGCATGTGTCCTACGCTTGCCGTAACAACATCCGCTATCAATGGCCTGGGTATGGGTCTTTCTACAACAGTCGTATTAGTATTATCTAATATGCTGATCGCCATGCTGCGCAAGATTATACCGGATTCCCTGAGAATCCCGGCGTTCATCGTAGTCGTGGCATCATTCGTAACAATTGTACAATTCTTGCTGGAAGGTTTTGTTCCAAGCCTTTATGATGCTTTGGGAATCTACATTCCTTTGATTGTTGTTAACTGTATTATCCTGGGACGTGCGGAGAGCTACGCTTCCAAGAATCCGGTTCTGCCGTCCATCTTTGACGGCATTGGCATGGGCCTTGGATTCACGGTAGGCCTTACAGCGATCGGTATCGTGCGTGAATTGATCGGATCCGGCAAGATCTTCGGATACCAGCTGATTCCACTGGCTGACGAAGCGGCTGGCAAGGCCGGCTATGTCCCGGTTACGATCTTTATCCTTGCGCCTGGCGCTTTCCTTGTGCTTGCAGGACTGACAGCCCTTCAGAACAAGGTGAAGAATAACGCGGCCAAGAAGGGTAAGAAAGTTACAGAGGCAGCGTCATGTGCAGAAGGATGCGCTTCATGCAGCAACGGCGCATGCAGTGGGAAGGTCTTCCCGACAGGAAACGAAGAGTAGGAGGAGTACATAGATGAAAGAATTATTGATTATTGCAATAGGATCAGCTCTTGTTAATAACGTCGTACTCAGCCAGTTCCTGGGTATCTGTCCATTCCTTGGCGTTTCCAAAAAGGTTGAGACTGCATCCGGCATGGGTGGCGCAGTTATCTTCGTTATTACGATCGCGTCCTTTATTGCAGGACTGATTTATAAGTTTATACTGATACCGCTGCATTTCGAATATCTGCAGACTATCGTATTTATTCTGGTTATTGCGGCGCTGGTTCAGTTTGTAGAAATGTTTTTAAAGAAAGCCATGCCGGCCTTATATAATGCGCTGGGCGTGTATCTGCCTTTGATCACGACCAACTGCGCGGTACTCGGCGTTGCGCTTACAAATGTACAGAAGGAATATTCGATTGCCCAGGGCGTAATCAACGGTATTGGAACATCTGCCGGATTCGCGCTTGCGATCGTTATCCTGGCAGGTCTTCGCGAGAAGATGGAATACAACGATGTGACTGAGTCTTTCCAGGGAACCCCGATTGTGCTGATCACGGCAAGCCTTATGGCTATCGCGTTCTTTGGATTCTCAGGACTGATATAGGAGGGAGCAGGCTATGAGTATAACAGGTATTATTATTGCTGCTGCAATCGTAGGCGGCACCGGATTATTCATTGGTGTGTTCCTTGGAATTGCAGGTAAGAAATTTGCAGTAGAAGTAGATGAAAGAGAAGAGGCAATCCTCGGCGTTCTTCCAGGGAATAACTGCGGCGGCTGCGGCTACGCAGGATGCTCCGGACTGGCTGCGGCGATCGTCAAAGGCGAGGCAGAGATTGGCGGATGTCCGGTAGGAGGCGCTCCGGTGGCTGCAAAGATTGGCGAGATTATGGGCCAGGAAGCAGGAGAACAGGTTCACCAGGTTGCATTCGTTAAATGCGCGGGTACTTGTGACAAGGCACAGCAGGAATACGAGTATCACGGGCTGGGAGACTGTATTATGGCAAACATGATGCAGGACGGCGGACCGAAGGCTTGTAATTATGGATGTCTTGGAGAAGGAAGCTGCGTAAAGGCATGTCCGTTCGATGCGATTCATGTGGTAGACGGCGTTGCCGTGGTAGATAAAGAAGCGTGCAAGGCCTGCGGCAAGTGTATCGCCGTATGTCCGAAGCATCTGATCGAACTGGTTCCGTACGACCAGAAGCATCTGGTACAGTGCAGTTCCAAGGATAAGGGCAAGGATGTCATGAAGGCATGCTCAGTGGGATGCATCGGATGCAAGATGTGCGAGAAGGTCTGCGAGTTTGACGCGGTCAAAGTGGTAGACAATATTGCGCATATTGATCCTGAGAAATGTACGAACTGCGGCGCGTGCGCGCAGAAATGTCCTAAGAAGATCATATTATAAGACATATATAAAGGCGTATATTGGATGAAACGTACTCTAAAGCAAATAATGCGCGATGCGTATGCATTGCTGTGGAACGATATCAAGCAGGCAAAATGGGTGATTATTTTTATGATCGCCTATTTTGCGTTCATGAAAAACTTTTTATACAGTACGTGCCCATCCGTGCTGCTGACAGGATATCCCTGCCCTGCGTGCGGCATGACCCGGGCGGCCTTCTGCCTGTTTAGGATGGATTTTAAAGGGGCTTTTTCCATCCACCCTTTTATCTATGCGGTGGCGGCGTACGTGGCAGTCTTTGCGGTAAACCGGTATATTCTGCAAAGAAAAATGGGCAAGATTCTTAAACTGGCGCTGGCAGGGATCATGGCAGGCATGATTGTCTACTATCTATGGAGAATGATCCTATATTTTCCGGGGGAACCTCCGATGAGCTACTATTCCCGAAATCTTCTGTCCATAGCCCGAAGCCTCCTTACGCATGAATAGATTGCAATTCGCAATCTGCCGTGGTAGAATATCAATGAATAGCAATAAGGAGGATATTACAATGGAAAACAACTTTGACAACACGTCAGATAATAATGATATGCCAAAAGACGCATACAGCGATCCAAATGCAGGCACTGACGCAGGCCAGTCCTATACGGACCCGAACGCAGGCCAGCAATATTACGGCAATGCGAATCAGAATCAGCAGTATAACTACCAGCAGGGCGGTTATAACTATCAGGATAATTACAACTATAATGTGGGTAATAATACAGGGTATAACAGGACCTATGACACGGGCATGGATACCAGCCCGATGTCTCTGGGAGACTGGGTACTTACCATTCTTGCCTTGTGCATACCTTGCGCGGGCATCGTGCTTTATTTTGTATGGGCGTTTGGCAAGAACGGCAATGTGAACCGTAGAAACTATTGCCGCGCCTCCTTAATCATTACAGGCGTAGTAATGGTCATTTATATCATATTCATGGTGATATTTGGTGTTGCCGCCTTCAGTTCAGTGGGTTACTACTAAATAATCAAATCCCCTCGGTTCGTTTGAACAGAGGGGATTTTTAACGTCTTTACTGATTGTTCTGAAAATTCTTTGAATAGTGGATCTGATTGTCGTTCGTGATAAATACGGCATCTACATTATCCAGCTGATTGATCAGCTTCATGCCTCTATCGTAGCCGAGAAGAAAACAGGTAGTGCTCAGCGCGTCAGCCGTCAGCGACGAGTCCGTCAGGATGGTCACGCTGTATAGGTTGTTCTCGCAGGGATAGCCGGTATTGGGATCCAGGATATGGTGGTAGATCTTGCCGTCCGCTTTAAAGTAGCGCTGGTATATGCCGGAAGTAACCACGGATTTGTCCGAGATCTTGACGGAGGTTATAGGCTCTCCGGTCTCATCAAAGGGCTTCTGGATGCCGATGTTATAATCGGATCCGTCCAGCTTGCTGCCCATGGCCAGCACATTTCCTCCCAGATTGATCATGGCGTGCCTGACGCCTTCCTCTTCCAGGTAATCTTTGATCCTGTCGGCAATATATCCTTTGGCGATAGCTCCCAGATCAATGCCCGCATGCGGGTCGGTGAGTTTTACCGTATTATCCCGGATGATGATGTTTTCATAATTCACATGGCTTACCGCCTCTGCGATGGCTTCCGGAGAAGGGACTAAAGGAGTCTCGGCCTTGAAGTCCCAGAGGTTGGATACCGGGGCGATGGTGATATCGAAAACGCCGTCCGACATCTCGCTGTAATAGATGCCCTTCTTAATCAGCTTGATCGTCTCCTTCGACACTTCTACGGGATTCCCGCCGGCAGAATTGATTCGGGAGATTTCGCTGTCTTCAATCTTATTGGAGAACATGGAATCATACTTCTTGCAAAGTTTCTCGCAGCCTTTCAGCACGTCTTCATCCACGGAATCAAAGATCTGGACGCTGATGACGGTATCGAACAGAGTGTCCGTATAGGTCTGGCTCCTTTCTCTGGGAAGCCCTGAGCATCCGGATAAGAGAAGAATGGATGCCGAAAGCAATGCGGTTAATCTTTTATATTTCATAAAGCACCTCTTATTCTATATAATTTCAGTCTCTGTTATTATAACATGAAAAACAGGATATGCAATCGAACATGTGGTTGAAGCAAAAGATTTGTTGTGTTAGAATAGAGCGTATAGAAATGAAGAAGGTAGGAGAGTATGAAGATTCATTTAAAGAAAAAAGACTGGATTCTGGTCATTATCATCATATGCGTCGCAGGACTGGCATTCTTGGCCCATGAATTTATCGGAGGCAAGGGCGCAAGCCAGGTGACGATCAAGGTAAATGGCGAGATAGAAGGGACTTACAGCCTGTCAGAGGACAGGGAGATTAAGATTAATGACGGCAGCAACGTCCTCCAGATAAAGAACGGCAAGGCCAAGATGATCGAGGCCGACTGCCCGGATAAACTGTGTATGCATCAGAAAGCGGTATCCAAGAACCATGAGAGCATCATCTGCCTGCCCAACAAGGTGGTTGTCGAGGTGGAAAGCAGCGAGAACAGCAAGTATGATGCCGTGACGAACTAAGGAGGAAGCACAGGTGAGAAGCAAAGTGGCATATTTCGGCGTGTTTACGGCGCTGGCGCTGATCTTCAGTTATGTGGAGACTTTGATCCCTTTTAACTTTGGGATACCCGGCGTGAAGCTGGGGCTGGCAAATCTGATCATCGTGATTGCCCTTTACAAGATGAGCTTAAGGGAGGCTTATCTGCTGTCGGTAGTCAGGGTCTTGCTTGCGGGATTTATATTTGGCAATTATTTCAGCATCATCTACAGTCTAGCTGGAGGGATCCTGAGCCTGACGATTATGGCCTTCATGAAGAAGAAAGGCGGATTCAGCATTATGGGAGTCAGCATAGCGGGCGGAGTCTTCCATAATATCGGGCAGCTGGCGGTGGCCATGCTGGTGGTGGAGACGTTCAGCGTCATCTATTATGTCCCGGTGCTTTTGATCGCGGGGATGCTTACCGGGCTCCTCATTGGGATCGTGTCGAACGAGATGCTGAAAAGGCTTGTGAATATACAATTATAGGAGGAGTTATGATATCTTATCTTAAGGGGACGCTGGAAGCGCTGGAAGAGGATAAAGTAGTGATCGATGTAGGGGGAATCGGCTATGGGGTGTTCATGTCAGGACAGGCTATGGGCCTTCTTCCATCAATTGGCAAGGAGGTAAAGATCCATACCTATCTGAATATAAAGGAAGATGCCATGCAGCTGTATGGATTTCTGACGAAGGATGACCTGGAAGTCTTCAAACTGCTGATCGGAGTCAACGGGATCGGCCCCAAGGGAGGCCTGGGCGTGCTGTCGGCACTGAGCCCGGACGAACTAAGATTCGCGGTTATGTCCAACGACGTCAAGGCAATCTGCCAGGCACCAGGCATAGGGAAGAAGACGGCAGAAAAATTGATATTGGAACTCAGAGACAAACTGCGCCTTGAGGATGCATTGGAGCATCTGGCTTCCGAAAATGAGGTGCAAGGCGCGGCTGCTTACCAGGGAGAAGTACAAAGCAATGCCGTCCAGGCTCTGGCAGCGCTGGGATACGGAAGCACGGAGGCCCTTAAGGCTGTAAGGCAGGTGGACATAACAGAGAATATGGAAGTAGAAGAAGTGTTAAAGCAGGCGTTGAAGCTGATGATGTTTTAATGCGGGGTGAGATAGATGAGCAGACGAATTATTACAACAGAAAACCTGGAAGAGGACATCAAGATCGAGAACCATCTGCGGCCGCAGATGCTGGAAGATTATATCGGCCAGGAGAAGGCAAAGGAGACGCTTAAGATCTATATTGAAGCGGCCAAGGCAAGAGGCGAGGCGCTGGACCATGTACTGTTCTACGGGCCGCCTGGCCTGGGAAAGACGACGCTGGCCGGTATTATTGCAAATGAGATGAACGTGAATATCAAGATTACTTCAGGCCCTGCAATCGAGAAGCCGGGAGAGATGGCGGCGATTCTCAATAACCTGCAGGAGGGAGACGTCCTGTTCGTGGACGAGATCCACCGCTTAAACCGTCAAGTGGAAGAAGTGCTGTATCCGGCGATGGAGGACTATGCCATCGATATCATGATCGGCAAAGGGGCCAGCGCGCGCTCCATACGGCTGGATCTGCCTAAGTTTACCCTGGTGGGCGCAACGACCAGGGCAGGGATGCTGACGGCGCCTCTTCGGGACCGCTTCGGCGTCGTCAACCGGATGGAGTTCTACACGGTAGGGGAATTAAAGACCATCATCCTGCGCTCAGCCAGAGTGCTGGAGGTTGGAATAGATGAGCGGGGCGCTTATGCGCTGGCAAGAAGGTCCAGAGGCACGCCAAGGCTTGCCAACCGTCTTCTTAAGAGGGTGCGGGACTTTGCCCAGGTAAAATATGACGGATATATCACAGAAGAGGTGGCGAATTATGCCCTGGATCTCCTGGATGTGGATAAGGAGGGGCTGGATCAGACGGACAGGGGCCTGCTTCTGATCATGATCGAAAAGTTTCAGGGAGGCCCGGTTGGACTTGATACGCTGGCTGCGGCAATCGGCGAGGATGCGGGGACGATCGAGGATGTGTATGAGCCCTATCTTTTGAAGAACGGATTCATCCAGCGGACGCCGAGAGGCCGCGTGGTGACAGACAGCGCGTACCGTCATCTTGGAATTTCACATGAAAATGAAGAAAAGTAGTTGGTTTTTACATCAGTTTAGTTTATAATAGTTTACAGATATTATGAAATTTCGAGGAGGCTTCTAATGGCATCATCAAAAAACTATACAGAAGTATTAATAGGGGGAAAGGTGTTCACCCTCAGCGGCTTCGAAAGCGAAGACTACCTGCAGAAGGTATCCACTTATCTGAATCATAAGATTGAAGAGTGCAGCAACAGCGAAGGATACAGGAAGCAGAGCGCGGAGACAAGAAGCATCTTGCTTGCGCTGAATATCGCCGATGATTATTTCAAGGCAAAGAAGCAGGGCGGCACTTTGGAAAGCGATATAGAAGCGAAGGATAAAGAGATGTATGATCTGAAGCATGAATTGATATCTGTTCAGATCAAGCTGGAGAATGCAGAAAAGGCGATGGACAAGCTGAAGGAAGAGAACAAGGATCTTCAGATGAAGATTGTCCAGCTGGAAACAGAGATAAAGAATAATCGTAAGAAATAGGCTGTCTGTGGACAGCCTTTTTTAAAGGAAAGAATGATATGAACAGACACGTTGAAATATTGGCGCCAGCCGGCTCATATGAAAGCCTCAGGGCCGCGGTGTGCGCCGGAGCCGATGCAGTCTATATCGGCGGCATGCAGTTTGGGGCGAGGGCCTATGCCAAGAATCTGACACAGGAAGAACTGGAAGAAGCCATTGACTATGTGCACATCCATGGAAGGAAAGTCTATCTGACGGTCAATACCCTGTTAAAGGACAAGGAGATCGATCAGCTCTATGAATACCTGAAGCCCTACTATGAAAGAGGACTAGACGGCGTTATCGTCCAGGATGTAGGAGCGGCATCCTATATCCGGGAGCACTTTCCCGGCCTTGCGCTCCACGCAAGCACCCAGATGACCATAACCGGCAGAAGAGGAGCATCTTTTATGAAGAGCCGGGGCATCACACGCGTGGTTCCCGCCAGGGAACTGTCTCTGGAAGAAATCCGGATCATGAAAGAGGAGACAGGGCTTGAGGTAGAATGCTTCGTACACGGGGCGCTTTGCTACTGCTATTCAGGCCAGTGCCTTTTAAGCAGCATGACTGGAGGCAGAAGCGGCAACCGTGGCCAGTGCGCCCAGCCATGCAGGCTTCCCTACAGTGTGGAGGGAGGCAGGCCTTGCGATCTTATGAGCCTGAAGGATCTATGTACCATTGATCTGCTTCCGGAACTGATGGAGGCGGGAATCGATTCCTTTAAGATAGAAGGGCGGATGAAGCAGCCGGATTATGTGTATACGGTAACAAGATTATACCGGAAATATGCAGACCTGTACTGCCAGAAAGGAAGAGCAGGATACCAGGTATCAAGAGAGGATAGGGAAAAACTGCTTGGCGCGTACCAGAGAAGGGGATACAGCGAAGGATACTATCGCCAGCACAATGGAAAGGAAATGATATCTTTCAGACGCCCGCCGGGTCGGGAAGAAGAGACAGCAGCATATCCAGATTATAAAATACAAGAAAAAATTAATGGGAAATTAATACTTTCTTTGGGTCAGAGTGCTAGACTATTACTGGAATATGGGACATACCGCATAGAATGCGAAGGCCCTAAGCCAGAGCCTGCCATGCGTCAGCCGCTTCAAGCGTCCAGGGTGGAGCAGCAGATGAGAAAGACCGGGAATACGCAGTTTGCGTTTGAGCGGATGGAAGTGTGCATGGAGGGGGATCTGTTCCTGCCTATGCAGGCACTCAACGAGCTGCGAAGAGACGGGCTTGCGGCCTTGACAGACCGCGTGCTGTCGGATTACCGTAGAAAGGCAGAGAGGACGCAAGAAGCAAAGGAAGAGGCAGCGTCGTCTAGAGAAAAAAGGATGGCTTGCGGGGACGCCAGGCCAGGAAAGGCATCAAAAGACCCGCAGCTTGCTCTTTTAGTCCGCTCCCTGAGCCAGCTGAAGGCGGCAGTGGAATGCAAGGAAGCAGAATGTATTTATATAGATCTGCCGCCGCAGGAGATAAAAGAGGCAGCCAGAATGATCCAGTCCGTTCAATCCGGGAAAAAGCATTATCTTGCCATGCCTTATATATTTCGGGAAGATGCGGCTCTTAGGCTTGAAAAGGCTTACGGGATGATCCGGTTATCCTTTGACGGCATACTGGTACGGAACTGGGAGAGTCTCCAATGGCTTTTGGAGCATGCATATAATAAGGAGATACGTGGAGATTATAATCTTTATGCCTGCAATCGCTTTTCCAAGCGGTTCATGCAGGAGGGCGGGATCAAACGGTTCACTGCGCCGGTAGAGTTAAACGCCAGAGAACTGAAAGAACTGGATATTCGGGGACAGTCGTTGATCGCCTATGGTTATCAGCCTGTCATGGTTACAGCTGGCTGCATTGGAAAGACCATGGATAGATGCGATGCAAAAGAAGGCTGGCTGCATATCCGGGATCGATATAAAAAGAAGTTTGCGGTTAAAAAATGCTGCGCATACTGTTATAATATAATTTATAATTCCTCGCCGCTTTATCTGGCGGATAAGGCGCAAGAACTCCTGAGCCTTGAGCCGGCGGAAATCCGTCTTGATTTTTCTACGGAAGGCACGGAGCAGATGCGCAGGATCATTCTGGACTATGTCAGGGGAATCATCTGGCGGGAAGAGGTGCAGGCGCCGGATATGGAGTATACCCGGGGACATTTCAAAAGGGGAGTAAAGTAGGTGAAGAAGTGGTTAATATAATTGTTGAACTATCCAAATATCTGATCATCATATTAATGACGATGTATACGTACCTTTGCTTCAGCATCTTTGGCTACTATGATCCGGATAAGAAGAAGCGGATGCTTAGGAGGCAGAATGTACTGATGTTCACGATACATATCATCGCATTTCTGGTGATGTATCTGGAGAAGCAGGATGTCAAGCTGCTTGCCTTCTATTTGATGCAAGTGGTACTTTTTGGTACTACTATCTTGCTATATACGTTTATTTATCCAAAGGTATCCAGGCTGGTCGTAAATAATATGTGCATGCTTCTTTGCATTGGCATGATCATGCTGACCAGGCTGAACTATGAAAAGGCGGTCAAGCAGTATGTCATCGCGGCGGGAGCCATCGCGGCGAGCTTCGTGATTCCGGTTATCATCCGCAAGTTTAAGAAACTGTCGGAATGGAGGAACTTGTATGCCATTGCAGGCATCGTATCCCTTGCGATCGTGGCCGTGGTAGGCCAGGTGTCCTATGGCGCGAAACTAGGTTTTACGGTAGGCGGCATCAGCATCCAGCCTTCAGAATTGGTGAAGATCATCTTCGTATTTTTTGTGGCGGCAAGTTTCAAGCGGTCGCTGGAATTCCGGGATATTGTGATCACGACGGCTTTGGCGGCATTCCATGTGCTGATTCTGGTAGCATCCAAGGACCTTGGGGCAGCGCTGATCATCTTTGTCGTATATCTGGCAATGCTCTATGTGGCTACCCGCCAGCCGCTGTATCTGGCGGCCGGGCTTGGCGCGGGAAGCGTGGCGTCAGTGGCGGCCTATTATCTTTTTGGACATGTACGGACGCGTGTCATCGTGTGGAAAGATCCCTTTGCGTCCTATGACAATGGCGGATATCAGGTTGCCCAATCCTTATTTGCTATCGGCACAGGCGGCTGGTTTGGAATGGGACTCTTTCAGGGCGAGCCGGATACCATCCCCGTAGCGGATGAAGACTTTATTTTCTCAGCCATATCGGAAGAACTGGGATTGATATTCGCGCTGTGCATGATACTGGTCTGCGTCAGCTGCTATGTCATGTTCCTGAATATTGCCATGCAGCTTCACAACATGTTTTATAAAATGGTGGCGTTGGGACTTGGAACCTGCTACATATTCCAGGTATTCCTTACCATAGGCGGCGTGACCAAGTTCATCCCTTCTACGGGAGTAACACTTCCGCTGGTCAGCTACGGAGGAAGTTCCCTGCTTAGTACGCTGATCATGTTTGCGATTATTCAAGGACTGTATATATTAAGGGAAGACGAGGAAGAAGATATTGAAAGAAAGAAAAAGGAAAGGCTACGAGCAAAGAGAAGCGGACAAGAGAATAAAAAGAGACCAAGAAAGACGGGAGATGTCCCGGAAAGAGCGCAAAGAAGCCAACCGAAAGGACAAGCAAAAGGCCAAGGCAAAGCGCGCAAGGAACAAAGAATTCGCTAGGGTAACCTACATCTTCGTCGCCTTATTCCTGGTACTTATGGGCTATATCACCTATTTCCAGGTGGCAAGAAGCCGGGATATCATCCGAAGCCCTTATAATGCAAGACAGGATTCTTATGCTGACCGGGTAGTAAGGGGGAAGATCCTAGATAAGGAAGGCAACGTGCTGGCTCAGACGAACGTATCAGAAGACGGCACGGAGACGAGGGAGTATCCTTACGGAAACATGTTTGCCCATGTAGTAGGATACAGCGTGCAGGGCAAATCAGGCCTGGAATCTGTGGAGAACTTTGAACTTCTGACTTCCAATGCGTTTTTCCTGGAAAAGATAAAGAATGAATTCCAGGATAAGAAGAATATGGGCGATAGCGTGGTGACCACTTTGAATCTGGAACTTCAGGAGGCTGCCTATGATGCCCTCGGCAATTACAAGGGAGCCGTGGTGGTGATGGAGCCGAGCACAGGAAAGATCCTGGCCATGGTCTCCAAGCCGGACTTTGATCCCAATACCGTAGCTGAGAATTGGGATTTCCTGAATACTGATCAGGACAGCGTGCTTTTGAATCGTGCTACACAGGGCCAGTATGCGCCGGGATCTACATTCAAAGTGGTTACGGCCCTTGAGTATATGAGAGAGAATCCGGATTATGAAAATTATGGCTACAACTGTACCGGGGCCATCGAGAAGGATGGGGTGACCATCCGCTGCTACAACGGACATGTACACGGCCAGGTAGGCTTCCAGGACAGTCTGGCCTACTCCTGCAATACCTCTTTTTCCAACATCGGTCTGTCATTGGACATTAAGAATTTTAGAGAGACATCCAAAGAACTGCTGTTTAATTCCAAACTTCCTTCCGTGCTGCCTTACAGTAAGAGTTCCTTCTCGCTGGAGCCGGGGGCTGGAAGCGCTGATAAGATGATGACCGCCATGGGGCAGGGAAAAACCCAGGTCAGCCCGTACCATATGGCTCTCATCACTTCTGCTATCGCCAACGGAGGAACCCTGATGAAGCCGTATCTGGTAGATTCCGTCACCAATTATACCGGTGCGGTCATCGACAAGAATAAGCCGGAAAAGTATAAAAGCCTGATGACTTCTGAGGACGCGGCCAAGCTTAAGCAGTACATGTCAGCCGTAGTGGACTATGGGACCGCATCCGTCTTGAGCGGGCAGAGTTATACGGCCGCCGGAAAGACGGGAACCGCAGAATACAGTTCGGATAAGGAAAAGGATCACTCCTGGTTTATCGGAATGACCAACGTGGACAACCCGGAACTAGTCATCAGCGTGATCATTGAGTCATCCGACGGGACCGCCAAAGCAGTCGATGTGGCGAAACAGGTATTTGATGCCTATTACTATTAGAAAAGAGGGAAATGCGAATGAGGTACTATAAGCATCTCTACCTGATGGAAGGGCTGGAGAAGAAGAAAGACCGAATCATCCGGAAACTGGAAGAAAATAAGTTCCAGGTAAATATCCATATCATTACGCTGTCCCAGAACGAGAAGAACCATTTGGAGATCTATAATTCCGTGCTGCTTTTGCAGCCGGATTATCCCCATGAGGACTTCTTTGTGGTGGGGATCGCAAAAGGATATGAAGATGCGGTAGAATTGGTAGAACAAATTGTCCAGGAAGTGTATAATGAGACAAAAGGAGCTGACATCCGCTCTTATATATTAAAAAAAGAACAGGAAGAGTAAGATGCTACATATTCTATTGCTAATCTTGAAAATCATAGGGATCATAATAGCAGCAATACTGGGGATACTGGTATTGTTAGTTTGCGTTATTCTTTTTGTGCCAATCCGGTACGAGGCAGGGGCGGAGTTTGACGGCACGCTTAAGGGAGTAAAGGCCAGGGTGAAAGTGACATGGCTTGCGCGCCTTTTTAAGGCAATAGCCGGGTATGAAGGCCAGGAACTGTCATGGAGCGTCCGGACAGCGTGGAAGACGATGAAGAGCGGACAGGATGATAAGAAGACAGTAGAAAAAGAGGTGGGAGGATATGAAGAAGAACTGGAAAAAGAGTGGGAAGCGCTGGAAGAAGAGGTGGAAGAGCCTCCGAAGGAGCGTAAAGGCCATCCGAAGGAAGATGAGGAAGAACCCGGATTACCTGAAAGAACTGAAACGCAGTTTCAAAAAACTGAAGAAGATATGGAAAAGGCAGAAGCCGTCGCTGTCCCGGAAGATAGGGAACGCGACAGCAAAGATACGAAAGGCAAAAAGGGCATAGGACGGAAGGCAAAAGGCCTGTGGGAAAAGGCAAAGGCTCTGTATCGGAAGATAAAATGTACATTCCTTGCGTTCTGTGATAGAATAAAATTATTGCTGGAGAAAAAGGAAAGACTGGCAGAGTTTATTACTGACGAAGTCCACAAGAAGGCATTCTTTAAGGCTAAGGACGAGGCATTCAAGCTGCTTCGCCGCCTGAAGCCTAAGAAGCTTGCGGCAGATCTCCATTATGGATTTGAGGATCCCTGCACGACCGGGCAGGTACTGGCGGGGCTTAGCATGCTGTATCCATTCTGGGGCGAGCATGTAAGCATTATCCCGGATTTTGAGCACAAGGTCCTGGAGGGCAGCCTGTACATCAAGGGCAGGATCCGCATCATCCATTTTGTCAGGCTTATGTGGAACCTGGCATGGTGCAAAGAAGTGCGTATGACATACCGTCATGTGAAAGAATTTGAATTATAAGCGGGTAGGAGGAGCAAAAATATGGCAGAGAATAACAATTTTAAAGGAACGGTGGAAGCCCTGTTTCATGGGATGGACGGAGTTGTCTCATCCAAGACGGTGGTAGGAGATGCAATCCATATAGGAGATACGATCATTCTCCCTCTGGTGGACGTCTCATTCGCAGTAGGGGCTGGCGCGTTTAACGGAGACAAAAAGGAAAAAGGAGCCGGAGGTATCGGAGGCAAGATGACGCCAAGCGCCGTGCTTGTAATTCAGAATGGGCATACCAGGCTTGTGAACATCAAGAATCAGGATACGATGACCAAGATCCTTGATATGATACCGGATGTGGTAGAAAAGTTCAGTTCTTCAAAGGAAGGCAAGATGACGGAAGATGACGTAAAAAATATCCTTGATGAGGCTGATTCTTCCAAAGAATAGTCATGTATTTCCCCCTATGCACATATAATATTACAAAACAAGGGCAGGGGTGGCAATAATTATGAAGCGGGTAGTCGGATTTGCCCTGTTCTGGGTGGCGGTTGGCATCATTCTGGCGATGATACTGCCAAACATGTTCGTGGAAGTGCTGTGCATCGCTTTATGCATACTGGCTGGATATAACTTGTTTTGCTGCTAGTATAAGAAAATGAGAAATAGTACTTGCAATTTGATTGCTCTTCTGGTAAAATAACTATTGTTGCGAGTTCGGAAAAGAACTTATTATGAGCGTTAGGAGGTGCAGTCATGGCTAAATGTGCTATTTGCGAAAAGGGTGCTCACTTTGGAAACAACGTAAGCCACTCTCATAGAAAATCACCAAAGATGTGGAAATCAAATGTAAAATCAGTTCGCGTGAAAACAGAGGGCGGAGCCACAAAGAAGATGTATGTTTGTACTTCTTGTTTAAAATCAGGCAGAGTTGAGCGTGCGTAAGGAAAATTAAAACTCAGATTTCGCTATGGAATCTGGGTTTTTTGTTGTCCTCACAAGGGCTTTTTTGTTGTAATATAGAGGAAAACAGAGTATAATACTCTTATTATTATGTATTAATATTGTGGAAATAAGGATACAAGAATTGGAGGTTTTTAGATATGAAGGGATGTATGAGTACAGATCTTGGCATTATTACGATTGATCCTGAAGTGATTGCAAAATATGCAGGAACCGTAGCCGTTGAATGCTTTGGCATCGTAGGCATGGCTGCAGTGAATATGAAGGATGGATTTGTCCATCTGTTAAAGAGAGAAAGCCTGACAAGAGGAATCCAGGTAGGAATATCCGACGATAATCATATTAGTATTAACTTCCATATTATTGTTGCATATGGCGTAAGCATCTCGGCAGTTACTGAGAATCTGATTAGTAACGTAAAATATAAGGTAGAAGAATTTTCCGGTATGCCGGTAGATAAGATCAATATCTACATTGAAGGCGTCAGAGTCATCGATTAGTTAAGGAGGAGCATTAAAAGTGGCTACAAAAACTATAAATGTGGATATGCTTGCTAAGATGTTTCTGGCAGGCGCGCAGAATATCGAAGCACAGAAGGAATTTATCAATGAATTAAATGTATTCCCCGTACCAGACGGGGATACGGGAACCAATATGTCTCTGACGATCATATCAGCGGCGAAGGAAGTGATGGCGCTTGAGAAGCCGGACATGAAGGATTTGGCGAAGGCCATATCATCAGGCTCCCTGCGCGGGGCACGAGGGAATTCGGGCGTAATCCTATCCCAGCTGCTCAGAGGATTCACCAAGTCGATCCGTGAAGAGAAAGAGATAGACGTGCTGTCATTAGCAGCTGCCTGCGCCAGGGCAAGAGATACGGCTTATAAGGCAGTCATGAAGCCAAAGGAGGGAACCATCCTTACCGTTGCCAGCGGAATTGCTGAAAAAGCGGCGGAGATGGCAGGGGAGACGGAAGACTTGGAAGAGTTCATCCCTGCAGTCATCGAGCATGCTAAGGCGGTGCTTGAGAAGACTCCGGATATGCTTCCGGTACTGAAGGAAGCGGGGGTAGTGGATTCCGGCGGCCAGGGACTTCTTGAAGTAATTAAAGGCGCATACGATGCCTTCCAGGGCAAGGAGATTGACTACAGCGCCATTGCGCCAAAGAATGCGTCAGCATCTGCGGGAGCAGTGAAGATCAATTCACAGGAGCCGGTAGATATCAAGTTTGGCTACTGTACAGAATTCATTATTCTGACAGAGAAGGAATTTACGGAAGACAATGAGCAGGAGTTCAAGGCATACTTAAGCTCCATCGGTGATTCCATCGTCTGCGTAGCGGATGATGACGTGGTAAAGGTGCATGTGCACACCAATGATCCGGGGCTTGCGATCCAGAAGGCCCTGACATTCGGCCAGCTGTCCCGCATGAAGATAGACAATATGCGGGAAGAGCATCAGGAAAAATTGATTAAGGACGCAGAAAAACTGGCAGCGCAGGACGCGGCAAAGGAAACGCCGAAGAAGCCTGATGAGCCGAGAAAAGCGATGGGATTCATCACGGTCTCCATCGGAGAAGGGTTGAATGAGATATTCAAGGAATTAGGCGCAGACTATATTATCGAGGGCGGGCAGACTATGAATCCGAGTACCGAGGATATGCTCAATGCCATTGATCAGGTGAATGCCGACAGTATTTTCATCCTGCCTAACAACAAGAATATCGTACTTGCTGCGAATCAGGCAAAGGCGCTCGTGAAGGACAAGGAGATTATCGTCATTCCAACCAAGACGGTTCCTCAGGGAATTACTGCGATTATTAATTTTGTTCCGGATGCGGATGCAAAGACGAATGAAGAGACGATGCTGGAAGAGATCAAGAATGTCAAATCCGGGCAGGTGACTTATGCTGTCAGGGATACGAAGATTGACGACAAGGAGATCCATGAGGGAGATATCATGGGCATCGGCGACAGCGGCATTCTGGCAGTGGGCAAGGGAATCGAAGAGACGACGAAGGAGATGCTGTCCCAGCTGGTAGACGAGGATTCAGAACTCATCAGCCTTTACTACGGAGAAGAAGTAAGGGAAGAGGACGCGCAGAGATTTACCGAAGAAGTGGAGAGCCTGTATCCTGACGTAGACGTGGATGCCCATTTTGGAGGCCAGCCGATCTACTATTATGTGCTGGCGGTTGAATAAACGAATTATTTTCAGGCAGAATATAAGATAGGGCCAGACCTCTTAAGGCCATAGGGTATTGTCCCTTTGGAGCGGGGGGCTGGCTTCTTTTTATGATGGAGCGGATATGATAGAAAACACAAGCATAAAAGAATTAAAAGGAATAGGCGAAAAGACCCAGAAACTATTTGAAAAGGTAGGAGTCTCTACGGTGGGAGACTTAATCAGGTATTATCCCAGAGGCTATGATGTCTATGAAGATCCTGTACCGATCAGCGAAGTGGAGGAAGGAAAGGTCCAGACGGTGGCCGGGGCTATCTTCGGAAGAGTCCAGGTATCGGGAAACCGTAATATGCAGGTGACGACCATCCATGTCAAAGATCTGACCGGTACCATCAAGGCAGTCTGGTTTCGGATGCCTTTTCTGCGGAACACGCTCGCGGGGGGCGGAAAGATCATACTTAGAGGCAGGGTTACAAGCCGCAAGGGCGGCCTTGCGATGGAGCACCCGGAAATCTTCTATCCGGCCGGGAAGTATGAGGAGAAGATTCACACGCTGCAGCCGGTCTATGGGCTGACTGCAGGCCTGTCCAACAATGTGGTGGCCAAGGCTATGCATCAGGCGCTGTCCCAGCTGGACCTGACCCGTGAAACGCTTCCGGACGAGCTTCGTCTCAAGTATGGGCTTGCTGAATATAACTATGCCATCCGGGGCATTCATTTCCCGGAGGACAAGGAAGTGTTCTATCATGCCAGGGAGCGGCTTGTATTCGAGGAATTCTTAGAGTTCATCCTGTCTATCCGAAAGATGAAGGATAAAAATGAAAGGATAGAGAATGAATACATTGTCCAAAGGAAGCCGGAAGTGGATGAATTGATTGGAAGGCTGCCATATGAGCTTACGAAAGCCCAGAAGAAAGTATGGGATGAGATTGCCCATGACATGGCATCAGATACCGCCATGTCAAGGCTGGTACAAGGAGATGTAGGATCCGGGAAGACGATCGTGGCGGTACTGGCTCTTATCAGCGTTGCGCTAAATGGATATCAGGGAGCCATGATGGCGCCGACGGAAGTCCTGGCACGGCAGCACTATGATTCGATTACCCGGCTGCTGGAAGAATACGGGATAAAGATTAAAGTAGAACTTCTCACCGGATCCATGACGGCAAAAGAAAAGAGACGAGCCTATGATCGGATCGAATGCGGATATGCCAGGATCATCATAGGAACCCACGCGCTGATCCAGGATCGGGTCTATTATGATTGCCTGGCGCTGGTAGTCACGGATGAGCAGCATCGGTTCGGAGTCAAGCAAAGGGAGGCGTTTGCAAGGAAAGGCGGAATGCCCCATGTGCTGGTCATGAGCGCGACGCCAATCCCCAGAACGCTGGCGATCATCCTATATGGCGACTTGGACATCTCCGTGATTGACGAACTTCCGGCAAACCGTCTGCCGATCAAGAACTGCGTGGTGGAAACCGGTTACCGGAAGACGGCCTATGCGTTTATGAAAAAGCAGGTAGGAGAAGGCAGGCAATGCTATGTGATCTGTCCGATGGTGGAAGAAAGCGAGCAGCTGGAAGTGGAGAATGTATTGGACTATGCGGCCATGCTGCAGGAAGAGATGGGAAAAGGCATCGTAGTTTCCTGTCTCCATGGGAGGATGCGGCAGGCCGAGAAGGATGATATCATGGAGCGGTTCGGACGCTGCGAGATACAGATACTGGTATCTACCACGGTGATCGAGGTAGGAATCGATGTGCCCAATGCCACGGTCATGATGATCGAGAATGCCGAGCGGTTCGGACTGGCCCAGCTTCATCAGCTAAGAGGCCGGGTGGGAAGAGGAAAGCATCAGTCCTACTGTATCTTCATGAGCGGCTCCAAGGCAAAAGAAACCAGAGAACGGCTGAATATCCTGAATGAATCCAACGACGGTTTCAAGATTGCCAGCGAAGACTTGAGGCTGCGCGGCCCGGGAGATCTCTTTGGAATCCGCCAAAGCGGCATGATGGACTTTAAGCTGGGCGACGTATTCCAGGATGCGAAGGTGCTCCAAATGGCAAATGAGGCCGCGGATCTGCTTTTAAATGATGAAAACGGCTGGTTGAAAAATCTTCCAAAACATGAAGGAACTTCTAGTGTAATAATCTGATTCCTCCATATACTATGGTTGTAACAACAAAGCAAAAAGTTACAAAGTTACAAGAAGGAGGAGTATGACAATGGCAAGTCGTTCATCAAACAGAGCAGCCGTACCTGAAGCAAAGGGTGCATTGGACAAATTCAAATATGAGGTTGCAAACGAATTAGGAGTACCGTTAACAGACGGATACAACGGAGACCTGACATCTAGACAGAATGGTTCTGTCGGCGGATATATGGTTAAGAAAATGATCGAACAGCAAGAGAAACAGATGGCTGGCAAATAAGCAGGATCATATTTTAGCAACAACTGATTAGAAAAAGCACCAGGCAGGATGAAATAAGACCTGTCGGGTGCTTTTTTCTATATGCAGACTTCAATATCTGGATGGAAGCCAGGTTGGCGAACCCTTTTTGCCGATTTATGGAATTACTTCTTCGACTATTGGCATATTTTTGGAGGCTGCCCATTACAATGGTAATAATAGATTGATACCTACGAGGAGTTGTCGCATGAAACAGATTCTGGCAGCAATTTTAAGCGCCTTGCTCTGTGTACAGCCCGTATTTGCAATGCCGGTCAAGGAACCAGTCCTGTATACGGATGCACAGGGGGAAGCAGAAGATAACGATGAAACGCAAAAGAACTCCAATACGCAGGAACCCGCCGAAGGGCAGGAGGCCGCCGATACCAAAGACTCTGCCGGGGGGCAGGCCGCCGGCAGCACAGGGAATGAGGCTGGCCCCCAGGTCGGCGCTCCATCCGCAATCCTGATGGAAGCGTCCACCGGTCAGATCATATATGAAAAGGATGCAGATGAGCAGAGACCTCCGGCCAGCGTGACCAAGATCATGACGCTGCTTCTGATCTTTGACGCTCTGGATTCCGGAAAGATCAGCCTGAAAGATGAAGTCTCCACATCCGAATATGCCGCCTCCATGGGAGGCTCCCAGGTGTTCCTGGAACCGGGTGAGACGCAGACGGTAGATACGATGATCAAATGCATCGCCGTTGCCAGCGCAAATGATGCCTGCGTGGCAATGGCCGAGTACATCTGCGGCAATGAAGAAGAATTTGTAAAGCAGATGAATCAGAGGGCGAAAGGCCTGGGAATGGAAAATACGCATTTCGTAAACTGCAATGGGCTGGATACGGATGGACATCTGACCACTGCCCGCGACATAGCGCTGATGTCAAGAGAATTGATCACTACATATCCGCAGATTCACGACTACTCTATGATATGGATGGAGAATATCACGCATACGACGAAAAAAGGAACCACAGAGTTCGGCCTGACTAACACGAACAAGCTGGTAAGGCAGTATGAATATGCTACCGGCCTGAAAACAGGTTCCACGGATAAGGCCAAATACTGCGTGTCAGCAACCGCCAAGAAAGACGGGATGGAATTGATCGCAGTAATTATGGCGGCTCCGGATCACAAGCAGCGGTTTACGGACGCTACCACGCTGCTCAATTACGGGTTTGGGAAATGCAATAAGTATGAGGAAGAGAAGGCAAAATCCATTCAGCCTGCAAAAGTATCACGGGGGGTAGCGGAGACGGTAAAGGTACGGCAGAAGACGCCCTTTGCCTATGTAGACATTACTGGAGCGGACCTTAAGACCATTGAGCGTAAAGAGGCCTTGAACAAGAAGATCAAGGCACCCGTGAAGAAAGGCGACAAGGTGGGAAAAGCAAAATATTTCTTAAGTGGAAAAGAGATCGGCAGCATAGACATCGTGGCTGCTGAATCGGTGGATGAGATCAGTTATAAAAGCGCGATGGGCGACACCGTCAAAAAATTCCTGCTGTAGAAGATAGGGGGCTATCCCCCTATCTTTGCTGTCCATATAGAAGATTGCAAATTCCAAAGATTAATTATATAATGATTAAGGCGGACATGCCGTAAGGATGGTGGCCGCTTCGGGAGTTAAAGGAGAAGATAGGTTGAATATTCTAATCATTGCTATTGTAATCATCATCTTGGGAATGATCGTTGAGAATATCCGGGAACTGCATGGATTCAGAACAACGGTATATAAAATTGCATCCCCTAAGTTAATGGGGCTACAGGAAGAGAAGCGGATCGTATTCTTGAGCGATCTGCATAACTACAGTTATGGAGAGGAGAATGGGAGGCTGTTTCAGGCAATTATCAGCGCCCGGCCGGATCTGATCCTGATTGGCGGGGACATGCTGGTAAGAAAGGACGGAAATTCCTATGAAGACACGCTTCGCTTTCTTTGCCGCCTTCCGTCCATCTGCAAGGTATACTATGCCAATGGAAACCATGAGCAGAAGTTAAAAGAAAGGCCAGAAGCATATAGCCAGTCCTATAAGGACTATCAGAGCCGGCTTTGCAGCGCGGGGATCGTATTTCTTGAAAATGAGTCCGTAAGGATTCCATGGGATGGCGCCGGCATCTGCATTACCGGACTTGAGATCGGACTTGACGGCTACAGAAAGTTTGGAAGGCGGCCGATGGAAGAAGAAGAGATCGAGTCCAGGGTAGGGGCGGCGGATTCCTCCTACCAGATACTGCTGGCCCATAATCCTGCCTATGTGGAGGCATACAGGAAATGGGGAGCAGATCTGATACTTTCCGGACATCTCCATGGCGGAATCGTAAGGATTCCGGGAATCGGCGGCGTGATTGCTCCGGACCTCACCTTGTTTCCCAAATATTCGGGAGACATATACAGGGAAGAGGATGCTACGGTTGTCGTAAGCAAGGGCTTAGGCGCCCACTCCGTCCCCATCCGTCTGTTAAATCCGGCGGAAATGGTAGTTCTTGTGCTGAATGAGGATTAAAACTTGTGAAAAGAAGGAAAATCCTGTATAATAATACAATTGTGACGATAAAAGATAGGGTGTGAGGGATATCTATGGGAATTCCGGTAAAACTGCAGGTCTTCGAAGGACCGCTGGACCTGCTTCTACATTTGATAGATAAAAATAAGATCGATATCTATGATATTCCGATTGTGGAGATCACGAGCCAGTATATGGACTACATCAAGGCCATGGACAAGGAAGATTTGAACATCATGAGCGAGTTTCTTGTGATGGCTGCGACACTTCTGGATATTAAATGCAGAATGCTTCTTCCGAAGGAAGTCAATGAGGAGGGAGAAGAAGAGGATCCCAGGCAGGAACTGGTGGAGCAGCTGCTGGAGTACAAGATGTACAAGTATATGTCCTATGAACTGCGGGACAGGCAGGTAGAGGGCGAGCAGGTGATGTATAAGGCGCCTACGATTCCACAGGAAGTGCTGGGCTATGTAGAGCCGGTAGATCTGGATGCCCTGCTGGGGGATCTGACCCTTTCCAAACTGAACCGCATCTTTAAGGATGTGATGAAGAAGCAGGTGGATAAGATCGACCCTGTCCGCAGCAAATTTGGCAAGATTGAAAAGGAAGAAGTCACATTACCGGATAAGCTTGATTATGTCACGGAATATGCGAAAAGCCATGGCAGATTCAGTTTCCGGGAACTGCTGAAGAAGCAGAGTTCCAAAACGCAGATCGTGGTAACGTTCCTTGCCATTTTGCAGTTAATGAAGGAAGGCGTGATCATGATCCGGCAGGAACAGCCATTTGATGATATTATGATTCTGCCGAAACGTGAATCTTAAGTGTGGGAAAGGTAGTATGGAAGAAGTGGAAATCAACAAATTAGAAGGCGTGATAGAGGCGATTCTTTTCACCATGGGCGAGTCGGTGGAACTGAATAAGATTGCGGCCGCTATCGAGCATGACGAAGAGACGACCAGAAAGATCATACATAGAATGATGGACAAGTATGAGGCAGAAGACAGGGGCGTCAGGATTATCGAACTTGAAGATGCGTTTCAGATGTGTACGAAGACGCAGATGTACGAGTATCTGATCCGGGTGGCGAAGCAGCCCAAGAAGTACGTGCTGACAGACGTCCTGCTGGAGACGCTGTCCATTATCGCCTATAAGCAGCCAGTTACGAAACTGGAGATCGAGAAGATCCGGGGCGTGAAATCAGACCATGCCGTTAACAAGCTGGTGGAGTATAACCTGGTGTGCGAGAAAGGCAGGATGGAGGCTCCTGGCAAGCCGATCTTGTTTGGCACGACGGAAGAGTTCCTTCGAAGGTTCAGCATCCAGTCGGTAGAGGATCTGCCAAGCCTGAATCCTGAGCAGATGGAAAGTTTTAAGGAAGAGGCGGAAGAAGAGATCCAGTTAAAATTGGATATCTGATACTTCTTTAAGAATAGTCTTAACCCGGCCTACATATATTGCAATAACATGGTGATGTATGGTGTGGCAGATGAGAAAGAACCGATTATTAGGAATTCTCCTTGCTTGTATTTTGTTGATCCAGCCTTTTAGCGCCCAGGCGAAAGAGTCGGATGCCGCGGACGAGCCGGATAATCTGTACGCCCAGTCAGCAGTATTGATGGATGCTGACAGTGGGCGTGTTTTATTTGGAAAGAATGAAAACGAGGCAAAGCCTATGGCCAGCACGACAAAGATAATGACGTGCATAATGGCCCTGGAGAATATGGAAGAGGGACAGATCGTGGCGGCCTCCGATTATGCGGCCAGCCAGCCCAAAGTCAGGCTGGGGGTCAGGGGAAAAGAAGAGTACTATCTGAAGGATATTCTGTATTCCCTGATGCTGGAATCCCACAACGACAGCGCAGTAGTGGTTGCGGAAGGAATCGCAGGCTCCGTGGAGGCATTTGCAGGACTGATGAACCAGAAGGCGGAGGAAATCGGATGCAAGGATACATATTTTGTGACGCCCAACGGGCTTGACGCTTACGATGATGGAGGAACCCACTCTACAACGGCCAGGGATCTGGCCTCTATTATGCGCTACTGCATCATGGAATCTCCAAAAAAGGATGAATTCCTTGAGATCACAGGCACTAAGAATTATCATTTTACCAATGTGGCAGGAGACCGTGAATTCTCCTGCAATAACCACAATGCTTTCCTGGATATGATGGATGGCGCGCTGACGGGAAAGACAGGATTTACCGGCGATGCGGGATACTGCTATGTAGGCGCGCTGAGGAAGGACGGCAAGACGTTTATCGTGGCGCTGCTGGCCTGCGGATGGCCCAATAATAAGGACTATAAGTGGAAGGATACCAAGGCCTTGATGGAATATGGGCTTGCCAATTATGAGTACCGGAATGTATGGGAGGAACCCGCCCTTTCCCAGATTAGAGTTCAGGAAGGAGTATCGGCCGGGAATCCTTATAAGAGGGAATCCAAGGTGCAGGCCGTAGTCAAGGGGGGAGAAAAAGAAGTTAATGCCCTTCTGAAGGCAGATGAAAAGGCAGAGGTCAAAAGGAAGGTAAAAGACCACCTCAAAGCCCCGCTAAAGAAGGGGCAGAAGGTAGGGGAGATTCAATATCTTCTGGAAGGAAAGGAGATTGCATCCTTTGATGTGGTGACGGATAGAAAAGTAGAAAAGAGAAGCGTGTTGTGGTGCCTGAATCAGGCGCTTCAAAGAGTATGCCTGTAGAAAAGCAGCCGCAAGGCTGCTTTTCTTCTTCTGTAATCTTATAGTGGTAGCATGATTTATAAGGAAGATAAGAACATGTCTATAGAAAAAGTAAGAGCGTATTTCCGGCAGTATGGCATAGAAGACAGGGTGCGCGAGGTTGAGGAATCCAACGCTGCCGTATGATCGAACTGAATATCAAAGAACTGGAAGATTACAGCCATTGCAAGGAGTGCAGAGTCTTAAGAAAGATTAACGAAGAAGACAAAATATACTGGGAGAAGGAAAGAGAAAAATACTATCAGAGAAGCGGGCAGCCGTAATTTCGTAATTTGCGGCTGCCTGTTGACGGATAGGGGAGAGGTATGATATTTTAATAGTGATTTCGGATGATATTCGTGTTTTCTGCCCCGTGCAATTCTGTATGGGCGTTTCCAAGGTTTTAAGGAATTTTATATTGACATTTTGAAGCAATTATAATAGTATATTAATCATAGAACGAACGTTCGTTCGATAAGCGAGAAGGAGAATATGTTATGGCAAGTGATGATAAGAAGCGGGCATTGGATGCAGCGATAGCAAAGTTGGAGAAGGATTTTGGAAAAGGCACGGTTATGAAACTGGGCGATCCGGCGGCTCAAGTGGCAGTGGAGACGATTCCCACAGGTTCCTTAAGCCTTGATCTGGCGCTGGGGCTTGGCGGCGTTCCGAAGGGGCGCGTGGTCGAGGTATATGGCCCGGAATCCAGTGGTAAGACGACGGTTGCATTACATATGATTGCAGAGGTCCAGAAGCGCGGAGGAATCGCAGGATTCATTGACGCAGAGCATGCCCTGGATCCGGCCTATGCCAAGAATATCGGCGTTGATATAGATGAACTATATATTTCGCAGCCTGACAGCGGGGATCAGGCGCTTGAGATTGCTGAGACCATGGTAAGATCCGGCGCTATGGATATCATAGTGGTAGACTCGGTTGCTGCCCTGGTTCCAAGGCAGGAGATCGAGGGAGATATGGGGGACAGCCACGTAGGACTCCAGGCAAGGCTGATGTCCCAGGCACTCCGCAAACTGACTCCGGTTATCAGCAAGTCTAACTGCGTCGTTATCTTCATTAACCAGTTAAGAGAGAAAGTAGGGGTTATGTTTGGCAATCCTGAGACAACCACGGGAGGCCGGGCGCTGAAGTTCTATGCTTCCATCCGTATGGATGTCAGAAGGATAGAGACTCTGAAGCAGAGCGGCGAGATGGTGGGGAACAGGACCCGTGTCAAGATCGTGAAGAATAAGATCGCGCCTCCGTTTAAGGAAGCAGAATTTGATATCATGTTCGGAAAAGGCATATCCAAGGAGGGTGACATCCTGGATCTGGCAGTAAGCATTGACCTGGTCAACAAAAGCGGAGCCTGGTTTGCATATAATGGCAATAAGATCGGCCAGGGCCGGGAGAACGCCAAGTCATATCTGGCTGAGCATCCGGAAGTGATGGAAGAACTGGAGAAGAAGATTCGGGAACACTATGACCTTGACCGGGATCCGGCATCTGCTGCAGGAGAAGAGAAGTCGGAAGAGAAGAAGGCAACAGGCAGAAAGGCGAAAGAGGAAGCATAAGGATGACGGTGACGAAGATAGAGCCGGTGACGAAGTCAAAATATAAGATATATCTGGACGGACAGTTCGCCTTTGTATTATACAAAGGCGAACTGTCCCGCTATCAGATAGAGGAAGACGGCCTTCTTGAGGAAGCGCAGTATCAAAGGATACGTAATGATATCGTGCTTAAGCGGGCCAAACTACGGGCCATGCATCTGCTGACCGATATGGGGCGTACTGAATCCCAGTTAAGGAGCAAGCTTGCGCTTGGCGGATATCCGGAAGACATTGTAGGAGAGGCCGTGGAGTATGTAAAATCCTTTGGGTATATCGATGATATGGAATATGCGAGAAGTTTTATCGAGAGCCGGAAGGATAAGAAGAGCCGGAAAGAACTGTATGCAGCCTTGAGCCAGAAGGGCGTGGAGAAGGAATTGATCGAGCAGGCCTTTGAGGAATGTTATGGAAATGAGGATTCCCGGGCGGCAATTGAGGCAATTTTACAGAAGAAAAAGTATGATCCGCATACGGCAGACCATGCGCAAACCCAGAAAATACTGGGATATCTGGTACGCAAAGGCTTCCATTACGAAGACATCCGTCAAGTGATACAAGTTTCTGAGTGGAATGCTTGACATCTTTGTGAAAACAGTATAAAATTTAAGTGTTGTATTTGTACAATGAAAATTAAATAAGGAGGTGCTCCTGTGCCGATAGGAATAGCGATTGCTGTAATCATTGTATCTATCATAGCTGCAGCGGTGATCAGCCACTTTGTGACGGTTTCTAATCTGAAGAAGAATGCAGAATCTAAGATTGGAAATGCAGATAGCAAAGCCAGAGAGATTATTGATGATGCGGTAAAGACAGCTGAGGCCAAGAAAAAGGAGTCTCTCTTGGAAATTAAGGAAGAGTCTATCAAGAACAAGAATGAACTTGAGAAAGAGACTAAGGAACGTAGGGCAGAATTGCAGAGATACGAGAAACGCGTTCTTTCCAAAGAAGAGGCTTTAGAAAAAAAGGCAGATGCAATTGAGAAGCGTGAAGCAGGGTTTACAGCGAAAGAAGAACAGCTTAGGCAGCGCGAGGCGAAAGTTGAAGAGCTGAGTAAGCAGAGAGTACAGGAACTAGAAAGAATCTCAGGACTTACCTCCGAACAAGCAAAAGAATATTTGTTAAAAACTGTTGAAGAAGATGTAAAGCATGATACTGCGAAGATGATTAAAGAAATGGAAGCGCAGGCGAAGGAAGATGCAGACAAGAAGGCAAAAGAATATGTTGTCACTGCAATCCAGAGATGCGCGGCAGATCATGTTGCGGAGACTACAATTTCGGTTGTACAGCTTCCAAGTGATGAAATGAAAGGAAGGATTATTGGACGGGAAGGGCGGAATATCCGCACTCTGGAGACGATGACAGGCGTAGAGCTGATTATCGATGATACTCCGGAAGCCGTTGTATTATCAGGCTTTGATCCAATAAGACGAGAAGTCGCGAGAATTGCGCTGGAAAAATTGATTGTTGACGGGCGTATCCATCCGGCAAGAATCGAGGAGATGGTTGAGAAGGCGCAGAAAGAAGTAGACGCCATGATTCGTGAAGAAGGCGAGGCGGCGGCTCTTGAAGTAGGAGTTCACGGAATCCATCCGGAACTTATCAAACTTCTCGGACGTATGAAGTTCAGAACCAGTTACGGGCAGAATGCATTGAAGCATTCTATAGAAGTGGCTCAGTTGGCGGGACTTCTGGCAGGCGAGATTGGCCTGGACGTCAGAATAGCCAAACGTGCCGGACTTTTGCACGACATAGGCAAATCTATAGATCATGATGTAGAAGGATCACATATTCAGATTGGCGTGGATCTCTGTAGAAAGTATAAGGAATCCGCGACGGTCATTAATGCGGTTGAAGCTCATCACGGCGATGTAGAACCGGAGACTCTGATTGCGTGCGTTGTACAGGCGGCGGATACGATATCCGCGGCAAGGCCGGGAGCAAGAAGAGAAACATTAGAAACATATACAAACAGGTTAAAACAATTAGAAGATATCACCAACCAATTCAAGGGTGTTGATAAATCTTTTGCGATTCAAGCAGGTAGAGAGATTCGTGTTATGGTAGTTCCAGAACAAGTATCTGACGCAGACATGGTATTGATGGCCAGGGATATTGCGAAGCAAATCGAGTATGAGTTGGAATATCCGGGGCAGATCAAAGTCAATGTAATACGTGAGTCACGAGTTACTGACTATGCCAAGTAGAAGATAAATGTGTGGCAGGGCCGGCAGTATAGCCGGCTCTGTTTTTTTGTTCTACCCGGCATTGAATCAAGACTGTTATCGGCTGATTTGACCGCAATGCAGGAAATGAAATTGAAACTTGCAAAAACGGACATAACATTAACGAAAAACGAGGAAGCAAAAGAGGAATGAGAATTTGAGAAAAATAAAACTTGCAAAAATGACCGTTCTATATTATACTATGTAATCAGAATGCAAATTCAAGAATATGAAAGATAGGATGGATGAAACTATGGCGTTGACATTATCAAGAAAAGCGGCTCAGGTAAAGCCGTCTTCAACATTAGCAATTACTGCGAAGGCAAAGGAACTAAAAGCAGAAGGAATTGATGTAGTAGGGTTTGGGGCAGGAGAGCCAGATTTTAATACGCCGGAAAATATTAATGAGGCTGCGATTGCCGCGATCAAGTCCGGATTTACAAAATATACGCCGGCATCAGGAATCGCGGAACTTAAGAAAGCAGTCAGCAGGAAGTTCGAAGAGTTTAACGGACTGCATTATGGAACGGATCAGATCGTAATCAGCAACGGCGGAAAACATTCTTTGACGAATATATTCCAGGCTATTATGAACCCTGGAGACGAAGTGATTATACCGGCGCCTTATTGGCTGACTTATCCGGAGATCGTAAAACTCTGCGATGGTGTTCCGGTATATGTCTATGGTACCAAAGACTTTGGGTACAAGGTAACTGCAAGGCAGATCGAGAATGTGGTCACGGACAAGACGAAGGCGGTGATCCTCAATACGCCAAATAACCCTACCGGAATGGTGTATTCTGAGGGAGAACTAAGAGCCATTGCGGACGTTGCAGTCAAAAAGGACATCTATGTGGTTGCGGATGAAATGTATGAGAACCTGATCTATGGGGATAAGAAGCATGTAAGCATTGCATCCCTTGGAGAAGAGATCTATAAGAGAACGATTACCTGCAGCGGCTTGTCAAAGAGCTACTCTATGACTGGATGGAGAATCGGATATACAGGCTCCAGCGTAGAGATTGCGAAACTGATGGGAAGCATCCAGAGCCATCAAACTTCCAACCCCAACTCCATCGCCCAGAAGGCTGCCCTGGAAGCGCTTCGGGGACCTCAGGATGTAGTGACGGCCATGAGGGAAGAATTTGACCAGAGAAGAAAATACATGTATGAGCGTGTCAGCCAGATGCCGCTTGTAGATGCGCTTGAGCCGGAGGGTGCTTTCTATACCTTCGTAGATTTTACTGATGTACTGGAAAAATCCTATAAAGGCGTGCGCATAGGAACTGCAAGCCGCGTTGCGGAGATCTTGATTGAGGACTACAAAGTTGCGGTTGTTCCCTGCCAGGATTTTGGATTTGACAATTTCGTAAGGCTGTCTTATGCTATTTCTATGGAAAACATTAAGAAAGGCCTGGATCGCATCGAGGAATTCGTATCTTCTTTGTAAAAGGCTATAGGAAAGAGCAGGGATCTAAGAACAATGAGTGAAGAAGTCAGACGCGTAGGCAGAGAGTTAGTGTATAAAGGAGCAATCCTTGAAGTCTATAAAGACCATATGGAATTTGCCAATGGCAACCACGCGGATTGGGATTATATCCACCATGACGGGGCGGCCGCGGTCGTCCCCGTGCTTCCTGATGGCAGGATACTGATGGTGTCCCAGTACAGGAATGCGTTGGAGCGGCATACCCTGGAAATACCGGCCGGAAAACTGGACAGGCCGGATGAGCCAGGAAAACTGTGTGCAGGAAGGGAACTGGAAGAAGAGACCGGCTACCGGTCAGACAGTTTGGAATGGCTGATTACCCTTCGCACCACCGTTGCTTTCTGCGACGAGAAGATTGAGATCTATGTGGCAAGGAACCTGGCAGCTGCCAGCCAGCAACTGGACGAGGATGAATACGTGGACGTAAAGGCCTATACCATAGAGGAACTTAAGGAGATGATATTTGGCGGAACGATTGAGGATTCCAAGACTATTGCGGCAATCCTTGCCTATGAGTCCAAATATTTAAAACAGAAATAAGAATATATCAGAATGCCCGGCATATAATGAAGTATCTTGGCAAAGGGGGAACATTTGTGAGGATACGTGAGAACAAGAAGCATTTCATCTTGTTTTATATGCTGGGCTTTTTTATTGGAATCGTCTATGCGAATCTGATGTCCAAAGACTATATTACAAGCATGGGGATCTTCAATGAATTTTTTTTAAGCCAGTATATGCAGGCAGATGTGGATGTTGCGGAATATATCTGGTATGTGGTACGGATAAGGGTAGCTCCGGTAGCCGTAATCTGCGCGCTGGGATGTACCAGGCTGAGGAAACTTGTGGTTGTGCTGTTTCTGTTATGGACAGGCTTTTCCAGCGGGATGATCATGACCTCGTCGGTGCTTAAGATGGGAGTAAAGGGAATCATCCTGTGCCTGATCGCGCTGACTCCACATTTTATTTTCTACATAGCGGGGTATATGATCCTTCTGTGGTATTTCTTCTCTTATCCGGAATCCAGATGGAATCTGTCCAAGACGGTCAGTTTCCTGCTCTTTATTGCCGTAGGGATTCTGCTGGAGTGCTATGTGAATCCGGTAATTATGCAGATGTTCTTGAAGACGTTATGAGGGAGTGATTGGCGAAGGCCAATTCACTCCCTTTCCCTTTTCAGATAATAATTGAGATAGATCAGGCAGAATAGGAAGATGCACAGCTGGCTTGCAAGCATGCCCCAGAGATATCCCTGGATCCCAAAGACGGGGATGAAGAGCAGAACGCTGGCGATACGGACACTGAGGCTGGCTGAATTGATCACAAAGGACAGGGTGGTCTTGCCAATCCCGTTCACGATGCTGATCAGGGTATTGTTGGTGTATAAGAACGGACACATCCAGGACAGAGTGACGATGTACCCTCCGGCCATGGAACTGTGGAACAGCACGGTTCCAATCCAATTGCCGAACGTAAGCAGCAGCACGCAGCAGATGCTCCCCAGAAAAATGCAGGAGTAAGTGACCTTTTTCACCAACGCGGACAGCTCCTTATGGTTCTCCATGGCCTGTATCTCAGCCACCGCGGGAAGCAGCATGGTGGATACGGAATTGGTGATCGCGGAAGGGAAGAGTATGCAGGGGAGGGCCATTCCGGTCAGAACCCCGTAGATGCTCAGCGCCTCGGCAACCGACATTCCATAGGTCTGGAGCTTCAGGGGGATGGAGATTGCCTCTATGCTTTGAAGGAGATTTAATAGTACCCGGCTTGCGGTCAGCGGGATGGACAGCGCTATCAGCTCGCGCCCATGCTTCATGCAGGAGGAGAGGCGTATTCTGGGCCATTTCCCAAAGCCTCCTTTGCCAAGGATGGAGCGCAGGCAGAACAGGGAGGAAAGAATTTCTCCGGCGATCAGACCCGCGACGGCGATGGATACGCCGAAGCGGACGCCATGCCTCAAACCATATATGTAGATCAGATACACGCTTAAGATTCTTGCTATCTGCTCGATCATCTGGGAGGTTGCGGGGATGCCGGTCTGCTTTAGCCCGAAATAATATCCGCAGATGCAGCTGTGGATGGAGGCAAATGGAAATGCATAGGAAAGGATCACCAGCAGCTGGGCGCATCTCGCGTCTTTTAAGAAGGTATCGGCAATAAACACCGAATATTTCTGAAGAATTACCGTCACAATACAGGAGACGGCAACCGTCAGAACCAGGCTGGTGCACAACAGTTCCCGGGCTTCCTTCTTTTTGCCCTGGGTCATGCATCTTGCCACGCAGCGGGACAGTGCCAGCTGGATTCCTGCAGAGGTAAGGGAGAAGCAGAGGGCATAGATTGGAAAGACAAGCTGGTACAGGCCCACGCCTTCCTCCCCAAAGGTATGGCTTAGAAAAATACGGTAAAAAAATCCCATGAACCTAGTGGCGAAACCGGTAATGGTCAATATGAAAGTGCCTTTGATTATGGCGCGTTTTCGAGACATGGCAGACTCCTTAAAGATATTGTTATAACATATTCAAAATAGATACTTGACAGAACCAAAAAGCAGTGCTATTCTACAGGAAGAGAAATCCTAGCAAATTGCTAGGAATTAAAAAGAAGGTGAGCATAATGAAACTTTCGACCAAAGGAAGATATGGGCTGCGCGCGATCATAGATTTGGCTAGATATAGCGAGGAAGAGCCTGTGTCCATCAATAATATTTCCATAAGGCAGGATATTTCCGAACGGTATCTGGAACAGCTGGTGGCCTTGCTTAAGAAGGCGGGGCTGGTCAAGAGCATCCGCGGGGCAACTGGAGGATACGTGCTTGCGAAAAGGGCGGAGGAGATCTCGGTAGGCGATGTGCTAAGGGCCCTGGAAGGGAGCCTGGAGCCGGTGAAATGCGCCGCTTTTTATTCAGATGAAGGCTGCATGGCCTCAGATGGCTGCGTGACCAAATATGTATGGCAGAAAATAAATGACAGCATCAACAAGACGGTGGATGAGATCATGCTGGACGAGTTGGTACGGGAAAGCAAGATGATTAATCCGGAGGGCGACTGTGAGAATCCCAGATGCAATCAATAGAATACTAAGAGAAGACAAGGAGGTACGAACATGGAAAGACTCATATATTTAGACAATGCAGCGACAACCAAGACGGCGCCGGAGGTAGTGGAGGCAATGCTGCCATATTTTACAGAAAGGTATGGAAACCCATCCAGCGTCTATGGATTTGCCGCGGCGAACAAGGAAGTAATCAGCCAGCAGAGGGATGTTATCGCGCAAGTGCTGGGGGCTAAGGGCAATGAGATCTATTTTACCGCGGGAGGATCGGAAGCCGACAACTGGGCATTAAAGGCCACGGCAGAAGCCTACGAGGGCAAGGGCAATCACATCATCACCACGAAGATAGAGCATCACGCTATCCTTCATACCTGCGAATACCTTGAGAAGAAAGGATTTGAAGTGACCTATCTGGATGTAGACGAGGACGGCGTAGTAAAGCTGGACGAATTAAAAGCCGCCATCAGGCCGACGACGATCCTGATCTCCGTCATGTATGCCAACAATGAGATTGGAACTATACAGCCGATCAGGGAAATCGGAGAGATCGCCCATGAGCATGGAATCCTGTTCCATACGGACGCTGTGCAGGCATTCGGCCAGGTTCCCATCCATGTAGACGAATGCCATATTGACATGCTCAGCGCCAGCGGCCATAAGTTAAACGGTCCAAAAGGAATCGGATTCCTATACATCCGCACTGGCGTTAAAATCCGCTCCTTCGTGCACGGAGGCGGACAGGAAAGAAAGCGCCGGGCGGGAACGGAAAATGTTCCTGGAATTGTAGGTCTTGGGGCAGCCGTAAAGCGTGCCGCGGATACAATGGCGGAGCGGACCGGCAAGGAGACGGAACTGCGGGATTATCTCATTAACCGGGTGCTTGACGAGATCCCGCATTGCCGGCTTAACGGGCACAGGACGAAGAGGCTTCCGAACAATGCCAACTTCAGCTTCCGGTTCATAGAAGGCGAGTCTCTTCTGATCAAGCTGGATATGAAAGGGATCTGTGGATCCAGCGGCTCTGCCTGTACATCAGGATCCTTGGATCCATCCCATGTGCTTCTGGCCATCGGGCTGCCGCATGAGATTGCCCATGGGTCTTTGAGGCTAACGCTGAATGAGGAGATAACAAAGGAAGATATCGATTATGTGGTAGACTCCTTAAAAGAGATCGTAGGCCACTTAAGGGAAATGTCTCCGCTGTATGAAGACTTTATAAACAAGCAGAAGAAATAGTAGTAGATAGATTGGAGGAAGAATTATGTATTCAGAGAAGGTAATGGATCATTTTGAGCATCCCAGGAATGTTGGGGAGATAGAGAACGCCAGCGGCGTAGGAACGGTAGGAAATGCCAAATGTGGAGATATCATGCGCATTTACCTGGACATTGACGATGATCAGATTATCCGCGACGTGAAGTTCAAGACGTTCGGCTGCGGCGCAGCGGTTGCTACCAGCAGCATGGCTACGGAACTGGTAAAAGGCAAGTCGATCCAGGAAGCGATGGAAGTGACAAACAAGGCGGTCATGGAAGCGCTGGATGGCCTGCCGCCGGTGAAAGTGCACTGCTCTCTTCTGGCGGAAGAGGCAATTCATGCGGCGCTGTGGGATTATGCCGAGAGGCATGATATAAAGATAGAAGGCCTCGAGAAGCCAAAGTCAGATATCCATGAAGGCGAGGAAGAGGAAGAAGAGGAATATTAATCCGGAGAAGAGTTTATGGAAAAGAAGAAAGTCGTAGTCGGGATGTCCGGGGGCGTGGACTCTTCCGTGGCCGCCTGGCTATTAAAAGAACAAGGATATGATGTGATCGGAGTTACAATGCAGATCTGGCAGGATGAAGAACGCATCGTAGAGGAAGAGCAGGGGGGCTGCTGCGGACTGAGCGCGGTGGATGACGCGAGGCGCGTGGCGGCATCTCTTGGAATCCCCTATTATGTTATGAATTTTAAGCAGGAATTTAAAACCTATGTCATAGACTATTTCATGGACGAGTATCTGCATGGAAGAACTCCGAATCCATGTATCGCCTGCAACCGCTATGTAAAGTGGGAGTCTCTTCTTAAGAGGAGTATGGAGATTGGAGCGGACTATATTGCCACCGGACATTACGCCCGTATCGAGAGGCTCGGTAACGGGCGTTGCTCCCTGCGTACGTCGGCCGCCAGCGCGAAGGATCAGACTTACGCGCTGTATAGTCTAACCCAGGAACAGTTGAAAAGGACCCTTATGCCAGTAGGAGAATATACGAAAGATGAGATTCGCAAGCTGGCAGGGAAAATCGGCCTTAACGTGGCGGATAAGCCAGACAGCCAGGACATCTGCTTTGTGCCGGATGGAGACTATGCTTCTTATATAGAAGCCAATTCCGGGGCCAGGATCCTGCCTGGGAATTTTGTGCTTTCCGACGGAACGGTGGTGGGGCGGCATAAGGGAATCGTTCATTACACCGTTGGCCAGCGGAAAGGACTGGGGCTGTCTCTTGGGCACCCCGTATTCGTGCTTGACATCCGACCGGAGACGAACGAGATCATCGTAGGCACCAATGAAGAGTCCCTGACATGCCATGTCAGGGCAGACAGGATTAATTTTATGGCTATAGAGGACCTTGCTGATAAGAAGAGAGTCTGGGCCAAGATAAGATATAATCACCGGGGCGCATGGTGCACGGTGGAGAAGACAGGAGAAGACGAGATCCTGTGTATATTTGAAGAGCCGCAGAGGGCAGTCGCTCCGGGGCAGGCAGTCGTCCTGTATGACGGAGAGTATGTGCTGGGCGGAGGAACAATTATAGGAGATGAGTAGAAAGTGATAAAATCTGACGTGCATATGCACACATTATTTTCCCATGATTCAGAGGCCACGCCAAAGGAGATGATTGAGGGGGCCATTGGGAAAGGGCTTGAGATGATCTGCTTTACCGATCATTATGATAAGGATGATGTGGAATGGGGTCCGGAAAGCATCTTTGATCCGCAAGAATACTTCAGGGTCCTTAAGCCTCTTAAGGAAAAATACCAGGATAAGATTGATGTCAGGATAGGCGTGGAATTAGGACTGCGTCCCTATCTGGGAGATTATTACCGGGAGTTCGCGGAAACCTATCCGTTTGAATTCATTATCGGATCCGTGCACAGCATCCAGTCTACGGACCCGGCATCCGGGAAACTGTTCCAGGACAAGACGGATGAAGAAGCCTATCGTATAGCGTTTGAAGAAACATTGACGGATATCCAAAGATTCGACGGATTCGACGTGCTGGGACACCTGGACTATGTGGTCAGATATGGAAAAGAAAGAGAGAAGCAGTATTCCTATCAAAAATACGCGGATATGATAGACCGGATTCTGAAAGCCTTGATTGAAAAGGGGAAGGGACTGGAATTAAATACGGCGGGCCTGAAATACGGCCTTCCTTTTGCGCATCCGCGGCAGGATGTGCTGAAGCGTTACAAGGAAATGGGCGGCGAGATTATAACCATTGGCGCGGATGCCCACAGGCCGGAGCATATTGCCTATGATTTTCAGAAGGCATCGGACATCCTGAAGGGCTGCGGCTTTAAATATTATACAGAATTTTCCAGACGGAAGCCGCATTTTAAGCAACTTCCATAAAAATGGGAAAAGTCCTTGAATTTTTGTATCAAATTTAGTACAATAAAATACGGTTGATGATTCTTTAACGAAGGTTGAGGGATTTCAAAAATATAAGACTGTGCAACCAGTTAATACAAACTTTAGGAGGAATTAATCATGGCAGTAAAAGTAGCGATTAATGGATTCGGACGTATTGGACGTCTTGCGTTCAGACAGATGTTTGGAGCAGAAGGATATGAAGTTGTAGCGATCAACGACTTGACATCTCCTAAGATGCTTGCCCACTTGTTAAAATATGACTCTTCTCAGGGTAAATATGCTTTGGCTGACAAAGTAGAAGCTACAGAAGATTCTATCATCGTAGACGGAAAAGAGATCAAAATCTACGCAAAGGCTAATGCTGAAGAACTTCCATGGGGAGAGATCGGCGTTGACGTTGTTCTTGAATGTACAGGATTCTACACATCAAAAGAAAAAGCATCTGCACATGTAAAAGCAGGAGCAAGAAAAGTCGTTATCTCAGCACCAGCTGGAAACGACCTGCCAACTATCGTATATAATGTAAACCACGAAACACTGAAGCCGGAAGATACCGTTATCTCCGCAGCTTCCTGCACGACAAACTGCTTAGCGCCAATGGCTAAGGCTCTTAACGACCTTGCTAAGATCAAATCAGGAATCATGTGTACGATCCACGCTTACACAGGCGATCAGATGACTCTTGACGGACCACAGAGAAAAGGCGACTTAAGAAGATCTCGCGCAGCTGCGCTTAACATCGTGCCAAACAGCACAGGTGCTGCAAAAGCGATCGGACTTGTTATTCCAGAGTTAAATGGAAAATTAATCGGCGCTGCTCAGCGTGTTCCAACGCCAACAGGATCTACGACAATCCTTACGGCAGTTGTTGACGGAACCGTTACGGTTGACGAGATCAATGCAGCAATGAAAGCAGCAGAGACAGAGTCCTTCGGATACAACACAGACGAGATCGTATCCAGCGACATCATCGGTATGAAATACGGCTCATTATTCGATGCTACTCAGACACTGGCACTGCCATTAGATAACGGAACTACAGAGGTTCAGGTTGTATCTTGGTATGACAATGAGAATTCTTACACAAGCCAGATGGTTCGTACAATCAAATACTTCTCTGAACTGGCTTAACACAGAGCGCTTAGCAATATATTAAGACTCACGCAGGGTCCGGTCTTATTGGACCGGACCCTTTTTATAATTGAGAACCAGTTCTTGGATGATAAGGGACATGCCCTTAAAAATATAACTGAGGAGGCAGCCATATGCTTAATAAAAAATCAGTAGACGATATCAACGTAAAAGGAAAAAAGGTGCTGGTAAGATGCGACTTTAACGTTCCTCTTATCGATGGCAAGATTACAGATGAAAACCGTCTTGTCGCAGCGCTTCCGACCATTAAGAAGTTGATTGCGGACGGAGGAAAAGTAATCCTCTGCTCCCATCTTGGAAAGCCGAAGGGAGAGCCGGTTCCGGAACTGTCTTTAGCGCCGGTTGCGGCGCGCCTTTCAGAACTTCTCGGACAGGAAGTGAAGTTTGCGGCTGACAGAGAAGTAGTAGGGCCAAATGCGAAGGCAGCTGTAGACGTGATGAAGGACGGAGAGGTTATCCTTCTTGAAAATACCAGATACAGAATCGAGGAGACGAAGAACGGAGAAGCCTTCAGTAAAGACCTTGCTTCCCTGTGCGACGTATTCGTGAATGATGCTTTCGGTACCGCGCACAGGGCTCATTGCTCAAACGTAGGCGTTACGCAGTTTGTAGATACGGCAGTCGTAGGATATCTGATGCAGAAGGAGATCGATTTCCTTGGAAATGCAGTCAATAATCCGGAGCGGCCTTTTGTAGCTATCCTTGGAGGCGCAAAGGTATCCAGCAAGATTTCCGTGATCGAGAACCTGCTTGATAAGGTAGACACCTTGATTATCGGAGGCGGAATGTCCTATACGTTCAGCAAGGCTATGGGCGGAAATGTAGGAAAGTCCCTCCTGGAAGAAGACTATTGCCAGTATGCGCTGGATATGCTTAAAAAGGCAGAGGAAAAGGGCGTAAAACTGTTACTGCCTGTAGACAATGTGATTGCAGACGATTTCTCGAATGACGCCAATACCCAGGTCGTGCTGCGCGGCGAGATCCCGGATGGCTGGGAAGGACTGGACATCGGTCCTGAGACAGAGAAGATCTTCTGTGATGCCGTGCAGGACGCGAAGACGGTGGTATGGAACGGACCGATGGGATGCTTTGAGATGCCAAACTTTGCACACGGAACAGAGGCAGTGGCAAAAGCCCTGGCAGATACGGATGCGACCACGATCATCGGCGGCGGAGATTCCGCGGCGGCGGTAAACCAGCTGGGATACGGCGATAAGATGACACATATTTCCACAGGCGGCGGCGCTTCCCTGGAATTCCTGGAAGGAAAAGAACTCCCAGGCGTAGCAGCAGCAAACGACAAGTAAAAAGCTTGGCGAGGTATTAGCGAGCCTAGTGCGAGGATTATGAATGGAATAGGAGAAAAGAAGATGGCAAGAAGGAAAATTGTAGCAGGAAACTGGAAAATGAACAAGACTCCAAGCGAGGCGGTTGCCCTGGTGGAAGAGTTAAAACCATTAGTAGCAAGCGAGGATGTCGACGTGGTATTCTGCGTACCTGCAATTGATATTATTCCTGTAGTAGAAGCATGCAAGGGAACCAATATCCAGGTTGGAGCTGAGAACATGTATTTTGAAGAGAGCGGAGCCTATACGGGAGAGATTTCTCCGGCCATGCTTACCGATGCAGGAATAAAATACGTAGTTCTTGGACATTCTGAGAGAAGAGAATATTTCGCAGAGACCAATGAGACTGTAAATAAGAAGATGCTCAAGGCATTCGAGCACGGCATTACGCCAATCATGTGCTGCGGCGAGACGCTGGAGCAGAGGGAGCAGGGCGTGACCATGGACTTCATCCGCCAGCAGGTTAAGGTTGGGTTCATGGGAGTAACCGCTGACCAGGCAAAGGCATCTGTAATCGCTTATGAGCCTATCTGGGCTATCGGAACAGGCAAGACTGCTACGACAGAGCAGGCAGAAGAGGTATGTGCAGGGATCCGCGCATGCATCGCTGAGATCTATGACGAGGCGACTGCAGAGGCAATCCGCATCCAGTACGGCGGCTCTGTAAACGCAGGAAATGCAGCAGAATTATTTGCGCAGGCTGACATTGACGGAGGCCTTGTAGGAGGCGCTTCTTTGAAGGCTGACTTTGGCAAGATCGTAAACTATAAATAGGCAGGAAGAGTGCAATAACATAAGGACCGCTGGTAACTTTGCAGCGGTCCTTATGCTTAGAGGTCTGATTATGAGATATATGGAAATTCCGGTTCGGACAGATTGTTCGCAGCCTTATGCAAGATTAGAAACCTATATACTGGATACGCCTGCCGACAAGATCAGGATTGCCAGAAGGCCTATGGTGATCATCTGCCCCGGCGGCGGATATGAGAAGTTAAGCTACCGGGAGGGGGAACCTCTGGCCATCCATTTTATGAACCAGGGATATCATGCATGCGTGCTTCGATATTCCGTGGTGCCGTCCAGATACCCGGCGGCGCTTCTGGAACTGGGAATGGCCATGAAGCTAATCCATGAGCATGCCCAGGACTGGCATGTAGATACGGATAAAATCATCCTGCACGGTGCATCTGCAGGCGGCCATTTGGTTGCAAGCCTGGGCGTATTCTGGCATCAGAAATGGCTCGGGGAGATGCTGAAAGTGGCGCCGGAGACGCTTCGGCCCGCAGGACTGATGCTCAGTTATCCGGTAATCACATCTGATGCTGTCACAGGACATTTGCCAAGTTTTTCCAATCTTCTGGGAGACAGATATGAGGAGAAACTAGAAGAGATGTCCCTGGAAAAGCAGGTAACAGGAGAAACGCCGCCATGCTTTCTGTGGCATACGGCCACAGATGATGCGGTTCCTGTAGAAAATTCCCTGTTAATGGCAATGGCGCTTAGAAAGGCCGGCGTGCCGGTGGAACTGCATGTATTTCCAGATGGAGAGCATGGACTGAGTCTTGCGAGCAAGCTGGTAGAAAGGGTGGACGGCTCCGGCGTTCAGGAAGAATGCCAACAATGGATCGGGCTGGCAGATGCCTGGCTTAGTCGCTTGTGCAAAGGCGCGCAATAGATTTTGGATTGAAGGAGATTAAAGATGAGTAAAAAACCAACAGTACTTATGATTTTAGACGGATATGGGTTAAATGAGAATACTACCGGAAATGCCGTAGCAGAAGGCAAAACGCCGGTTATGGATAAATTGATGGCAGAGTGCCCGTTTGTAAAAGGCAATGCCAGCGGGATGGCGGTAGGCCTTCCGGATGGACAGATGGGAAACTCCGAGGTAGGACACCTGAATATGGGCGCCGGGCGCATCGTATACCAGGACCTTACCAAGATCACAAAGGCAATCAAGGACGGGGACTTCTTCGAGAATCCGGCTCTTCTTGCCGCATGTGAGAATGTAAAAAAGAATCATTCTTCCCTCCACCTGATGGGACTTGTGTCAGATGGCGGCGTCCACAGCCATAACGAGCACATTTACGGGCTGCTGGAACTGGCTAAGAGACAGGGAATCGAGAACGTATACGTACACTGCTTCCTGGACGGCCGTGATACGCCTCCGGCTTCCGGAAAGGAATATGTAGAGCAGCTGGCAGCGAAGATGCAGGAGATCGGCGTGGGACAGGTGGCGACCGTTATGGGACGCTACTATGCCATGGACCGTGACAATCGCTGGGACCGCGTGGAAAAGGCCTACCGGGCGCTGGTATTCGGCGAAGGCGAGCGGGCAGCGAGCGGCCCGGCAGGGATCCAGGCTTCCTACGATAAGGATACCACGGATGAGTTCGTGCTTCCGACGGTGGTAGAAAAGGACGGCGTTCCGATGGCAAAGGTAAAGGACGATGATTCCATCATCTTCTTTAACTTCCGCCCGGACCGTGCCAGAGAGATTACCAGAACCTTCTGTGATGAGAAGTTTGAAGGTTTTGACAGAGGCGAGCGGATCAAGACCACCTTTGTATGCTTTACTGAATATGATATCACTATTGAAAACAAACTGGTTGCCTTTGTAAAAGATGAGATCACCAATACCTTCGGAGAATTCCTGGCAAAGAACGGCAAGAAGCAGGCGCGTATCGCAGAGACAGAGAAATACGCGCATGTAACCTTCTTCTTCAACGGCGGAGTTGAAGAGCCAAACGAAGGAGAAGACAGGATCCTTGTAAAATCCCCGAAGGTAGCAACCTATGACTTGAAGCCGGAGATGAGCGCCTATGAAGTATGCGACAAACTTACGGAAGCCATCCGGTCAGGAAAATACGATGTCATCATCATCAACTTCGCCAACCCGGATATGGTAGGCCATACCGGCGTGGAAGCCGCGGCGATAAAAGCCATCGAGGCCGTGGACGAATGCGTGGGCAAGGCAGTGGATGCTATCAAGGAAGTGGACGGACAGATGTTTATCTGCGCCGATCACGGCAATGCGGAACAGCTGATTGACGGCGAGACAGGCGAGCCATTTACGGCACACACCACCAACCCGGTGCCGTTCATCCTCGTAAACGCAGATCCGTCTTACAAGTTAAGAGAAGGCGGATGCCTGGCGGATATCGCCCCCACATTGATCGAACTGATGGGCTTGGAACAGCCAAAAGAAATGGCAGGAAAATCATTGCTGGTGTAAACTTAACACGTAACATTTTTCACTTTGACACGTAACACTTTTGAAAAGTGTTACGTGTCAAAGTGCATTTTGCTATGTGTAAAATTGTTCAAACCCCTGTGCAAAATTGAAAAAGAGGTGAAATCAATGCATATTTTGATTGTGGAGGATGACGCTGCCATCTGCCAGGAATTGAAGCAATTGCTGGAAAATGCGCTTTATCAGGTAACGGCGCTTGACGCCTTCGGGGACGCGGCAGGCGATATATTGAAGGCGGATCCGGACATCGTCCTTCTGGACTTGAATCTGCCGGAGGAGTCCGGGTTTGATATCTGCACCAAGGTGCGGGCGGTATCGGAGGTGCCCATTATTTTCCTGACTAGCCGTACGGATTCTATGGACGAACTGACCGGAATGCTCAAAGGCGGGGATGACTATATTACCAAGCCATTCCAGCCTCCGATCCTTCTGGCCCGCATTGCGGCGGTGCTGAAGCGCACCCGGAAAGAAACGGAAGGGGAGGCGGCTAGGCTCAGCCATAAAGGCGTGGAACTGGATGTTGCCAGAGGATACATAAGTTTCCAGGGCAGGCAGACGGAATTATCCAAAAATGAATTGAAGATCCTGCATTGTCTTTTTAAGAAGAAGGGGGAGATCGTCCCCAGAGTAGAGATTATAGAATACCTGTGGGATAATCAGGTATTTATTGATGACAATACGCTGAGCGTCAACATGACCCGCATCCGAAGCAAGTTAGAGGAGATTGGAGTGGAGGGCTTCATAGAGACCCGGCGGGGAATGGGGTATCGGATATGAAGTTTATAGATTTTATCAAAGATCGGGTGATGCTCCTTTTGCTTCAGGGATTCGCCATGTTCCTCCTGGCGGGGTTCCTCTATGCCACCGGATATCCGACCGCGTATGGCGCGGTAATTTTCCTGTGCTGGCTCCTTCTGCTGTTGGCTTATCTGGCAGTGGAATACTACAGGCGGAAACGTTATTTCAAGCAGATGGCGGAGGTGCTGGAGCATGTAGACCAGCGGTATCTGCTGGGAGAACTGATGCCGGAATCTTTCCGGCTGGAAGATCACATTTACCAGGATATGATACGCAAGTCCAACAAGTCGGTGATAGAGCGGATCCGCCAGATCGAGGCAGAACAGAAGGACTACCGGGAATATATTGAAAGCTGGGTTCATGAGATCAAGGCGCCGATCACCGGCATTTCGCTGATGTGCGAGAACCACAGGGACGAACTTACCAGGCGCATTAGCCTGGAGAACCAGAAGATCGAGAATTACGTGGATATGGCGCTGTACTATGCAAGATCAGAGGAAGTGTATAAGGACTATGTAATACAGGAGACAGACTTGCAGGAGGTAGCCCGGGAGGTGCTGGCGAAGAATAAGCATTATCTGATCCAGAACGGGATACAGGCGGAGGTTGACTGCAGGCACCGGGCCTTTACGGATCAGAAATGGATCTCTTTCATCCTGAACCAGTTAGTATTAAACGCTACCAAGTATAAGGGGGACTCAAACGCATGCATAAAGGTCGAGACGCAGGAGTATGCGCATGGCGTCCGCCTGCTGGTAAGCGACAATGGAATTGGGATCAAGGAAGAAGAACTGGGGAGAATCTATGACAAGGGATTCACGGGAAGCAATGGAAGAACCTATGAACGTTCTACTGGCATGGGACTCTATCTTTGCAGAAAACTATGCGGCAGGCTGGGTATTGACATCTCTGCCAGATCCCGGGAGGGCGCTGGCACGCAGATCATCCTGGAATTTCCGGTAAGCAGTTATCTTTCAAAACTGTAAGATAACTGCAAGGCAGGCCGATACAAACGCCGGGAAGTATCTGATATAGTCATAGTATCAAAGAAAAAGGAGTGACAGGAATATGAATGACTATATACGCGTGTGCGACGTGGAAAAATATTACGGGAATGGCTCCAATGTGACGAAGGCCATAGACCGGGTCAGTTTCCAGGTGGCAAAGGGAGAATTCGTGGGAGTCATGGGGGCTTCCGGATCGGGAAAGACGACTCTGCTTAATATGATGTCCACCATAGACCGCGTGACTGCGGGACATATCTATTACGGGGATGTTGACATCACGGAACTGTCGGAAGATGGCCTGTCTGATTTCCGCAAGGATAACCTGGGATTCGTATTCCAGGACTATAATCTGTTAGATACGCTTACGATTGAGGAAAATATCGTGCTTGCCATGACGCTTCATAAGGAGGGAAGGGATTCGATCAAGAAGAAATGCGCCCAGATGCTGCGTCTACTTGGAATCACGGATATAAAGGATAACTTTCCCTATCAGGTGTCAGGCGGGCAGAAACAGCGCTGCGCCTGCGCCAGAGCGCTGGTCAATAATCCCCGCCTGATTCTGGCGGATGAACCTACCGGGGCGCTGGATTCCAGATCAGCCCAGACGCTTCTGGAGACATTTTCTAATATGAACGCGTCGCTTAAGGCCACCATCCTGATGGTGACCCATGATGCATTTTCTGCCAGTTACTGCGGACGCATCCTCTTTTTAAAGGACGGAAAGATTTTTCACGAACTGATGCGCGGCTCCAAAAGCAGGAGGGAGTTCCTCAATGAGATTCTGGACGTCCTGGCGCTGACGGGAGGTGAGTTATCCGATGCTCGGTAAACTTGCCTTTCGCAATGTGAAACGTTCCGTCAAAGACTATCTGGTATATGTGCTCACCATGACCTTTGTGACGGCCCTTATGTTTGCGTTCAATAGCATCCTGTTTTCCAGGGATGTCCAGGAACTGTTCGAAGTTGCAGGGCTGATGGCGGCTATGGTGGGGATCGCCACATTTTTTATCGTGCTGATCGTGGCCTGGCTGGTCAATTATATGATAAGATTCATGCTGGAGAAGCGCAGCCAGGAATTTGGCATCTATCTGCTGCTGGGGATGAAGAAAAAGAAGATCGCAAGTTTGTACATGCGTGAAAATCTGTTGATGGGAACGGGCGCATTCTTTCTGGGAATGCTCCTTGGGACTTTGCTTCAGCAGATCATCATGTCCGTTCTCTACAGCATGATCCAGATGAAATACGACCTCCATCTGGAGTTCAATAGATACTGCATTCTGATGACTGCCGCATGCTATGCAGGCTGTTACCTGCTGGCGCTTTTCAGATGCCGCAGAAGATTTAAGAAAATGAACATCCATGACTTGATGAATGCCAATAAGCAGAATGAGGAGATCAAGGAATCCAACGAGAAGTTAAAAAGATGGCTTCTTCCGGTTTCCATTCTGTTCATGCTGGCATTTGGAGTCTTCCTGTTCTGCGGCCTGATTAATAATGCCGGGAGCGTAATTCTGTTTCTGGTGGGACTCATCCTGGTAATCTATCTGTTTTATACAGGGCTTTCCTCCTGGATCATCTGCTATGTCCGGGCAAAGGGAAAAGGAATTTATAAGGGCCAGAACCTGTTTCTGCTCAGGCAGTTTTCCTCCAAGCTTAAGACCATGCGTTTTACCATGGGGACGCTGACCTCCCTTTTTACCATCGCGTTCTTAGGCTGCTCCATAGCCATGATGTTCAGCGACTGGCAGAATCAGGTTCTGGGAGATAAATTCCCTTTTGACGTGCAGGTATACAGCGCTGACGTCAATGATGACTTCCAGGACGAACTGAAGATCATTGGCAAAGAATCGGATATAGAGGATGCCTTTATCTACCACATCTATGCGGGCCAGACCAATCAGGCAAACGCGTGGCTATATACGCATCTGGAAGTATTCGGGGATTCTTACTTGAATAGCGATGGAAGTCCGAATCTGAAAAAGATTGAGAAAAATCCGGAAGAATGCTACTGCAATTATGATACCTATATGGGTCTATCGGATTACAACCATCTTAGAAGGATGTTGGGATATAAAGAGGTAACGCTATCGGACGGCCAGTTTGCCATTCACATCAAGCAGCGCCTGAAAGATCAGGCAAAAGGCCTTGAGGATGCCATATCCATCAATGGGGAAAATGGGAAACTGAGTTTTGCGGGCTACTATACGGAAGCCTTTTCCCAGGATGGCCATAATGGAGGGGACTATGTCATCATCGTCCCGGATCAGGTGATTGTGGGCATGACTCCCTACTACAGCGAACTTGCGGTAGATATTAGAGGGGAGGCGCCGGAAGGCCTGGAGAATCGGCTGGATGATTTAAGCGACAATACAGATTTTGGCGGCCATGCCGAGATGAAAGGAAACAACTGCTACGGGACGGATACCATTGTCACATACTATGTCGTGAACCTGGTGCGGGATAATCTGATACCGGAAGTAAAGTATATGCTGTCCCCCATCATATTCCCAGCGTTCTATGTTGGCCTGGTGTTCCTGTGCGTGGCTTTGACGGTGCTGTCCGTCCACCAGTTAAGCGATTCTGCAAAGTATAAGTTCCGGTACAGCGTGCTCAAGAAGATCGGGCTAAGCAGGAGAGAGGTATCCAGGCTGATCCTGAAGCAGCTGTTCGGATATTACCTATGCCCGGCGCTCTTTGCGGCGCTGATCAGCGGCATCGTGGCAGTATTTATCAGCAACATCTTCATTTTCTATACAGGCGTAAGCACCTCGGTGTTCCAGTATTTTGCCATCTCCCTGGCGTTGTTTATGGGAATCTATATTCTGTATTTCCTGACGACTTATGTCGGATTCAAGCGAAATGTTGAAAGTAGGGAGGGCTAGGATATGCATAAGAAAAATATCTGGGTTTGCATCCTGATATCCATCCTGATTCTGGTCGCAGCGCAGACTGTCTCTCTGCTGATCGCAAGTGCAGCCTGTGCTGCAGGGCTGCCGGTTCCGGCGGGAAATATCCTGGCAGCCCTGCTCTATGCAGCCCTTGCTTTGTGGGGAATCCGCGTGCTTGGGAGGAAGGGACTTAAGATGCGTCCTTCCTCCCTGGGGCTTTCGCCAGTCAGGATCCGGCCGGTATGGGGCGTGGCGGCAGTTCTGCTTCCGCTGGCTGTATGCGGCATCTGCCTGCTGCTGCCCGGACACTTTGAAGCGGTTACAGCTAGGCAGGCGGACGTTGTCTTGATCTTAAGCGGCGCGGCCTATTATGGGATCGCAGCGGCGGTTGTGGAGGAGGCCGTATTCAGAGGGGCCATCCTCAAAAGCCTGGAGAGCAGATGGAACCGAAAGGCAGCGGTCCTGGCCTCGTCGGTCTTATTCGGGGCAGTCCATATGCTGGGAGCAAGTTTAAGCCTCGTGTCAGCCGTGCAGTTGCTTCTGGCCGGTACGGCAGTCGGAATCCTGTTTGCACTGATCGCTTATGAAAGCGGCAGCATCTGGAGCGGCGCGCTGGTACACGGCATCTGGAACCTGTTTATGGTCAGCCGGATCTTGAGTATCGGCCCGGAGGCGGACGCATCGTCCATCTTCAGTTATGTGTTGGAGGTAAAGAATCCCCTGCTCACTGGAGGGGATTTCGGAATAGAGGCATCGGTCATAGCCATGATGGCATATGCGGGGCTGGCGGCAGTTGCGTATAGCATGATACGAAGAGAGAGATTAAAGATATAGCGTAAGAACAGAAAAACTTGGCAATGAAACGGCGTGGTATCAAAAGGTACCGCGCTATAGTTTTCGATTTTTTTCTATCTATGCAACCGCCAGGCCGGATGTTGTGTATACTATAATAAAGAGAAGGCAGGTGATAGAATGTACGAGCAACGATTACTGGAACAGTTAAAGGGACGGAATGAAATTGCGCTTGAAGAAGCGGTTTCTGTCTATGAGGCGTACATATCAGCCATCGTTTTCCGCATTATCGGCAGCGCGATGGCAAGGGAAGATCTGCAGGAAGTGGTCAATGATACATTCTATAGCCTGTGGATAAATGCAGAACGGATCGATCTTGATAAAGGCAGCCTTAGAGCATACCTGGCCGCCATTGCCAGGAACAAGGCAAAAAATAAGCTCCGGGAGCATAAGACGCAGACGCTTCTTATCCAGGAGACGGATCAGGTGGAAGTGACGGATTTCTGTCTGGGCCTGGAGAAGGAGGAACGGGTGAAGATCTTGAAGGATGCATTGGACATGCTGAAGAGAGATGAAAGAGAAATCACCAAACTGATGCGCGCAAGGAAGAAGCTTAAGATCCATCTGAGGGAAAGGGGGATATGTCAATGAAAGAGAAGATTACAGACCTGTTTGACGATATTCCTGTAGAACTGCTGGATGAGATAGAAGTTCAGAAAGGAAATGGTCATGGGAGGAAGAAAGGAATCTATATTCCCAAATGGGCCGCAGTCCTGGTGATCGGGCTTCTCTGCCTGTTTGCGGGAACGGCAGGGTACGCGGCGATCAAGCACCCGGACCTAAGTTACAACCACCACTTCAAGTGGTGGTTTAGCCTTAGCCCTCCAAAGGGCTATTGTTACTGCTCGCCCCGAAGGGCGGTATCGCAAGCACTTTTACTGGTCCGCTATAAAGCGGCACCTCTTGAATCTTCTTTTCTTGAATCCTCTGCTTGCTCTTTAATATACTTCTGTACTGCTTCGTCTGTAATATTACCAATTGTTTCTACGTAATACCCTCTTGCCCAAAATGCCTTATCCCACTTACTTTGTAATTCGGGATGCCTATCATATAGCATTAATGTACTTTTTCCTTTCAAATATCCCATGAAATCTGATATACTGATTTTAGGTGGAATCGCTACACTTAAATGTACATGATCATCGCATACTGCTCCTGCTACTATTTCCACATTTTTATAGCGGCATAAGATGCTAAGTATTTCTCGTACATCAACTTTCAATTTCCCATATAACACTTTCTTGCGATACTTAGGTATAAAAACTACATGGTACTGGCATTTCCATCTTGTGTGTGATAAACTCTTATTGTCCATAAGGACCACCTCCTATGTTTGAGTTTGGCTTGCGATACCATTCTCATTGTATCATAGGAGGTTTTTTATTGATATCATACACGCTTCTGCTTACTCCATTCTCCCCAGCATAGCTGGGGGATTAGGATTTTCATTTAAAACGTATTTTGGCAGCGGCGACGGACAGATAGAAAAGGATCTGATGCAGGAGCAGTACCATGAGGCCAGGAATAAGGATTACTGTCTGCGGGTGGAGGACGTGCTGGCAGATGGAGATATCAAGTATATTCTCGTCTCAGTGGAGGCCTTGAATGCAGACAGCCAGAAGGCGCTTAAGGAGAGCGAGACATTCCCCGTCATCCGGATTACCGGAGATTCGAAGAAAGGCACTGGCTCAGGAGGAGGTGCATATGAATATGACCAATACCCGGACGATGAGAAGAAATACTTCATGTTCGAGTGGAACAGCGCGGGCAGCAACTGTACGATCCTGTATGCGGATGGAATGCCCTCCATGCCAGGCCAGGACTGGCTCGATGAGCATGGCGACGAGATTCTGAAGATATCTTTTAAACTGCATAAGAAAAAGGATAAGGCCATCGCGGTCGTTCCATACAAGAACCAATTCCCTGATCATATAGGCTTCGACAGGGTGGAGATCCGCAGGATGAGCGTCAGGGTCTCCGGGGAGTCGAGAAAGGCGGATGACAGTTCCGGCAGCATGGGAGGATGGGAGTATTATTACCCCACCGTTACGGCAGTGCTTGAGGATGGAACCAGCGTCAAAATCATGAAAGGCAACATGGGATATGAGGAGGCCGGGACGGACAGGACACATCCATACGGGGGCGCCAGTGGAAGTTATAGCGAGGGAAGGGACGGAAAGATGAAGATAGAATATATGGTCAAATTCAGAAAAGCGCTGGACATTGACAAAATCGACAAGGTTATGATCAACGATACGGAATATGACGTAAAATAATATTTAAAAAATGAGATATTTTCTCCTTCTGCAAGGTATGATAGGTGAAAGGCTTTTCAAAAAAGAAGAAACTGCTTGCGGGGTGTGGCTGTTGGAAGAAGGAAAATATATTGTGGCTGTTGAAACGAATAAGGATATGGTATACCGTATTGCATTGCATGACTGTCGGAACCGGCACGATGCAGAAGACATTATGCAGATCGTGTTTCTCAAACTGTACCGCTCAGCGGTGGCATTTGAAAGCCCGGAGCATTTGAAGAACTGGCTGATACGGGTGACGGTGAATGAATGCAGGCGAATGTACGTCTCCCCCTGGAAGAAGCATGAGGAATGCCGGGAATACCTTCCCGAAGAAAGCGCGGCCTGGGGCTTTGATTCAGAGGAAGCAAGGAGGGATCAGGAGATTCTTCAGGCAGTCATGGCTCTGCCAAGGAAATACAGAGTGCCGGTCTACCTGTATTATTATGAGGGATACCAGGCGGCGGAGATCGCCATCCTGCTAAAGAAGAATCCTTCCACCATACAGACGCGGCTGATGCGGGCAAGGAAGCATTTAAAAATATCGTTGGAGGAGGCAGGAATATATGGAAGATAGATTTCCAGAAGAAGAATACAGGAGAGTGTGCAGCGCCCTGAAACCCTCCTTCCAGGCAGAACAGGAGGTCGTGAATATGGCAGAGCCGGGGAAAAGGCCATGGCGCAAGAAGAAGGCATTCGTCACGCTGGCAGCCGTGCTGGCACTGACGCTATCCGTATCCATCGTGTCGGTTGCGGCTACGGACGGCAAGATCGTAGAGGAAGTGAAGGACAAGGTAAGCTTGTGGTTTCGGAATCTTACGCTGGATGAAGAGGCGTCAACGCCAGATCATATGGTGCTTCGGGCGGAAGACGGGACGTACATTACCATTGATCAGGATGAACGGAATCCAAAACTGGTGTACCACGAAGACAGCAAGTCATTGGGACTGGCGATTGGCGGCCAGGAGATCGACATTACGGAAGAATTGCTGGAAGACGGCGTATATACGACGGAATATACTTATGAAGGCAAGACGTATGGCGTTACGATCCAGGGAGAATTAGAGACGGCGCAGATGAAAGTAGAGCCGCAGTAAGAAGATGGGATAGCGGGAACCTTCCGGCAAACGGAGGCTCCCGCTATTTTTGCGGCAGCCGGACGCAGAATTGCCGCTTGCAGAAGCGGCTGGAACATACTATAATCAAGGTCAGATTACATGTCAGGCAAAAGGAAGGAGTTAAGATGGAAAAAAGATATGACACATTTTTCTTTGATTTAGATGGGACGATCACAGATTCTTCCCTGGGAATCACGAATTCCGTAATGTATGCATTAAAAAAATACGGGATCGTGGAGACGGACAGGCGCAAATTGTACAAGTTTATCGGTCCGCCGCTTACGGATTCCTTCCCAAGATTCTATGGATTCTCCGAGGAACAGACCTTAGAGGCGATCGGCTACTACCGGGAGTATTATAAAGACAGAGGAATTTTTGAAAACCGGGTATACGATGGATTCGAGGCGGTGGCAAGCAAACTGAAGGAAGATGGAAAGACGCTGGTGGTGGCCACGTCAAAGCCGGAGCCCTTTGCGAGGCAGATCATAGAACACTTCGGGCTGTCGCCTTATTTTGACTACGTGGCAGGCATGGAGCTTGATGGCGGCCGGGGTACGAAGGCGGAGGTGATCCGTTATGCGCTTTCAAACTGCCGGACATCCGAGCGATCCAAGGTGCTGATGATCGGCGACCGGGAGCATGATGTGGCTGGGGCAAAGGAAAATGATATCCACTGCCTGGGAGTGCTGTATGGATTCGGAAGCCGCGAAGAATTGGAGGCAGCTGGCGCGGACTATATCACGGAGGATGTGGAAGGAATATTGGAATTTCGTTAAAATCTCCGCCATCCTATTGACAAATCCAAAAGATGTTGTTATGATTAAAAAACAGAACGCACTCTGTTTTTGAAAACGCAAATGGGAAAGAGGTGCAATATGCAAAGAGTTTATTCATTAATCGTCGACAATAATCCCGGCGTCTTAAGCCGTATCGCAGGACTGTTCAGCAGGCGCGGATACAGTATTGACAGTATCACGGCGGGCGTGACGGCAGATCCGAGATTTACAAGGATTACCATTGTTGCAAGCGGAGATGAGTTGATCTTGTCCCAGATTGAAAAACAGGTAAGGAAACTGGAAGATATCATCAAGATCAAGGTGCTTAAGCCAAGCGAGTCTGTCTACAGGGAACTGATCATGGTCAAGATCCGTGCCAATGCGGCCCAGAGATCAGAGATCATCTCTATCGCGGACATATTCCGGGCTAAGATCGTAGATGTGGAGAAGGAGTCTTTGATGGTAGAGCTTACCGGCATCCAGTCTAAGCTGGACGCTTTTTTAAATCTTCTGGACGGCTATGAGATCCTGGAACTTGCCAGGACGGGAATTACCGGGCTTTCCCGGGGAATCAAGGATGTTACATACATTGACTAGAGGCGCATTTTAAATGGGAGCAGATGATTTGTCCGCCCTTATTTAACAATACAAATTCAATTTAATCAAAAATAGGAGGAATGCTAATATGGCAGCAAGAATTTATTATCAGGAAGATTGTAACTTATCATTACTGGAAGGTAAGACAATCGCAATTATCGGCTACGGAAGCCAGGGACATGCGCATGCGCTCAACTTAAAGGAATCCGGATGCAACGTTATCATCGGCCTTTACGAAGGAAGCAAGTCCTGGGCTAAGGCAGAGGCGCAGGGACTGAAGGTGTACACCGCAGCCGAGGCGGCAAAGCAGGCAGACATCATCATGATCCTGATCAACGATGAAAAGCAGGCGGTAATGTACAAAAAAGACATCGAGCCAAACCTGGAAGAAGGCAATATGCTGATGTTCGCGCATGGCTTCGCAATCCACTTCGGACAGATCGTTCCGCCGGCAAATGTGGATGTTACAATGATCGCTCCAAAGGCTCCGGGACACACGGTAAGAAGCGAATACCAGGCTGGAAAAGGAACTCCTTGCCTTGTTGCGGTAGAGCAGGATTATACAGGAAAAGCGCTTGATAAGGCGCTTGCATATGCGCTTGGAATCGGCGGAGCAAGAGCCGGCGTTCTTGAGACTACATTCAGGACAGAGACAGAGACAGACCTTTTCGGCGAACAGGCAGTACTTTGCGGCGGCGTTTGCGCATTGATGCAGGCAGGCTTCGATACATTGGTAGAAGCAGGATATGACCCGAGAAATGCTTACTTCGAGTGCGTTCACGAGATGAAGCTGATCGTTGACCTGATCTATGAGTCCGGATTTGAAGGAATGAGATACTCTGTCTCCAATACGGCGGAATATGGCGATTATATCACAGGACCAAAGATTATCACAGATGAGACAAAGAAGGCAATGAAGAAGATACTTGCAGACATCCAGGATGGCTCATTCGCAAAAGAGTTCTTATTGGATATGTCACAGGCAGGCGGACAGGCGCACTTCAGAGCTATGAGAAAGTTGGCTACAGAGCATCCGTCAGAAAAAGTTGGCAAGGAAGTCAGAAGCCTTTACAGCTGGAGCGACTCCGAGAAGCTGATCAACAACTAGGAAGCATAGAAGGTACATATAAGAACTGGCCCCGTACTCCAATGGAGTATGGGGCTTTTGTAATGAGTGCAGGCCAGGATATAGAAGATTCTGAAAAATGAAGAAATATTGCTGTATTTCTGATATCAGTATGCTAAAATGAAGGTAACAGATAAGGAACGGATGACAATAGAAGAGAAAGGAGAGTGAACTATGGACGTGAATTTACGTGATCTTCGGTCAGTCAGGAATCCAAAGGTGCGCATCAAGATCATGCAAGGGCATTTCGCGAGGAGCCATTCCCATGTGAATACCTACATTGATATCTCCACCATCAAATCCAGGTGCGATCATGCCAGGGAAGCGGCCAGGATGCTGACGGAGCCATATCTGTCATCGGCGGAAGTGGATACCATCGTATGCCTGGACGGCATGGAAGTGGTGGGAGCCTTTATGGCGGAACTGCTTGCCGCGCCGGGGTCCGTGTCGGTAAACCGGGGGAAGAATATCTCTATTGTAGCACCCGAATCAAACCAGCTGGGACAGATGATGTTCCGGGACAATACCAAGCGCATGGTTGGTGGACAGAACGTGCTGATTCTGGCGGGCTCGTTAAATACCGGAAAGACGATGCTTCAGGCAATTGATACCATCCTTTATTACGGCGGGAATGTGAACGGCGTATGCTCGATATTCAGCGCAGCATCAAAAGTTGCAGGACTGGATATCCATGCGGCCTTTACTACGGCGGATATCCCGGATTACCAGGTATACCCAAGCCATGCCTGCCCGCTGTGCAAAGCAGGAGTAAAGGTGGATGCCATCGTCAATAGTTACGGATATTCCGAACTATAGGCACCGCATGCATTTTATGTCAATAAACTATCATATTTTACAGGGAGGAAAGAGCAATGGACAAGACAATGGAAGGGTTCGAAGACCTACGCTCTAATAAGAACCCGAAAGCGCGCATCAAGGTAATGAAAGGGCATTTCGCTACAAGCAATTCGCATCTGAATACTTATATCGATATGTCTACGGTCAAGACCAGGCATCACAATTCCAGGGAGGCAGCCAGAGTGCTGGCCAATGAGTATCTGAACAATACTTATGTGAACACGATCGTGTGTCTGGATGAGACGGAAGTGATCGGAACATTTCTGGCAGAGGAACTGGCAGACACCAGCAGGCTGTCACTCAGCGCCGACAATAATATCTCCGTCATAACGCCGGAGTACAACACTCTGGGACAGATCATGTTCCGGGATAACAAGCAGCGCATGATCGAAAATCAGCAGGTATTGATTCTTGCCGCTTCCGTCACTACAGGCAAGACGATTAGTAAAGCCATAGAGTCCATCCTATACTATGGAGGAACTGTGTGCGGAGTCAGCGCCATCTTCAGCGCCGTTACTAAGGTGGCAGGCATGGAGATTAAGACCATATTCACCAGCAAGGACATTCCGGATTACAGGGCCTATGAACCCAGCGACTGCCCGATGTGCAAGGCAGGCCAGAGAGTAGAGGCGATCGTCAACAGTTTTGGATATTCCAAGCTGTAGCAGATATTAGGAAACGCGATTTCCTGTCGCATAAAAAAAACAGCCATTGACGGTATGGCTGTTTTTTGCATGCAACTCTCTATCTATTAAGCAATTCCGTTAACGGCTTTTGTTAAACGGGAAATCTTTCTAGAGCATGTGTTTTTGTGATAAACACCCTTGCTTCCTGCTTTGTTGATTTCAACGATAGCAACTTTTAATGCTGCTTTAGCAGCTTCAGCATCTTTGTTTGCGATAGCTGTTTCAACTTTCTTTACGCAAGTTTTTACCTTAGATTTGATTGCTTTGTTTCTAGCAGCTTTTGTTTCGTTTACTAAAATTCTTTTCTTTGCAGATTTGATATTAGCCAATTTGTCCACCTCCAATATCCTATATTTCGATTTTCTCGATTCCAGTTCGTTAGAGCCGGACACGGACGATCTAACGAAACACACTAATTTATTTTAGGACACAGAAAGAATTCTGTCAATACATATTTCTCAAAATATTGCAAAAACTAGCAAATAAATTATGACTAAAGTGAGGATGTAAGGGATGATTGAGAAGTATAGCATCAGAACAGACCTGGCTCTCGAGCAGAAAGAGAGATTCGAGTCGGACAATGTAGAAGTACAAGGCGTCGTGCTGGAAGAAGATTACGACGAGGAGAGGGAGATCAAGGTGACCACTGTAAAGATCGAGACAGAGAATGGCGCTAAGACGATGGGAAAGCCGGTCGGCACGTACATCACCATGGAGGCGCCGAACATGGCGGTGCCGGATGAAGACTATCACCAGGAGATATCAAACGAGCTGGCAAAATTCCTGGAGCGGTTCATAAAAAGCGACAAGGAAGAATATTCCGTGCTTGTGGTGGGGCTTGGCAACCGGAAAGTGACCCCGGACGCTCTTGGGCCGTACGTGGTGGATAATCTTAATATTACCCGGCACATCATCAGAGAATATGGCAGATATGCCATGGGAGAAGATGCAGTCAACTTAATCAGCGCTATCGTCCCCGGAGTCATGGGGCAGACAGGCATGGAGACGGTAGAGATCATCAAGGGCATCGTCAAAGAGACGAAGCCGGACATCATCATTGCCATTGACGCGCTTGCGGCCAGAAGTTCCAGAAGACTAAACCGTACCATCCAGATTGCGGATACCGGCATCAATCCTGGATCAGGCGTAGGCAATCACCGCAATGCCATCACTAAAGAAACGGTAGGCGTCCCGGTCATTGCAATCGGCGTTCCCACGGTCGTAGATGCAGCTACGATCGTCAACGATACCATGGAGAATCTGATAGCCGCACTGGAAAGTTCAGAGACCTTAAGAGGGGTGGGCGTGGTCATGCAGGGCTATAATGCGGCGGAAAAGTATGAACTGGTCAAAGAACTGATATCACCGCACCTAAACGGCCTGTTCGTAACGCCAAAGGACATCGACGAGACGGTAAAGCGCATCAGCTTCACCATATCCGAGGCATTGAATCTGCTGTTTTCCAAAGGACATGCACATATTAAGGAAAATAGCGTCATATAGTATTAAGACACAAAATATATGATGTGCTGCCCGCTTTATGCAGTGGGCAGCGTTTTCTTAAAGCGGAGTGGATAATGTGGGACAAAAACAGCGGATCAGCCGTATCATGATAGCGGCCATCGCAGGAATCCTGGTTCTGTATGCGTTTATGCAGGTATCCCTGCATCCGGTAAAGAAGGTGCAGGATGGAATCAACCGTTTCCTGATGGAGAAGTCAGAAGAAACGTATCTGACCGGGTTCGCCTATCTGGAAGGCGGCAAAGAGGCATCCTTTTCAGAATGGGTGACAGAAAGCGCTATGAAACTGGTGCCTCTTGGAACCTATGTGGAGGGCAAGGCATCCGTCCATGCGGATGTGGAAGATGAGGAGACGTACGCGATGATTCTGGCCCAACAGGCCAATGATGAAAATGCGGTGGATGAAAACGGGCAGCTGGTGGGAGGCGATGACAAGGAAGAGGAAGTCGCACAGACATCCGGAACGCCAATTGATACCTCCATGGAAAATCTGAAAAATTTTGAATACCTGGTAGGAAACTTCTATACGATAGATGGAAATACGATGGCAGACGGGGATCTGCTCAATGCAGAGAATCTAATGGGAAAAAACCTGAAGATCGACCAGGCTTCAGGAGGTCCGAAGGTGCTGATCTACCATACGCATTCCCAGGAGGCGTTTGCGGATTCGACAGAGGGCGACGCCAGCACCACCATCATGGGGATGGGCGCCTATCTCTCAGACCTGTTAAATAATACATACGGGATCGAGACCTTGCACCACGAAGGAGTGTATGACCTGGTGGACGGAAAACTTGACCGAAGCATGGCATACCAGCTGGCGGAGCCGCAGATCCAGAATATTCTTGCCGAGAATCCCAGCATCGAGGTGGTCATCGACCTTCACCGGGACGGCGTGGCAGAAGGGACTCATCTGGTGACGGAGATCAACGGCAGGCCTACGGCGCAGATCATGTTCTTTAATGGGCTTAGCCGTACCAAGGCCAATGGCAATATAAGTTATCTGGCCAATCCATACATAGAGGATAACCTGGCATTCTCTTTGCAGATGCAGATTGCGGCAGCCAATAAGTATCCGGGATTTACCCGGCATATCTATCTGAGAGCCTACCGCTATAACATGCATTTAAAGCCGAAGACTCTGCTGATAGAGGCTGGAGCCCAGACGAATACGGTGGAGGAAATGCGCAATGCCATGGAAGTGCTGGCAGATACACTAGATCATGTACTTACAAAATAAAAATTGTTTGATTAATACAATATTTCGTGCTAATATATTGGCAATATGGAAAAGTGTGCCCAATGGGGCACTTTTCCACGTTCTAGAATATGTAGGAATATACAGTGGAAAGGATATATGAGAATGGCTAAGAAAAATACATACGATGCAGACAGTATTTCCATACTGGAAGGACTGGAAGCGGTACGGAAAAGGCCGGGAATGTATATAGGAAGCGTTTCCACCAAAGGATTGAACCATCTGATCTACGAGATGGTGGACAATGCGGTGGACGAGCATCTCGCAGGCTACTGCAGCGAGATCAGGGTGACACTTGAAAAGGATGGATCGGCCACCATCTCGGATAACGGGCGCGGCGTTCCGGTAGATCTTCACGCAACCGGAGTTTCCGCAGAGCGCGTGGTATATACGACGCTTCATGCCGGAGGTAAATTCGATGATTCGGCTTATAAGACCAGCGGAGGGCTTCACGGTGTCGGATCTTCCGTAGTCAACGCGCTGTCAACGTATATGGATGTGGAGGTCAGTCGTGACGGCTATATCCATCATGACAGGTATGAGAGGGGAAAGCCGGTGATCGAACTGGAGGACGGACTGCTCCCCACCATAGGCAAGACCCGTAAGACAGGGACGAAGGTAAACTTTCTTCCGGATGATACCATATTTGAGAAGACCAGGTTCCGGGCCGAAGAAGTCAAAAGCCGCATGCATGAGACCGCATATCTGAATCCGGACCTTACGATTATATTCGAGGACAGGCGGGGCAGCGAGACGGAGCATATCGTATATCATGAGCCGGAGGGAATCTTAGGATTCATAGAAGACCTCAATTCCAAGAAGGAAGCCGTCCACGAACCCGTATATTTCAAAGGCGAGTCCGATGGCATCGAAGTGGAAGTGGCGTTCCAGTATGTCAATGAATTCCATGAAAATGTCCTGGGATTCTGTAACAATATCTATAACGCGGAAGGCGGAACCCATCTGACCGGGTTCAAGACTACCTTTACCACAGTCATTAACCAGTATTCCAGGGAACTGGGGATCTTGAAGGAGAAGGATGCGAACTTCACAGGCGCGGACATCCGAAACGGTATGACGGCGATCATCTCCATCAAACATCCAGACCCCAGATTTGAAGGACAGACGAAGACGAAATTGGACAACCCTGACGCGGCAAAAGCGTGCAGCAAGGTGACCAATGATGAGATCATCCGCTATTTTGACCGGAATCTGGATAATCTGAAGAAGGTGATCAGCTGCGCGGAGAAGGCGGCGAAGATCCGCAAGACGGAAGAGAGGGCCAAGACTAATCTTCTAACAAAGCAAAAGTATTCTTTTGACAGTAACGGGAAACTGGCAAATTGCGAGAGCAAGGATGCCGGGAAGTGCGAGATATTCATCGTGGAGGGAGACTCGGCCGGAGGCTCTGCTAAGACGGCCAGAGACAGGATGTACCAGGCAATCCTGCCGATCCGGGGAAAAATCTTAAATGTAGAAAAGGCCAGCATAGACAAGGTTCTGGCTAACGCGGAGATCAAAACGATGATCAATGCCTTTGGCTGCGGCTTTTCCGAAGGATATGGCAATGATTTCGATATTACGAAGTTGCGCTATGACAAGATCATCATCATGGCCGATGCGGATGTGGACGGCGCGCATATCTCTACGCTGCTTTTGACTTTGTTCTATCGATTTATGCCGGAACTGATCTATGAAGGACATGTGTATATAGCCATGCCTCCTCTGTATAAGGCTATGCCGAAGAAGGGAGAGGAAGAGTATCTCTATGACGACAAGGCACTGGAGCGATACCGTAAGACCCACGATGGCCCATTCACCCTCCAGAGATATAAGGGACTTGGAGAGATGGACGCGCAGCAGCTCTGGGAGACCACTTTGAATCCGGAGACCAGGATGCTCAAACTGGTGGAAATCGAGGACGCCAGGATGGCATCCGGCGTAACAGAGATGCTGATGGGGAGCGAGGTTCCCCCAAGAAGGACATTTATCTATGAAAATGCTACGGAAGCAGAACTGGATATATAGCGAGGTAAGGAGAGGGAAAGATGCAGGATTCACAAATCATAAGAACCGAATACTCTGATGTGATGAAGAAGTCATACATCGACTATGCCATGAGCGTCATCGTGGCCAGGGCCCTTCCGGATGTGCGGGACGGGCTTAAGCCGGTCCAGAGGCGCACACTCTATGACATGTACGAACTGGGTATCCGGTATGACAGGCCCTATAGAAAATGCGCCCGTATCGTGGGGGATACCATGGGTAAATACCACCCCCACGGAGACAGTTCCATCTATGAATCCCTGGTTGTCATGGCCCAGGAATTCAAAAAAGGAATGATCCTTGTGGACGGGCACGGAAACTTCGGGTCCATAGAAGGGGACGGCGCTGCAGCCATGCGTTATACAGAGGCGCGCCTGGCCAAGATCACCCAGGACGCATATCTTGCCGATCTGGACAAGGACATTGTGGACTTTATGCCCAACTTTGACGAGACGGAGAAGGAGCCGGAGGTGCTTCCAGTGAGGATTCCCAATCTTCTGGTCAATGGAGCGGAAGGGATTGCAGTCGGAATGGCGACCAGCATCCCCACCCACAATTTGGGAGAGGTGATCGAGGCGGTCAAAGCCTATATGAAGAATGACGATATCAGCACGAAGCAGCTGATGAAATATATCAAGGGACCAGACTTCCCCACAGGGGGAATCGTGGTCAACAAGGACGAATTGCTGAATATCTACGAAGCAGGCAGCGGAAAGATCAAGATCCGCGGCAAAGTAGAGGTCGAGGAGATGAAAGGCGGCAAGAACCGCCTGGTCATCACAGAGATCCCATATACCATGATCGGCGCGGGCATCGGCAAGTTCCTCAACGACGTCTGCGCTCTGGTGGAGAGCAAGAAGACCAGCGACATCGTGGACATATCCAACCAGTCATCCAAAGAGGGCATCCGCATCGTCATCGAACTGAAGCGGGGCGCGGATGTAGAGAATCTGACCAACATGCTCTATAAGAAGACCCGCCTGGAAGACACCTTTGGCGTTAATATGCTGGCGGTTGCAAACGGGCGGCCGGAGACGATGGGGCTTAAGAAGATTATCGAGCACCACGTGGACTTCCAGTTCGAGCTGGCTACCAGGAAATACCAGAATCTTCTGAAAAAGGAGCAGGACAGAAAAGAGATCCAGGAAGGGCTGATCAAGGCCTGCGATGTGATTGACCTGATCATCGAGATCTTAAGGGGAAGCCAGTCCGTAAAAGATGCCAAAGCCTGCCTGACCAACGGGGTGACGGAGAATATCAAGTTCAAGTCCAGCATATCAAAGAAGATGGCAGCCATGCTGCGCTTTACAGAGAGACAGGCCACGGCGATCCTGGAGATGCGCTTATATAAATTGATCGGCCTGGAATTGGAAGCCCTAATGAAAGAGCATGAAGAGACGCTTAAGAACATCGCCAGGTATGAAGATATCCTGAACAACTATGATTCTATGGCGGAAGTCATCATGGCGGATCTGGACAAGATTAAAAAAGAATTCGCCAGAAAGAGGCGCACAGCCGTTGAGAATGCCGAAGAGGCGGTTTATGAGGAAAATAAGATCGAGGAGCAGGAAGTCGTATTCCTGATGGACCGATTTGGCTATGCCAAGACGGTAGATACGAATATCTACGAGCGGAACAAAGAAGCCGCGGATGCGGAGAACAAGCATGTGCTTTCCTGCATGAACACAGGGAAACTGTGCATCTTTACAAATACTGGGAAGATGCATCAAGTCAAGGTGCTGGATCTGCCTTATGGAAAGTTCAGGGACAAGGGGCTTCCCATCGATAATGTAAGCAATTACGACAGCACCCAGGAAAACATCGTCTATATCTGCGACGCGGAACAGATGCGCTACGCAAGGCTGCTTTTTGCGACGAAGCAGGGGATGATTAAAAAAGTAGAAGGAAATGAATTCCAGGTGGCTAAGCGCACCATCGCGGCCACTAAGCTTCAGCCGGAGGACGAGCTGATCAGCGTGCAGGTGGTCACCGACAACCAGCAGGTCGTCCTGCAGACCAAAGAGGGCTATTTCCTCCGCTTCCCGGCACAAGAAGTGTCCGGGAAGAAGAAGGGAGCCATCGGCGTCAGAGGGATCAAACTGAGGAAGAATGATGAATTGGAACATGCGTACCTGTTTGAGGAAGGTACGGAGGCCAAGGTCATCTTTGGCGAAAAAGAAGTGACGCTTAACCGTCTGAAAGTGGCAAAAAGAGACGGGAACGGCACAAAGGCCAGATAAAAAACATAAGGAGACCACTAGTTATGATACAGGATATTGAACCACATGAATACCGGAATGAATACCAGCCGCTGAAGCCGGATAAAGACAGCATCTTCCTCGCCTACAGAGGCAGGACTATCCTGGCCGCAATGGAAGGGCGGCAGATCCATTTCCCTACATTTGACGAAATGGAAGCCTATATGGGCAAACAGAAACTATACGAAGACTATACCTATCTCTTTGCCATTGACGGCATGAGATTCTATCTGGGAAATCCGCTGGGCATCTCAGAAGAGGATCAGGATATTGATTTCAGGAAGATCAAAGGATACGAAATGCTGGATACCCAGACGCTGCGGGAGGGAGGGCCAAAGTACCTGAACTTTGCAGGAGTCACCGGGTGGCAGCTGCACAGATGGTATACTAGCAGGAGATACTGTGGAAGATGTGGAAGCCCTATGGTAAAGGACGCCAAAGAGCGGATGATGTTCTGCCCCGAGTGCCATCTGATGGAATATCCTAAGATATCGCCGGCGGTCATCATCGCCGTGACCGATGGCAACAGAATCCTGATGTCCAAGTATGCCGGGCGGGAATATAAGAAATACGCCCTTCTGGCAGGATTCAACGAGATCGGGGAGACCATAGAGGAGACGGTAAAGAGAGAAGTCATGGAAGAGGTCGGCCTTCAGGTCAAGAATATTACCTACTATAAGAGCCAGCCATGGTCTTTTTCCGACACGCTGCTCATGGGATTCTTCTGCCAGCTGGACGGAGAGGATAAGATTACGCTTGACCAAGAGGAACTTGCGCTTGCCCAGTGGTTTGAGCGGGAGGAGATTCCAGTGAAGGAGGATGACTTAAGCCTCACCAATGAGATGATGATCGCGTTCAAGAATGGCAGGAAATAAGAGAATAAGAGAAATATATGAAAATCCCTTGCTTTTGCCAGGATATGGTGTTATACTAAACAACAGTTACATAAAGAAATCGGCAGAAGAGTGAACGCAAAGTTCACTCTTCTTTGTTGATAAGGAGGAAATTTATTTGTCAAAAAGAGAAATTTACGAACAGAAGACAGAAGCCATTCTGATGCCAATTGTAGAGGAGCACGGATTCGAATTGGTGGATGTAGAGTATGTAAAAGAAGGCGGTACCTGGTATCTTCGGGCCTACATTGATAAGCCGGGCGGGATCAACGTAGATGACTGCGAGGTGGTAAGCCGCAGGCTGTCAGACATCTTGGACGAGAAAGACTACATTGAGGAAGCATATATCCTGGAAGTCAGTTCCCCGGGCCTTGGAAGGCCTCTTAAGAAAGAAAAGGATTTTAAGAGAAGTCTGGGAGAAGAAGTAGATGTGAGGACATACCGTATGATAGAAAAGCAGAAGGAATTTACCGGACTGCTTAAGGATTACGATGATGCGACTGTTACCATCGAGATGGAGGATGGGACACTGAAAACATTTGAAAAAAGTGATATCGCGCTTATTCGTCTGGCGTTTGATTTTTAAATTAGGAGGAGAATAGTAATGAACACAGAATTATTAGAAGCGTTGAATATTTTGGAAGAGGAAAAGGATATCAGCAAAGAGACTTTGCTGGATGCTATCGAGAATTCTCTGCTGAATGCCTGCAAGAATCATTTTGGCAAGGCTGATAATATCAAATTAATCATGGACAGAACCACCTGTGACTATCAACTCTTTGCTGAGAAGACGGTAGTGGAAGATGTGGAGGATAAGTTAGAGCAGATCAGCCTGGAAGATGCAAAAGAGATCGACAGCCAGTATGAACTTGGCGATATTGTGCAGATCCCCATCGAGTCCAAGTCATTTGGCCGTATTGCCACGCAGAATGCCAAGAACCTGATCCTGCAGAAGATCCGCGAGGAAGAGAGGAAAGTCGTGTATGACCAGTATTTCGAGAAAGAGAAAGATATCGTCACAGGTATTGTTCAGCGTTATGTTGGCAAGAATATCAGCATCAATCTTGGCAAGGCGGACGCGATGCTGACAGAAAACGAGCAGGTGAAGGGCGAGGTATTCAAGCCTACCGAACGTATCAAATTATACGTAGTGGAAGTAAAGAACACGACCAAGGGGCCAAAGATTCTGGTTTCACGCACGCATCCGGAATTGGTAAAGCGTCTGTTTGAATCCGAGGTGATCGAGGTTAAGGAAGGAATCGTGGAGATTAAGAGCATTGCGCGAGAGGCAGGAAGCAGGACGAAGATTGCCGTATGGTCCAACGATCCGGACGTAGATCCGGTAGGCGCATGCGTCGGCATGAACGGGGCCAGAGTCAATGCCATCGTCAATGAACTGCGAGGCGAGAAGATCGACATTATTAACTGGAGCGACAATCCGGCTATCTTGATTGAGAATGCGTTAAGCCCGGCAAAGGTCATTTCTGTAATGGCCGATCCGGATGAGAAGGCGGCCAGTGTTATCGTCCCGGATTACCAGTTATCGCTGGCAATCGGCAAGGAGGGGCAGAACGCAAGGCTTGCTGCAAGGCTTACAGGATATAAGATCGACATCAAGAGCGAGACACAGGCCATCGAGTCAGGCGAACTTCCGGAGAACTATATGGAATTAAGCGAAGGCGTATATGAAGAAGAGATGTACGAAGAGCCTTATGAAGAAGATTACGAGGAAGGATATGAGGAAGACGCGTATCCGGAAGATGAGATAGAATTTGAAGAAGTAGATGATACAGAGGAATAGGTGATTGTTTGAGCGGAAATAAAAAGGTGCCCATGCGCAAGTGCGTGGGCTGTCAGGAAATGAAGAGTAAAAAAGAGATGATTCGTGTTATCAGGACTGCCGAGGGCGAATTTCTTCTGGATTCCACCGGAAGGAAGAATGGGCGCGGAGCATACATCTGTCCGGCCAAAGAATGCCTGGAAAAAGCCAGGAAGAGCAAAGGCCTGGAACGTTCATTCAAGCAGTCCATTCCGGAAGAAGTATATGATGCGCTGGAAAAGGAGATGGATATACTTGAATCAGAATAAGATACTGTCGCTCATTGGTCTGGCCACAAAGGCAGGAAGGACGGTAAGCGGGGAGTTCAGTACGGAAAAGGAAGTAAAATCCGGCAGGGCAGCTTTGGTGATCGTTGCCGATGATGCGTCTGATAACACGAAGAAAAAATTCAAAAACATGTGTGACTTTTATCACGTGCCAATCTATTTTTATAAAGATAAAGATACCTTGGGGCATGCAATGGGAAAACAGTTCCGGGCGTCCCTTGCGATATTGGATGAGGGATTTGCAAAAGGAATCAGGAAGCATATGGATACAGAAGAGAACACAATTGCATAGAGGAGGTAGTTAGTATGTCAAAAATCAAAGTATATGAATTAGCAAAGGAGTTGGATGTTCCAAGCAAGGAAGTCATCGAATTCCTTGGTGGAAAGAATATAGAAGTAAAGAACCACATGAGTTCCCTGGAGGATGCGGATGCCGATATGGCAAGAAAGGCATTGGCGAAAAGTAATAAGGATGCGGCTCCGAAGCCGGAGGCCGAGGCGCCGAAAAAGAAGAACATTGTTCACGTGTTCCGGCCCCAGAATACCCAGAATGGCGCAAAGCAGGGCAGAAGGCCGCAAGGACAGGGACGCCCGCAGCACAACCGTCAGGCACCACAGCAGGGAAGGCCGATGCAGGTCAATAATGGACGCCCTGCAAAACAGCAGGCCCGTCCGGCAGCGCCAGCCCAGGAGACTACCCAGCAGGCAAGGCCACAGGAGAGACCGGCAGATAAGTCCTTTGAGCAGGCAAAACGTCCGGCAGCCGCAAGCCAGGAAAGAGCCCAGACGCAGGAGAGGCAGGCAGAAAGACCGGCATCAGACAGAAGCCAGGCGCCAAGACGTCAGGAAAGAAGCGATGACCGCCGTCAGGATACCAGAGGAAATTCCGGAAATCGTCCGCAGGGAGGTCGTCCACAGGGAAATCGCCAGGATCGCCCGCAGGGAAGCCGTCCGCAGCAGGGAGGCCGTCCACAGGGAAATCGCCAGGATCGTCTGCAAGGCGACAGAAATCAGAGCCGCAAGCCAGGCGAAAGGCCGGACAGGCGCAATAACGACAGGAGAAGCAATGATGCCATTCCAGCGCCTGAAGCACCGGCACAGAAGCCGCAGCGCAGCAAGGTAAAGGGCAAAGACGATCATAAGAAGAAGGAGTACCGCCGCGGGGAAGAAGACGGGCTTGGAAAGGGCAAAAAAAAGAACGAGCCAAAGCAGCCGCTTCAGAAGCCGCAGCAAAGAGTGCAGAAAGTGGAAGAGCAGATTAAGTCGATCATCATTCCGGAAGTACTTACGATTCAGGAATTGGCAGATAAGATGAAGATCGTTCCTTCCGTGATTGTAAAGAAATTGTTCTTACAGGGCAAAATCGTTACGGTGAACCAGGAGATTGATTATGAGACCGCGGAAGAGATCGCGCTGGAGTTCGATGTCCTCTGCGAAAAGGAAGAAGTCATAGATGTAATTGAAGAACTATTGAAGGAAGAAGAAGAGGATGAGAAGAAGATGAAGAAGCGTCCTCCGGTAGTCTGCGTCATGGGCCACGTTGACCACGGCAAGACTTCCCTTCTGGATGCCATTCGCCATACCAATGTGATCGACAGGGAAGCCGGCGGAATTACGCAGCACATTGGAGCATATGTCGTAGAAGTAAACGGAGAAAAGATCACATTCCTGGATACGCCGGGACATGAGGCGTTCACGGCTATGCGTATGCGTGGCGCAAGTTCCACGGATATCGCGATTCTTGTAGTTGCTGCGGACGATGGCGTGATGCCGCAGACGGTAGAGGCGATCAACCATGCAAAGGCTGCTGGCGTAGAGATCGTGGTTGCCGTCAATAAGATTGATAAGCCAAGCGCGAACATCGACCGTGTAAAACAGGAATTGACCGAGTACGAGCTGATTCCGGAGGACTGGGGCGGCAGTACCATCTTTGTTCCGGTATCTGCCAAGACCGGAGAAGGCCTGGAAGATCTGATGGAAATGATCGTCCTTACTGCAGAGGTTATGGAATTGAAAGCCAATCCGAACCGCCGCGCAAGGGGACTTGTCCTGGAAGCCGAACTGGATAAAGGAAGAGGCTCTGTGGCCACAGTTCTGGTACAAAAAGGAACCTTAAGAGTCGGCGATTCCATCGCGGCAGGCTCCGCCCACGGCAAGGTAAGGGCCATGATGGATGACAAGGGAAGGCGCGTTAAGGAAGCCGGCCCATCTATGCCCGTGGAAATCCTTGGCCTCAATGACGTCCCAAATGCAGGAGAAGTATTCGTAGGATGTGCAAATGATAAAGAAGCAAGAAGCTTTGCGGAGACATTTATTTCTCAGAGCAAGGTAAGACTGCTGGAAGATACCAAATCCAAATTGTCCCTGGATGATCTGTTTACCCAGATTCAGGAAGGCAATCTGAAAGAACTTGGCATCGTTGTAAAAGCAGATGTTCAAGGCTCCGTAGAGGCAATCAAGCAGAGCCTTCTGAAACTGTCCAACGATGAAGTCGTAGTTAAGATCATCCATGGCGGCGTGGGCGCGATCAATGAGTCGGATGTAAGCCTGGCTTCCGCATCCAACGCCATCATTATCGGATTCAATGTCCGCCCGGACGCTACGGCAAAAGAGACTGCAGACCGCGAGGGAGTAGACCTTCGCCTGTACCGCGTAATCTATAACGCGATTGAAGATGTAGAAGCAGCGATGAAGGGAATGCTGGATCCAGTCTTTGAAGAAAAGGTTCTGGGCCATGCGGAAGTCCGCCAGATATTCAAGGCTTCCGGAGTGGGAACCATAGCCGGATCCTATGTCCTGGATGGCACGTTCGAAAGAGACTGCTCTGTCCGCATTACAAGGGATGGAATCGTCATATTCGAAGGCCCTCTGGCATCCCTGAAGCGCTTTAAAGATGATGTAAAAGAGGTTAGAGCAGGATATGAATGCGGATTTGTATTCGCCAACTTTAATGATGTAAAAGAAGGCGACATCGTCGAAGCATTCAAGATGGTCGAGATTCCCAGATAATTCGTGGCTCTGGCCGTCTCCCTGCGGAAAAGAGGGAGTAAAATGAGAAAAAGAAGTATAAAGAATACAAGAGTCAGCACAGAAGTGCAGCGGGAACTGAGCAATATCATAAGAGGCGGAATCAAAGATCCCCGCGTAGCGCCCTGGACTTCCGTGGTCACGGCAGAAGTGGCTCCGGATCTGAAGACCTGCAAGGCTTATATCAGCGTGCTGGGCGATGCGCATGAGCAGGAAGAGACCATCAAAGGGCTGCAGAGCGCGGAGGGATATATCCGCCGGGAACTGGCACGCACGCTGAATCTGCGCAATACGCCGGAGATCCGGTTCGTGCTGGACCAGTCGATTGAATATGGAGTAAATATGTCCAAGAAGATCGATGAAGTGACAAAGGGATTAAAATCAGAGGGTGATGCAGATGCTGAATAATATTCTTGGTGAGGCTTTTCGTATTGCGATTGGCGGCCACGTGCGTCCGGATGGGGACTGCGTAGGCTCCTGCATGGGGCTTTATCAGTACATTAAGGAGAATTATAAAGACAGGCGTGTAGACGTCTATCTGGAGGAGATACCGGAGGCCTATCGGTGCATAGAGGCCACAAAAGACATTAAGCATGAGGTGCCGGAAAATACAAAATATGATTTGTTCATCTGCCTGGACTGCGGCGACAAGGATCGGCTTGGATTCTCGGCTTTACTGCTTGATCAGGCAGTACGCACCTGCTGTATCGACCATCATATCAGCAATACGGAATTTACCGACTATAATTATATCGTGCCGGATGCCAGTTCCACATCGGAACTGATCTATAATCTGCTGGATGAAGAGAAGATTACGCTTGGGGTGGCAGAGGCTTTGTATCTTGGAATCGTGCATGATACGGGAGTATTCCAGTATTCCTGCGCGGGCCCTTCTACGTTTTTGACAGCGGCAAAACTGCTGGAAAAGGGCGTGGACGCGCCGCGTATCATTCAGGATACGTATTATGAGAAGACCTATGCCCAGAACCAGATTCTTGGCAGGGCATTGCTGGAAAGCATCCTGTTCATGGAAGGCAGATGCATTGCATCCTATATCACAAAGAACACTATGGACTTCTATGGCGTAGACCCCAAGGATCTGGACGGTGTGGTAAGCCAGCTGCGTGTTACGAAAGGCGTGGAAGTGGCGATCTTTATGTACGAGTTGGAGACCAACTTATATAAAGTCAGCCTGCGCTCCAAGTATGACGTGGATGTAAGCAAAGTAGCACAGTACTTTGGCGGCGGCGGGCACAAGAAGGCGGCAGGCCTTACGATGACAGGAACGCCCCACGATGTGCTTTGCAATCTGGCAAGGCAGATTGAACTTCAGATTGAAACTACATTAGATAAATAGGATGGGAGAACTATATGATACACGGCGTGTTAAATGTGTATAAGGGAAAAGGGTATACATCCCATGACGTTGTGGCGAAACTCAGAGGAATCACAGGGCAGAAGAAAATTGGGCATACGGGTACGCTGGACCCGGATGCTACCGGCGTCCTGCCGGTATGTCTGGGAAAAGCCACAAAATTGTGCGATATGCTGACGGATAAGGACAAGACCTATGAAGCCGTTCTTCTGCTGGGCGTATCTACCGATACGCAGGATGCAGGGGGCGAGGTTCTTGGCACGTCCGATACGGCAGGCCTTGGCGAAAAGGAGGTTCGGGAGGCGATACAAAGCTTCGTGGGCGGATACGACCAGGTTCCGCCGATGTATTCGGCGCTGAAAGTAGGCGGGAAGAGATTATATGAACTTGCAAGAGAAGGCAAGGTGGTGGAGCGAAAGGCACGCCCGGTGGATATTTACCAGATCCGTGTGCTTAAGATGGATCTTCCCAGGGTATGGATGGAAGTCTCCTGTTCCAAAGGGACTTATATCCGTACACTATGCCATGATATCGGCGAAAAGTTAGGCTGCGGCGGCTGTATGGAGGAACTGTTCCGTACAAAAGTCAGCAGTTTTCTCTTGTCAGACAGTCTGACGCTTGCGGACATCAATAAGAGGATGCAGGAGGGAACGCTAGGGGAAGTCCTGGTGCCGGTAGATGCCATGTTTGGCGGATATCGGAAGATTGTGGTAAAGGAGCCGTGGATATCCCTGGCCAGAAATGGAAACTCCCTGCCCATAAAGGCGGTGACTGGCGGGGAAGGGATAGAAGACGGGGAAGAGGTAAGGCTGTATAACGAGGCCGGACAGTTTATCGCAATCTATGCCTGGAAGGAAGAGAGAAAAGAATATCACATCGTAAAGATGTTTTTTAACGAATATATCTAACGGTTAAGAGGGACAAGTATGCAATATATTAGAGGACTGTCTAACTATAATGACAGCGGGAAATCAGCAGTTACGTTTGGAAAGTTTGACGGCCTGCACAAGGGCCACCAGAAACTGGTGAAAAAGGTACGGGAATTTGGAGAAAAGAATAAGATCAACAGCATTGTATGCGCGTTCGACATGCGGCCGCTGTGGGAAGAAAAGGGCCTGAATCCGCAATTACTGATGAATGGCAAAGAGCAGCAGATGCATCTGGAGGGTCAGGTGGATTATCTGATCGAATGTCCTTTTACCAGGGAGTTCAGCCAGATTCCGGCAGAAGAATTTATTAAGGATATCATCAAAGGACTTTTTCACGCGGATTATGTGGTAGTAGGAACAGATTTCTGCTTTGGGCATGACAAGCAAGGAGATATTCACATGCTTGCAGCCTATGAAAAAGAGTGCGGATATGATCTGGTGGTAGTGGAGAAAGAACGGTATGAAGACCGCATTATCAGCAGTACCTATGTAAAAGAAGTGTTAAGGTCGGGGGACATGAAGCTGGCTTCCCGGCTGTTAGGCTATCCTTATGGCCTGACGGGAATCGTGGAGCATGGAAAGAAACTGGGAAGGACGCTTGGATTTCCCACTTTTAACGTGGCCTGGCCCAAAGCGAAGATCGCGCCGCCCAACGGCGTGTATCTCTGCGATGTGACTGTAGACAAAGACAGATATCACGGAATCGCTAATGTAGGGGTGAAGCCTACGGTGACCAGTGAGAATCGGTTGTTGATAGAGAGTTTTTTATTCGGCTATGCAGGAAGCGCTTATGGAAAAGAAGTGACCATTGAACTGCTTTCCATGTGCAGGCCGGAACAAAAGTTTGACAGTATTGAAGAGATGAAGGCATGTATTGACAGGGACATCGAGGCGGGAAAGCATTTCTTCGGGATGGATAAGTAAAGGAGAATACGAATGAGTATCACAACATTTTTTATGTTGCTTGGGGGACTAGGCTTATTCCTGTTCGGCATGAAGTTAATGAGCGAGGGGCTGGAGAAAGCTGCAGGCGCCAAGATGCGCGGCATTCTGGAATTTTTCACAAAGAACCGTTTTATCGGCATGCTGGTAGGTATCTTGTTTACGGCTGTAGTGCAGTCTTCAAGCGCGACTACGGTCATGGTAGTCAGTTTTGTGAATTCTGGGTTGATGAATCTGCTTCAGGCTTCCGGGGTCATACTTGGAGCCAATATCGGTACCACGGTGACAGGACAGCTGATTGCATTCAACCTGTCAGATATCGCGCCGCTGTTCGTCATGGCGGGCGTGATCATGGTCATGTTCTGCAAGAAACTGAGCATCAAGAGGGCAGGAGAAGTCGTGCTGGGATTCGGCATCCTATTTATGGGTCTGAGCATCATGGGTGATGCCATGACATCGTTCAAAGAATCCCCGCACATTATAGAACTGCTGAGGACGTTGCGCAATCCATTTGCGGCAATCCTGGTAGGATTCGTGATTACGGCGATCCTGCAGAGTTCTTCGGCAACCGTCGGCATCGTAATCCTGATGGCATCCCAGGGACTGCTGGCATTTACAATCTGCCCGTTCCTGATCTTGGGATGTAATATCGGGTCCTGCGTATCTGCGCTTCTTGCCAGTCTTGGCGGAAAGAAGGATGCAAAACGCGCGGCCATGATTCATTTTCTGTTTAATGTCGTAGGATCGGCTATTGCCTTCATTATTCTGATGGTAGCGCTGGATCCGATCACTCAGGGCATCCTGCACCTGTCCCGAGGGAATACGGCCCGGGCGGTGGCCAATGCCCATACGCTTATGAAGGTGTTCGAAGTGGTCGTACTGTTCCCGTTCATGGGATGGATCGTGAAGGCAACCTACATGGTAGTTCCCGGGAAAGACGCCACGCTGGAGGATGAATACGAACTGCTCTACATAGGCGGGGGCTCAATCCTGTCACCGACAACGGCAGTGCTGGATGGAATCCGGGAAATCGAGCACATGGGAAAGATCGCGATCAGCAATCTGAAAAAGGGTATGGATGCGCTTTGTACCTTGAATGAGGAAGAAATCGATGCGGTATATCACAAGGAAAAATACATAGACTTTATGAACCGCAAGATCACGGATTATCTGGTCAAGGTCAATGAAATCGAACTTCCGATTGCCGATGCAAGGCTGATAGGCGGATTGTTCCACGTGGTCAATGATATCGAGCGTATTGGCGACCATGCGGAGAACTTTGCAGATTCGGCAAAAATGCGGATTGATGACGAGGTGGAGTTCAGCGACAAGGCAATAAAGCAGCTGCAGGACATGACGGAAAAGGTCATTGAGATCCTGGAATACTCGCTGGATATGTTCACTAACAGGAACCAGGAGCATATGCAGGAGATCCTGAATCTGGAAGACGAGATCGATGACAGGGAGAAGAAGCTGCAACGCGCCCACGTTAAGAGGCTGACGAAGAATAAATGCACGCCGGAAGCGGGAATGATATTTTCAGATACCATCTCCGGACTGGAACGTGTGGCGGACCATGCCACCAACATCGCATTTGCTATCCTGGAGCCGGACGAAGGCATGGAAGATGAGGACGAGGAATAATTTTTGCCTTTACAAGACAAGGCCGCTGTGCTATACTAACCAAGTATGAATAGCCGGTGTTCGGTAAATGGAATCTCCAACCATTGCTTAATATCAGGCGTTTAATAAAGAATTATAGGAGGAAATGACAATGATTTCAAAAGAGCAGAAAGAACAGATTGTAAAAGATTTCGGAAGGACACCTGGAGATACAGGCTCACCGGAAGTTCAGATTGCGATTCTGACAGCAAGAATCAATGATCTGACAGATCACTTCAAGAGCAATCCGAAGGATCATCATTCAAGAAGAGGTCTTCTGAAGATGGTTGGACAGAGAAGAGGTCTTCTGGCATATCTTAAGAAGTCTGATATCGCAAGATATCGTGCACTGATTGAAAAACTTGGATTAAGAAAATAATTTCAGGCAGTGATAGGAAGGGGCGTTCAAAAGAACGCCTCTTTTAATTTAATAGTGGCACATTTTTATCATATATGTTATAATATTTAAGACTGTGGGCGGGGAAATTACACCCGAGACCACTGAAAAGCATATTTGTCCTGGCAGATGGCCGGATAAGTATATTTTTCAGTAGTTTCGGTGTTCCTCTCCCAGGTAATTTCAAGAATTAAAGGAGAACACTATGTATAAGAAATTTGAGATGGAACTTGCAGGCAGGACTCTGCGCGTAGATGTGGACAGGGTTGCCAAGCAGGCAAATGGAGCGGTACTGATGCATTACGGTGACACCACCGTGTTATGCACGGCAACGGCTTCCGAGAAGCCGAGAGAGGGAATTGATTTTTTCCCGCTAAGCGTTGAATACAATGAGAGATTATACTCTGTAGGAAAGATTCCTGGAGGATTCAATAAGAGAGAAGGAAAGGCATCTGAGAATGCAATCCTTACCTGCCGTGTCATTGATCGTCCGATGAGGCCTTTATTCCCGAAGGACTACCGCAATGATGTGACGTTAGAGAACCTGGTATTATCCGTAGACCAGGACTGCTCTCCGGAACTTACGGCAATGCTCGGAGCGGCAATTGCCACTACCATATCCGATATTCCGTTTGACGGACCGATCTCTACGACACAGGTAGGCATTGTGGATGATGAGTTCGTATTTAATCCGACTGCAGCGCAGAAGGAAGCATCCGATCTTGCGCTTACGGTTGCCTCTACAAAAGAGAAGGTGATCATGATCGAGGCTGGCGCCAATGAAGTGCCGGAGCAGAAGATGATCGACGCGATCTTTGCTGCCCACGAACTGAACCAGAAGGTCATCGCGTTCATCGAGACGATCGTGGCAGAGTGTGGAAAGCCGAAGCATGCATATGAAAGCTGCGCGGTTCCGGAAGAACTGTTTGCCGCAATCACGGAGATTGTTCCTCCGTCAGAGATGGAAGAAGCCGTATTTACGGATGACAAGCAGACCAGAGAAGAAAATATCCGCGTAATCACGGCAAAGCTGGAAGAGGCATTTGCAGACAAAGAAGAATGGCTGAATGTGCTTGGAGAGGCTGTATACCAGTACCAGAAGAAGACGGTACGCAAGATGATCTTAAAGGATCAGAAGCGTCCGGATGGAAGAGCCATCGACCAGATTAGGCCGCTTGCTGCAGAGATTGACCTGATTCCAAGGGTTCACGGCTCAGCCATGTTTACAAGAGGACAGACTCAGATCTGCACCATCACCACCCTGGCACCGCTTGCAGAAGCCCAGAGGCTGGATGGCTTGGATGAGGCAGAGACTTCTAAGAGATATATGCACCACTATAACTTCCCATCTTACTCCGTAGGAGAGACAAGGCCATCAAGAGGCCCGGGACGCCGGGAGATTGGACATGGAGCATTGGCAGAGCGCGCACTGATACCGGTACTTCCAAATGAGGCAGAGTTCCCATATGCGATCCGTACCGTATCTGAGACATTTGAATCCAACGGCTCTACCTCCCAGGCCAGCATCTGCGCGTCCTCAATGTCCCTGATGGCAGCCGGCGTGCCGATCAAGGCTGCAGTGGCAGGGATCTCAGCAGGACTGGTGACGGGTGATTCAGACGATGACTATCTGGTACTGACAGACATCCAGGGCCTGGAAGACTTCTTTGGAGACATGGACTTTAAGGTGGCCGGAACCCATAAGGGAATTACAGCCATCCAGATGGATATCAAGATTCATGGCCTGACAAGGCCGATCATTGAGGAGGCGATTGCGGCAACGAAGAAAGCAAGAACCTATATCCTGGATGAAGTAATGTCTAAGACCATCGCAGAGCCAAGACCGGAAGTAGGCCAGTATGCTCCGAAGATCATCCAGATGCAGATCGATCCACAGAAGATCGGCGATGTAGTGGGACAGCGCGGAAAGACTATCAATGCAATCATCGACCAGACCGGAGTTAAAATCGACATTACCGATGACGGAGCCGTATCTATCTGCGGAACCGATGCTAACAGCATGGAAGAGGCAAAGAGACTGGTTCAGATCATCGTGACCGATTTCGAGGCAGGCCAGGTACTGGAAGGAAAGGTCGTAAGCATCAAGGAATTCGGCGCATTTCTTGAGTTCGCGCCTGGAAAAGAAGGAATGGTACACATTTCCAAGATTTCTAAGGAAAGAATCAACCATGTAGAAGACGTGCTGACATTGGGCGACGTGGTTAAGGTCGTATGCCTTGGCAAGGACAAAATGGGCAGACTGTCATTCAGCATGAAAGACGTGGCAAAATAAGAAGTGAACACGTAACATTTTTAAGTTGGGCACGTAACATTTTTAAAAAATGTTACGTGCCCAACTTGCATAACTGGTGTGTAAAATTGAAAAATACCCGTGTAAAAATGAACCAAATATGTTTCTTTAGTAGGTGACTTTCCTAAAGTTATCCTGTTAGATTAACCAGTCTGGTTTGGCTGCTTACTCCGGGGCCGCTTAAGACTACAGATACGGTGAGGCTTATACGGTTGTCCTGAACAATCAACACATGTCTCATACAAAGTCCGAATCCATTCTTTTATAGCTTATTTAAAAAGCAACTTCCACCGTAAGCCAATATAATAACGCTCGCATTATCCAAGAATTACCAACAGATTGCAGCCGGCCCGCTTGCATCCTCCAATCCCCAAAATTCTACTGAAACCCCACATCTATCACGCAGATCTCGCTCTTAGTCCCCACTCTCATATTAGGCCCGAATACGCCCACTCCGGAGGTGACGATATTGTGCATCTGATCTTTTTTCAGATAGCCGCAAGGATTCTCCCAGAGCAGCTTAATCGTTAGATTGCCAGGAAACATCTGGCCATCATGGGTGTGCCCGCACAGATCTATGTCTACGCCCGCATCGGCAAGTTCCTGCAGTTGATCCGGCTCATGGTCGATGACAAGGATAGGCTTGTCCGTATCCATCTCCTTGGTCAGCTCCTTGGGGCTTAAGCGCTTGGAGATGCCCCGTCCGGGACGCTCCTTGTCGGCCCTGCCGAAGAGATAGAAAGAGTCGTCGATCAGAACCCCTTCATCGTGCAGAAACTGGATATTGGCATCCTTAAGGAACTGATCCATTCTGGGATCACTCATTTTTTTCTTGTCGTGGCTGAAGGTGAAGCCGGCCAGAATCTTTTCCTGGATATCGTGATTGCCGTAGCAGGCATATACGCCGTAGTTGCTTTTAATACCACGCAGCGTGCGGGCGATCTTATCTGGATTTTTCAAAGCATCGTAATTATTGTCGAAGATGTCCCCCGCGATTACCACCAGATCCGGATCCTGGGCATTGATCTTCCTGACCATCTGGGACATCTGCGCATTTCCCACGCTGTAGCCCAGGTGGAGATCCGCTACCAGGACGACTTTCATGGAATCCAGATCTTTGCAAGATTTCTTAATGGTTACGGAATAATCTGTGGTATGTATTTGGCGGGCATTTAGATATCCATAGACGGAAAGGGAGAGGATCAAGGAAATGCAGAGGGTGCCGCTGGCGACGAAGAGCCTCCGGGATTCCTTCCATTCCCGCTTCTTCATGCGCTTGACGATCAGTTTTGCGATCAGGCGTATGCCATCTGCAACCAGGATGGTAAGCAGGATATAGCAGAGGGTGCCAAACCAGATATTTGAAATGTAGATCAGCCATCTGGCAGGCCAGAAGAAGGCCAGCAGGATGGATAAGGCCAAAAAGCCGTAGAAGGCCAGAACGATCAGCCTGACCCAAGTCTTTTGGAAATGATGCGTGCAGGCTCCCATAAAGCGGATCAGCCAGCGGAAGATATAAGCATTTAATATTAGGTAGACAGGCGCAAGAAATACAGCGATCATAGCAAATTCATCCTTTCCGTAGAAATCAGATACTTGAATATACGGATTGTAACATATTTGGGAATAAATTAAAAGTCGTCTCATATATTGGTGTAAAGAGGTGGACAAATATGCAGGAGAACAGAATCTTAAATGTCTTGCCGCGCAGCGTACGCATTCTGATCCATAAGGAGCAGCTGCAGTACGAGCACCTGCAGGAGATCAAGCTGCGGGTGGAAAAGCCGCTGCTTCTGATCTACAGAGGAGAAGAACTGATCTTGGGAGGGCAGCGCGGCAAGCCTTATATGGTTACAAAAGAAGATGTAAGAGAGATGCTGGAATATATCAGCAATTATTCCTTATATGCATACGAACAGGAAATGAAGCAGGGATTTATCACGATTGAAGGAGGACACAGAGTAGGAATGACAGGACAGGCAATTATAGAGAACGGCAAAGTAAAGAACCTGAAGCATATCTCATCCGTCAATGTGCGGATGTCCCATGAAGTACTTGGTTGTGCAGATAAAGTATTTCCCCATATTACCTATAACAGAAGCCTATACCATACGCTGGTCATATCGCCGCCAAGATGCGGCAAGACAACGCTTCTTCGGGATATGATCCGTCAGATCTCCGATGGAAATGACTGGGTGAGGGGCATGGCTGTGGGGGTGGTGGACGAAAGGTCGGAGATTGGAGGCTGCTATATGGGGGTCGCCCAGAACCATCTCGGAATCCGCACGGACGTGCTGGATGGGTGCCCCAAGGCAGAAGGCATGATCATGCTGATACGCTCCATGGGACCGGAAGTCATTGCCGTAGATGAGATTGGATCGGCAGAAGATGTACATGCCATCGAATACGCAATGCACTGCGGCTGCAAGATGCTGGCCACTGTCCATGCAGGTTCCATGGAAGAATTAAGAAAGAAGCCTCTCCTTGACCGGATGATCGACCAGGGACGCTTTGAACGGTACATTCTTTTGGGAAACCGCGCGCACGTGGGGCAGATCGATGGCATCTTCGATCACCGGGGCAGCCTTCTGTACAGGGAAGATGTCAGATGACGGCAATGGTAAAGACCTTCGGGGCTGTCCTGATCATAGGAGCCACCTCTTTATGGGGCATCCGGGCGGCAGACCGTATCAACGACCAGTATGTCCAGATGCAGTATCTCAAGAAGCTGATCTACCAGTTAAGAAGCGAGATACGGTATGCCAGGTCTTATCTGGGGGAAGCGTTTCGTCACATTGGGACATCTTCCAGGGAGCCGTATAAAGGATGGATTCTGGAAATATACGACAGGCTGGAGCATAAGAACAGGGGAACGCTGGCGGATATATGGGAAGATACGGTAAGAGAATATCTGGGGGCATCAGGCCTTCCGGATGAGGAACTGGACAAACTGATAAATCTTGGAGGCCAGCTGGGGGTCGCGGATATTGAGATGCAGGTAAAGACTCTCGACCTCTACCTGGAGGAAATGAGCCTTTCCATGGAAGAGATGCGGGGCGGGATGAAGGCAAAGGTGAGATTATGCCACTGCCTGGGTGTGATGAGCGGGATATTTATTACCGTCCTGTTAATATAGAGGAGGCGTGCATGAGTGTAAATCTAATATTTAAAATAGCTGCGGTGGGAATCCTGGTCTCCGTCTTAAGCCAGGTCTTAAAGCACAGCGGAAGGGAAGAGCAGGCGTTCCTTACAAGCCTTGCGGGGCTTCTGCTGGTGCTGTTCTGGATCGTGCCATACATCTATGACCTGTTTGAATCCATCCAGCATTTATTTTCGCTGTAGAAAGAAGGAATGCCCATGAATATGATACAGATCGGGATCATCGGGGTCGCCGGCACCCTGCTGGCCGTACAGTTTAAAAGCGGAAAGTCTGAGTATGGCATCTATATCAGCGTGGCACTCAGCCTGGTCATCTTCTTTGCCATTATCGGCCGGCTGGAAGTGATCATCGATGCCTTGAGAACCATCGCCAATTATATCAATATGGATACCGCCTATATCGGGACGCTGATAAAGATGCTGGGGATTACCTATGTGGCCGAATTTTCCGCGGGCATCTGCAAGGACGCGGGCTATCAGACCATCGCGCTGCAGATAGAGATATTCGGCAAGCTGGCGGTTCTGGTATTGAGCATGCCGGTTCTGATGGCGCTTTTAAATACCATAAAGGACTTTCTGTCATGAGGCGGCGAAAAATGGTACAGGCAGCCATCCTGTGGGTTATCCTGCTCCTAATATTTTCCCCGCTGCCGGCACAGGCCAAAGAGGCCAGGCAGTCGGGAACTAATGAGGATAAGGCAGAGAGTTCCGGGATGCAGGAGGATTTGATCGGGGAGTTCGATTTTGGGGAGATTGACGATTCCTTAAAGGAACTCTTTCCGGAAGAGAAGCTGGACTTTAAGGAAACGCTTATGGGAGTCATTTCCGGGGATCTGACATTTTCCGCCCAGCTGCTGAACCGGCTGGTATCGGATCAGCTGGGATATGCGTTTAGAAGCTGCAAGGACAATCTGGTACATATCCTTCTGATCGCGGTCATTGCGGCCGTATTCAGCAATTTTTCAAACGTATTCCAGAGCCGCCAGATATCGGAAATCAGTTTTTACGCCCTGTATCTGCTTCTGATTGCATTGGCATTAAGTTCATTCCAGGTGGTGGTGGAGTGGGTAGGCCAGGGGATAGACAGCCTGACCTCATTCATGGGCGTATTCTGCCCCTTATATTTCCTGGCAGTGGCAATTGCAAAAGGCAGCGTTACTTCCATTGCGTTTTATAATCTGGTGCTGTTTTTAATCTTTCTTGTAGAACTTCTGATCACCAGCTTCCTTCTGCCCGTGATCCATATCTATATGATGGTACGGGTGCTGAATTACCTTTCCTCTGAGGAATATCTAAGCAAGTTTGCGGAACTGATACAGGTTTCAGTGTCGTGGATATTAAAGACGCTGCTGGCCTGCATCATCGGGCTGAACGTGATCCAGGGAATGATAAGCCCGGCCATTGATTCTGTGAAAAGAAGCGCCATCGCCAGAGGCGCGGAAGCTATCCCTGGCATCGGGGATGCCATAGGCGGCGTGGCGGAGGTGGCTCTTGGCACGGCGGTGCTGGTGAAGAATGGAATCGGGATGACAGGGGCTCTCATCTGCATCGCCCTGTGCGTGGTGCCGCTGGCTCAGATTGCCTGCATCGCCTTTTTATATAAGCTGGCGGCGGCAATCATACAGCCGGTATCCGACAAGCGTATCGTAGGCTGTGTTGAGACAGTGGGAGACGGATGCCAGCTTCTTATGCGGGTGGTATTTACTACGGGCCTTCTGTTCCTTCTGACCATTGCCATTGTATCTGCAGTAACCAGTAATGTCTGAGGTGTGGCTATGTTTGAATATTTATATGAATGGATGAAGAATATTGCGTTTTATATGGTGCTTATTACGGCGGTCATCCATATCCTTCCGAATTCGGATTATAAAAAGTATATTCGGTTCTTTACCGGAATGGTGCTGGTCGTCATGCTTGCCACGCCTTTACTTAAGATATTCGGCATGGAGCATCCGCTGGGGAGTCTGTATGACAGCAAAGAGTATCAGGAGCAGATGAAAAAGATAGAGGAAGAATCCAAGTATCTTGGCGAGACGCTGCCAGAAGGCTATCCGGACGATGCCGGGCAGGAACCGGAAGATGAGGAAACCGGGATAGAGGTGGAGGAGATAGAGATTGGACGTTAAGAAAAAGAAACGATTTGAAATTCCGAAGAATTTTTCGATTAAAAAGTTAAAAAAGGACCAGCTGCTGATTCTGCTTCTGGTGGGAATATTGCTGGTCGTAATCGCCATTCCCACAGGGAAGGGGAAGGATGCTGCTTCCAAAGATGCAGGGAGCAGCACGGCGGCAGAGGGAGGAGGAGAGGCGGCGTATGGCAATTACGCTTCTTATATGGAAGGGCACCTTGAGGGCGTGCTGTCACAGATGGCCGGGGTCGGGGATGTGACCGTCATGATAACTTTAAAATCCTCAGCCGAGAAAGTGGTGGAGAAGGATGTGGAGGCACAAAGCGAGACGGTTACGGAGTCAGACAGCCAGGGAGGGACGCGCACGACCCAGAACAGCAGCCATGGAGAGTCCACCGTATATGACGGAGATGGATCCCAGGGGCAGGCGCCTTATATCAGCAAGGAACTGAGCCCTCAGGTAGAAGGAGTGGTAGTCATAGCCTCCGGAGGAGATAATGCAGTGGTAAAACAGAATATTACTGAAGCAGTTCAAGCATTATTTGGGATAGACACGCATAAGATTAGGATAATGAAGAAGAATTCATAAACGATGTGGCAAGGTAGGAGGATGAACAGTGAAACGAATCTTTAAAAAGAACCAGATTATTATTGCAGCATTGGCCGTAATGATTGCGGCGGCAGGATATCTGAATTACTCCGGAAAATTATTCGGGGATAAGGATACGGCAGAAAAGACGAATGCAGAACTTGCAAATAAGGAACTTCTGGACATATCTGAGGAGGATGTGACGACAAGCGCGTCCGATGATATCAAGAGCCAGGACGGCACCGACAGCGACGGAAGCGTGGACGGGACGCCGGGAGAGGCTGTACTAACAAGCGGCGAGGCAAGCGCCGTGGTTGCAGAAGCAAAGGTGACCAGGGAACAAGTAAGAGCCAAGAACAAAGAGTCCCTGATGGAAATCATCGACAACGAGAACTTAAGCGATGAGCAGAAACAGGACGCGGTGAACCAGATGGTGGCAATGACGGATATTGCGGAAAAAGAAGCTGCAGCCGAGACGCTTCTGGCATCCAAAGGCTTCAGCGAGGCCGTAGTAAGCCTGACCCAGGATGCGGCAGACGTAGTCGTGAATGCGGCAGAATTAAGCGACGCCAACCGGGCGCAGATCGAAGACATCATTACCCGTAAGACTGGCGTGGCGGCACAAAACATCGTGATTACGCCGGTGTATTCCGAAGGAAAGTAGGGGGGATTGGCGACCCGCCCGCGAGGCTGGGGCGGTGATTCCTGCGACGCTTTGGCGCCTGCATCTCTTGCACTGATCTGTAAGCCCGCGAAAGAGTCGCCGATAGCGGCTTATCACCCGCAGACTATACATAAAACTACATAAACCAGTTTGCAGGCCAGTCTAATAGGAGGCAATTATGCTTCTTATATAGGCTGGCTTTTATCTGTTCCGGCGAACGGCGTATCCTAAAGCCCGCTCCCATCCGTCCGCCGCGCGTTACACGCCAATCACCTGTCCCCTAATAAACAAAATTCCCAATTGAGGATTGATTCCAGGTGTGTTATACTGTCTAATAGCGTCTATATGCGGATATACTATTTGTAGGAGTGTTTGAATCTATGTCACAGATAAATAATCAAGTAAAAGAGCAGATAAAAAAGAGAAGGACCTTTGCCATCATCTCCCACCCGGATGCCGGCAAGACTACGCTTACGGAGAAGTTCCTCCTGTACGGGGGAGCCATCAACCAGGCGGGAAGCGTCAAGGGAAAGGCCACGGCTAAGCATGCGGTGTCCGACTGGATGGAGATCGAGAAGGAAAGAGGTATCTCGGTCACCTCCTCAGTCCTTCAGTTTAATTTTGACGGCTACTGCATCAACATCCTGGATACGCCGGGCCATCAGGATTTCTCGGAGGATACGTACCGTACGCTGATGGCGGCGGACTCCGCGGTGATGGTAATCGATGCGTCCAAGGGCGTGGAGGCGCAGACCAGGAAACTTTTCAAGGTATGTACCATGCGCCACATCCCGATCTTTACCTTTATCAATAAGATGGACAGGGAGGCAATGGATACCTTTGAACTTCTGGATGATATCGAGAATGAACTGGGAATCGCCACCTGCCCGATAAACTGGCCGATCGGCTCAGGCAAGGAATTCAAAGGGGTCTATGACAGGGAGACGAAGAAGGTAGAACTGTTTTCTGACACCCGCAAGGGCACTACCCAGGGAGAGGTGAAGAAGGTAGATATCGCCGATCCGGAGATCGCATGGCTTATCAGAGACTCCCAGAGAGTGCAGCTGGAAGAGGAAATCGAACTTCAGGATGGAGCCGGGGCTCAGTTTGACCAGGAACTGGTGAGCAAGGGCGAACTCTCGCCGGTATTCTTTGGCTCAGCCCTTACGAACTTCGGTGTGGAAACGTTTCTAAAACATTTCCTTAAGATGACCTCGTCCCCGCTTCCAAGAAAATCTGACAGGGGCCTGATCGATCCCATGGAAGAGGGTGACTTTTCTGCCTTCGTGTTCAAGATTCAGGCCAACATGAATAAGGCTCACCGGGACCGGATCGCCTTCATGCGCATCTGTTCCGGCGAATTCGAGGCAGGCATGGATGTCTTCCATATACAGGGCGGCAAGAAGGTGCGCCTGTCGCAGCCCCAGCAGATGATGGCAAGCGAGAGGAAGATGATAGAGAAAGCCTATGGGGGAGACATTATCGGAGTCTTTGATCCGGGTATCTTCTCGATCGGAGATACCCTTACCAATGCCGGTGATAAATTCGTCTACGAAGGCATCCCTACATTCGCGCCGGAGCATTTTGCAAGAGTGCGCCAGGTAGACACGATGAAGCGGAAGCAGTTCATTAAAGGAATCAACCAGATTGCCCAGGAAGGCGCGATCCAGATCTTCCAGGAATACAACACTGGAATGGAAGAGATCATCGTGGGCGTCGTGGGCGTCCTGCAGTTTGACGTGCTCAAATACAGGCTGGAAAACGAGTATAATGTGGAGATACGCATGGACACTCTTCCATACGAGCATATCCGCTGGATCGAGAATACGGAGATTGACCTGGATAAACTGACAGGCACATCCGACATGAAGAAGGTGAAAGACTTGAAGGGCCGTCCGCTGCTTCTGTTCATCAATGAATGGAGCATCCGCATGACCATAGAGCGCAACGATGGGCTTGAGTTATCCGAATTCGGCAGATAAGACTTTGCAAACGTAGGTAAATTTGATATAATTACTAGAAGTGTAAAACCAGACAGGAGGTTCAGGTAATGAGTAGAGAAGAAAGAAATACGTATACAATAAAGGGCGATGAGAATCTCGGCGAGGTGAAGATTGCGGACGAAGTAGTGGCGATTATTGCAGGCCTTGCTGCTATGGAAGTGGACGGCGTCTCTTCCATGGCGGGAAACGCGACAAGGGAACTGATTGGCAAACTGGGCATGAAGTCTTTGTCCAAAGGCGTCAAAGTTGATGTGCTGGATGGGATCGTGACGGTATCCTTGGCACTGAATCTGAAGTATGGCTACAGTATCAAAGAGATTACTACGAAGGTGCAGGAGAAGGTTAAGGCGGCAATCGAGAATATGACAGGCCTCGATGTTGCCGATGTGAATATCCGAATCGCCGGAGTAGACGTGCCGGAGGAAGCATAAGTGAAGAGGACAGAGCAAAGAGAGCACATCTTCAAGATGCTGTTCGGAGTGGAATTCAACGCTGGCGGGGATATGCCGGAGCAGCTGGAACTCTACTTCGGCCAGCTGGAGGGTGCGGGTGAAAAGGACCTTGACTATATCAGGGAAAAGGTACAGAAGATCGCGTCGAAGGTAGAAGAGATTGACGCGCTGATTAACGAGCATACGACCAGGTGGAAGACGAGCCGGATGAACAAGGTGGATCTGACGATCCTGAGGCTGGCAGTATATGAGATGAGATGGGACGAGGATGTTCCTACAGGCGTGGCCATCGACGAGGCTGTGGAACTAGCGAAGAAGTACAGCAGCGAGGACGGTCCCTCATTTGTCAATGGCGTGCTTGCAAAACTTGTAGATTAATCAGAGGTAGGTTATGACTCGGAATGTATATACGGTTAAACAGGTGAATGCCTACATTAAGAATATGTTTACCCAGGACTACATGCTGAACCGCATTTACGTCAAGGGCGAGGTTTCTAATTGTAAGTATCACACATCGGGACATATATATTTTTCATTAAAAGATGAGTCCGGAACGATTGCCTGCGTTATGTTTGCCGGGCAGCGAGGCGGACTCTCTTTTCGTATGAGCGAGGGCCAGCAGATCGTGGTCCTGGGCTCTGTAAATGTGTATGAGCGAAGCGGCTCCTACCAGCTGTACGCCAAAGAGATACGGCTGGATGGAGATGGACTTCTCTATGAGAGATTCCAGATGCTGAAAAAAGAACTGGAAGAGATGGGGATGTTTGCGCCGGAATACAAAAAGCCGATCCCATCCTTTGCAAGCAGAATCGGCGTTGTCACCGCGCCCACCGGAGCGGCGGTGAGGGACATCATGAATATCGCCGGACGCCGCAATCCCTATGTCCAGCTGATCCTTTATCCTGCCCAGGTGCAGGGGGAAGGCGCGAAGGAGAGCATCGTGCGTGGAATCCGGATGCTGGAAGCATACGGAGTAGATGTGATGATCGTGGGGCGCGGAGGCGGTTCCATTGAAGACCTGTGGGCCTTTAACGAAGAAGAAGTGGCCCGGGCGATTTTCGAATGCAGCGTTCCGGTAATCTCAGCGGTGGGACATGAGACGGATACCACCATTGCCGATTACGCAGCCGACCTTCGGGCGCCTACGCCGTCGGCAGCCGCGGAACTGGCCGTCTATGATTACCGGCAGGTGCAGATGGGTATGCAGGAGTACCGCTTGCGGATGAACCGGCTGCTGAATCAGAAGATACAGGTAGCCCGCCTGAAACTGCGGGAATACCACACCCGCCTGAAATATCTTCATCCCCGGCTCAAACTGCAGGAACAGCAGCAGAGGCTATCTGAGATGGAAGACAGGATGAAGATGCTGATGGAGGGGAAGGTAAGGGATGCGAGGCATAGGATGGCGTTATACGTGGAAGTGATGAAGGGGCTGTCGCCGCTTCAGAAACTCAGCCACGGATACGCTTACGTGGAAGGAAGAGACAAGAAGGCCATCAAGAGTATCAGGCAGGTCCGGAATCAGGACAGGCTGTCCATATATGTGACGGATGGGATCCTACAGGCAACTGTGGAGGATGTGAAGGAGGAGCAGCATGGATAAGGACAAAAAGATTCAGGAGAATGCAACCCTGGAAGAACTGTTTGTACAGTTGGAAGATGCGATCCGCAAGATGGAGAAGGAAGACATCTCCCTGGAAGATTCTTTCAGCCTGTACCACAAGGGAATGGATATGCTGAAGCTGTGCAATGAAAAGATAGATAAGGTAGAGAAGAAAATGCTGGTATTAGATGAAGAGGGAGATGCACATGAATTCTAAATATACATTATCGAATGATGGCAATACAGGATGCGCGAATGGGTATTGTATGCAGGCACAGATGAAGCATAAGGTGGAAAAGATTGAAGGAATCCTTACGGAGTACCTGCCCAGGCAAGAAGGATTCCAGAGCATCATCATGGAGGCTATGAACTACAGCCTTCTGGCCGGAGGAAAGCGCCTGCGTCCGATGCTTATGAATGAGACTTACAGGCTGTTTGGCGGGGAAAGCCCGCTGATCCGCCCATTCATGGCAGCCATCGAGATGATTCATACATACTCCCTGGTCCATGATGACCTGCCGGCAATGGATAATGACGAGTATCGCCGCGGACGTAAGACCACCCATATCGTATATGGGGAAGACATGGGAATCCTGGCAGGCGACGCGCTGCTTAACTATGCCTTTGAGACGGCTTTCAAGGCGTTTGTCATGGAGCCGGAAGAGAGCCTTCTCATCGGAAGGGCGTTGGGAGTGCTGGGGGAAAAGGCCGGCATCTACGGAATGATTGGGGGACAAGTCATTGACGTCAAAGAGACCGGGCATTCCATACCGAAGGAAGTACTGGATACGATCTATGAATTAAAGACTTCCGCGCTGATCGAGGCATCCATGATGGTCGGGGCAATTCTTGGAGGCGCTTCCGAGGAGGAAGTAAAGATCATAGAAAAGATTGCAAGATATGTAGGAATCGCGTTCCAGATCCAGGATGATATCCTGGATGTGACCAGCACCAAGGAGGTGCTTGGCAAGCCGACCCACAGCGATGAAAAGAACGAGAAGACTACGTATGTCACCTTGATGGGGACTGCTGAGGCAGGGAGAATGGTAGAAGAACTATCAGATCAGGCAGTAAGCCTCCTGCATCAGTTATCAGAAGAAAACGAATTCCTGGAACAGCTGCTGCTCCAGTTGATTCACAGGGAGAAATAGCGGGGTAACTGATTATGTTAGAGCGTATACAGAAGGAAAATGATATTAAGGAACTGAACCTGGAAGAACTGGAGGAACTGGCTTTGGAGATCCGGGAATTCCTGGTCGAGAAGATCAGCAAGACCGGCGGGCATCTTGCGTCCAATCTGGGCGTGGTGGAACTTACCATGGCCATGCATCTGATGTTCCATCTTCCGGAAGATAAGATCATCTGGGACGTGGGTCATCAGGCTTATACCCATAAACTGCTGACCGGCAGGAAGGCAGGCTTTGACGAACTTCGCAAATATGGCGGGATGAGTGGATTTCCAAAGCGTAAGGAGAGTGCCTGTGATGCGTTTGATACAGGCCACAGTTCGACTTCCATCTCCGCCGGTCTTGGATATGTGCAGGCCAGAGATTTGAAAGGAGAAGACTACAGCGTCGTTTCCGTAATCGGGGACGGTTCTCTAACCGGAGGCATGGCCTATGAAGCCCTTAATAATGCTTCTTCTCTTAAGACGAATTTTATTATCGTATTGAACGATAACCATATGTCTATCTCAGAGAATGTAGGAGGCATGTCTAAGTATCTGGCAGAACTTCGCACGGCGGACATATATACAGGACTGAAAAAAGGCGTTACCAATGCGCTGGAGAAGGTTCCCTTAGTAGGAGATTCCTTGATCGAGCACATCCGCAGGACCAAAAGCAGCATCAAGCAGCTGGTGGTTCCGGGAATGTTCTTTGAGGATATGGGAATTACTTATCTGGGACCTGTGCCGGGGCATAATATCGGGCTTCTTTGCAAGGCATTTAAAGAAGCCAGGAAGATCAATGGTCCTGTGCTGCTGCATGTGATGACAAAAAAGGGAAAAGGCTATGAGCCTGCGGAACTTAAGCCGGATAAATTCCACGGCGTAGGTCCGTTCCAGGTGGAGACAGGCGAACTGGAAACGCCAAAAGACAAGGATACTTATACGGATGTATTCGGCAAAGTCCTGTGCGATGAGGCGGGAAGGAATCCTGATGTTGTAGCCATTACCGCAGCCATGGCAGACGGGACGGGGCTTACCAGATTCCGGCAGATGTACCCGAACCGGTTTTTTGACGTGGGAATCGCCGAAGAGCACGGGGTGACCTTCGCGGCAGGCCTTTCGGCAGGAGGGATGAAGCCGGTGTTTGCGGTATATTCTTCCTTCCTTCAGAGGGCCTATGACCAGCTGATCCATGATGTGGCACTTCAGAATCTTCCGGTCGTGCTTGCAATAGACCGGGCAGGCCTGGTAGGAAGCGACGGAGAGACCCATCAAGGAATCTTTGACCTGTCTTATCTGAGCAGCATACCGAATATGGTCGTTATGACTCCGAAGCATAAATGGGAATTGGCGGATATGCTGCGCTTTGCCCTGTCTTATGATGGGCCTGTGGCGATCCGCTATCCAAGAGGGAGCGCGTTCGATGCGTACAGGCAATTCCGCGCGCCGGTCGTATACGGCAAAAGCGAGATGCTCTATGAAGAAAAGGATATCGCGATCCTGAGCGTTGGCCACATGTTTGAAAGCGCCCTTCAGGCGAGAGAGCGCCTGAAGGAGAGCGGATACAGCTGCACTCTCGTCAATGCCAGATTTGTAAAGCCTATAGATGAAGCGATAATCGCGTCCTTGTGCCGGAATCACCGGCTGATCGTGACGGTGGAAGAAAACGTGCAGACCGGCGGATACGGCGAGCATGTGCTGGAATATGCGTGCAGGAAGGATCTGGGCGTGAAAGTACTGACGCTGGCTTTGCCGGATGACTATGTAGAGCATGGGAATATCGGCGTGCTGCGTAAGGAGACCGGAATCGACGTGGAATCCATTATAAGAAGAATAAAGGACGCTTATGGCAAATTATAGGAGTTAATATGAAAGAACGTTTGGATATATTACTGGTAAAAAGAAACCTTGCCGCTTCCCGGGAGAAGGCCAAGGCAATCATAATGTCGGGCAGCGTCTTTGTTGACGGGCAGAGAGAGGACAAGGCCGGGGCCACATTTCCGGAGAAGGCTGCAATCGAGGTGAGGGGACATACGCTTCCTTATGTAAGCCGCGGAGGGCTGAAATTGGAAAAGGCGCTTCGGAACTTCGATGTGACGGTGGATGGAAAGGTGTGCACCGACGTTGGCTCATCCACAGGGGGATTTACAGACTGCATGCTCCAGAATGGGGCCAGGAAGGTCTATGCCATTGATGTGGGAAGAGGCCAGCTGGACTGGAAATTAAGGCAGGATGAGCGGGTCGTCTGTATGGAAAAGACCAACATCCGGTATGTGACGCCGGAAGACATCGGAGAGCCGGTAGATTTTTCTTCCATCGACGTCTCCTTTATCTCGCTTACGAAAGTGCTGCTGCCGATTCATAATTATCTGAAAGATAAGGGACAGATCGTGGCGCTTATCAAGCCGCAGTTCGAGGCAGGCAGGGAAAAAGTCGGCAAGAAAGGCGTAGTACGGGATAAGCGCACGCATATGGAAGTCATCTCTATGGTAATTCAATATGCCTTATCCATAGGATTTTCCATCCTGAATCTGGAGTTTTCGCCAATCAAAGGACCAGAAGGCAATATCGAATATCTGATCCATCTGGAAAAATGCGGGGAGGATGCCAGGATAGCAGAAGGAATCGAAGAAGAAAAGACGGTGGAAGAGGCATTTTGCACGCTGGCAAAAAATTAAAAGGAATGCAGGACAATATGGACAGGTTTTTAATCGTTACCAATGACGGCAAAGATGTAGATCACATCATTACCAGGAAGGTAAAGGGGCTTCTGGAGACAGAAGGAAAGAAATGCGTCTTATGCCAGAAGGATGAAAAGAAGAATATCATAAAAGAATCCATACCGGAGGATATAGAATGCGCCATCGTTATCGGCGGAGACGGAAGCCTGATCGAAGTGGCAAGGCTTTTGTGGGAGAGGGATGTGCCTATTCTGGGAATCAATATGGGAACCCTTGGCTATCTTACAGAGGTGGAAGTCGGCAATATCGAGGAAGCCATCGGCCAGATCGTAAGCAATGACTATACATTTGAGGACCGGATGATGCTGGAAGGAATCTTTGAGGACGGTTCCAAGGACGTGTCTCTGAATGATATCGTGATTTCCAGGAAAGGAGAACTTCGGGTCATTCATTTCCAGCTGTATGTGAATGGGGAACTGCTCAATTCCTATGAGGCAGATGGCATTATCATCTCCACGCCCACCGGATCCACGGCTTATAATCTGTCGGCAGGCGGGCCGATCGTGGAGCCTACGGCATCCTTGATCGTGATTACCCCCATCTGTTCCCATGCGCTGAATACAAGCAGCATCGTCCTGTCTTCGGATGATGAGATTGGGATCGAGATTGGCATGGGGCGCCATGAGTCTAAGGAGGAAGTATTCACCACCTTTGACGGCGCGGATACGGTGGTACTGACCACGGGCGATAAAGTAACGGTGCGCAGATCTGAGGCGTCCACCAAGATTATGAAGTTAAGCAAAGTCAGCTTTTTAGAAACGCTACGTAGAAAGATGAAAGGAAATTAACATCATGAAAGTAAACAGACACGCAAAGATTATTGAACTGATCAATAAGCACCACATCGAGACGCAGGAAGAACTGGCTGAATACCTGAACCAGGAAGGGTTCAAGGTAACCCAGGCCACCGTGTCCAGGGATATCCGGGACTTAAAGCTTACAAAAGTCCCTTATGAGAACGGGAAGCAGCGCTATGCGGTGCATCAGAGCGCAGAGAACGGCATGAGCGAGAAGTATATCCGGGTGTTAAGGGATGGCTATGTCTCTATGGATATGGCACAGAACATTCTGGTCATCAAGACGGTAGCGGGAATGGCAATGGCAGTCTGCGCGGCGATCGATGCCATGCAGTGGAATGAAGTAGTGGGAAGCATCGCGGGCGATGATACGATCATGTGTGCCATCCGAAGCGTGGACGATACGGTAAAGGTAATGGATAAGATTAGCAAGATTGTCTTGTAGGAGGCAGTATGTTACAGAATTTACATGTGAAGAATCTGGCATTAATCGACGAGATCGAGGTGGAATTCAAGGATGGGCTTAACATCCTGACCGGGGAGACCGGGGCGGGTAAGTCCATTATCCTGGGTTCTATAAGCCTTGCCCTTGGCGGACGCTATACCAAGGATATTCTGCGCCAGGGCGCGGAGTATGGATTCGTGGAACTGACATTTCTGGTGGAAAATGAAAGCCAGCAGAAGAAATTAAAAGAAATGGATATCTATCCGGAAGAAGGAATGGTTACGCTCTCAAGGCGGCTGATGGCCGGAAGAAGCGTAAGCAGGATCAATGGAGAGACGGTGCAGATGGGGCTTCTTAAGGAGGTGTCATCTATTTTGATTGATATTCATGGGCAGCATGAGCATCAGTCTCTGCTGTACAAGAAGAATCATCTTGGCATCGTGGACGCATTTGCAAGGGAATATCTGGCAGAAGACAAGAAAAAGGCGGCACAGGCTTACAAAGCATACAAAGCCTGCGAAAAAGAACTGAAAGAGGCCATGGCGGATGAATCCCAGCGGGCCAAGGAATTATCCTTCTTAAAGTTTGAGGTGTCCGAGATTCAGGAAGCTCATCTGCTTCCCGGGGAGGATGAGGAACTGGAATCCCTGTATCGCCGGATGACGAACAGCAAGAAGATCGCGGACAGCGTAAACGAGGCGTATCTTTATACCAGCGAGGGAGGCGGCAATGCAAGCGAGGCCTTAAGCCGCGCCATCCGCGCGTTATCCGAGGCATCCGAATATGATGACAGGGCCGCGCAGCTTTATGACCAGCTGGTGGAAGTGGACAGCCTGTTGAACGACTTCAACCGGGAACTTGCGGATTACAGCAAGACCTGCGAATTTTCCGATGAAGAATTCTATGAGACGGAAAACCGTCTGAATGAAATCAACCATCTTAAGACAAAATATGGAGATACAGTGGAAAAAATACTGGATTATTGTGCCAGCCAGGAAGAACGGATCGGGATACTGGAAGATTACGACAATTATATCCTGCGGCTGAAAGACCAATGTGCCAAGGCCGAAGAGGCGCTAAGGCAGTCAACAGCCAGGCTTACGAAGATTCGAAAGAAGCAGGCCAAGATACTGGAACAGGCGATTGAAGAGGGGCTGAAAGACCTGAATTTTGAAAATGTGAAGTTCCGGATACAGTTTGAATCCACGAAGGACTATACGGCTGAAGGCATGGATGATATCGAATTCATGATCTCTTTGAATCCGGGTCAGCCGGTGAAGCCGCTGGCAGGCGTGGCAAGCGGAGGAGAACTGTCGCGAATCATGCTGGCCATCAAGGCGGTGATGGCAAAGCGGGATGAAATCGAGACGCTGATCTTTGATGAGATTGATGTAGGGATCAGCGGCAGGACCGCGCAGAAAGTCTCGGAAAAGATGGCGTTTATCGGAACGAAGCATCAGGTCATCTGTATTACGCACCTTGCCCAGATCGCTGCCATGGCAGACCATCACTACATGATCGAGAAGTCGACGAAGAAAGGCGACACAAAGACCAGCATAGAACTGCTGGATGAGAAGCGTTCCATCGAGGAACTGGCAAGGATACTGGGCGGCGCAAGAATTACGGATACAGTGGTACAAAGCGCCGTGGAGATGAAGGAACTTGCGAAACAGACAAAATAAACCAGAGTAATTTATAAAGAATTGCCACATAATAAGATAGATACCCGAGAATGGGTATCTATCTTTTTCTTGGAGGTTTTGAAGCATGAGGAAATACTGGTACCGGAGAATCTTGATCATGATCGTTACATTTACGGTTGCAGTGGGAGGAGGCTACTACCTGATTGAAGCCAAGCACAGCCAGCTGCGACAGGAAGTAAGCGCCGGGACATCATCCAGAAATATGGTGATCCCAGGAGGCATGCCCATCGGCATATATTTGGAGACTCAGGGCGTCATGGTGCTTGGCACGGACGCGGTGACAGCCATGGACGGCATGGAGTATGAGCCTGCCTCCCACCTGGTTAAGGCAGGGGATTACATCGTGGGCCTGGATGAGGAAGAAATCAGCAGCAAGTCGCAATTAGTGGATGCAATGAAGAAGATTGACAAAGATGAAGTAGTACTCAAGGTGCGCCGCTCAGAGGATCTGATCGACATCAAGCTAAAGCCGGTCAGATGCAGTTCCAAAGATTACAAGTTGGGCATATGGGTCAGGGACAATGCCCAGGGACTTGGCACCATTACATTCCTGAATGCGGACAGCCAGTTCGGGGCGCTGGGACATGGGATTCATGATGTGGATACCAATACGCTGCTGGAGATTAACGACGGCACCGTGTACGAGACCAGCATCAAAGATATCCAGAAGGGCGTAAACGGCACGCCGGGAGGGATGGAAGGAATCATAGTCTATAACAATTATAATGTGCTTGGAAGCATAACCAAGAATACGGACTGCGGCATCTTCGGAAAGATCGACCGCATTGACGCACTGTTTACAGACCAGACGCCTATGGAGACGGCATCCACAGACGAGATCGAGGAAGGGCCTGCGACAATTCGTTGCGCCGTTGAAGGAGAAGTGAAGGATTATGAGATTCATATTACAAAAGTCGACAAGCATACAGATGAGCTCAACAAAGGGCTCGTCATAGAAGTCACGGACAAGAAACTCCTTGAAGTTACAGGCGGAATCGTACAAGGCATGAGCGGAAGCCCAATCATGCAGAATGGGAAAATCGTGGGCGCGGTTACGCATGTTTTCGTCCAGGACTCTACGAAGGGATATGGCATTTTTATTGAAAATATGTTGAAAAATGTCACTTTGTCATAAATTTGTCGATTCGGGTCAAGTTTTTACGACAGCAATTTCTTGCTTTGCAATATGTCAAATTATATAATTTAAATCGACGGTTTTCATGTAAGGAAGGGAGGCAATACGTAAAAATGGGAGAGATAAACGTAGCAATAGCCGACGACAATGAGAGAATTCTAGATTTGCTTGGCGAAATTATCAGCAGCGATAAAGAATTAAATCTGGTCGGAAAGGCGAACAATGGAGAGGATGCGTACCATCTGATAAAAGAAAAGCAGCCGGATGTCGTACTGCTGGATCTGATTATGCCGAAGATGGACGGATTAAGCGTGATGGAAATGGTAGGAGGTGATAAAGACTTGAAGAAACAGCCGGACTTTATTGTCGTCACGGCAGTCGGGCAGGAGCGGATCACAGAAGATGCGTTCAGGAAAGGCGCCAGCTATTACATCATGAAGCCATTCAACAACGAGATGGTCTTGAACCGGATTAAGAACGCCAATCACCTGATACGCCATGAGATGAAGACGCAATCCGCCCAGGGGCTTAAGATGGAAGAAGCGCCCGAGGTGAATCTGGAGAACCGGGTGACGGATATGATCCACGAGATTGGCATTCCGGCGCACATTAAGGGATACCACTATCTAAGGGATGCCATTATCATGGCAGTGGAGGACATGGATGTGCTCAATGCGATCACGAAGGTACTCTATCCTACGGTGGCAAAGATGCATCAGACTACGGCAAGCAGGGTAGAGCGGGCCATCAGGCATGCCATTGAGGTGGCCTGGAGCCGTGGGAAGCTGGATACCCTGGATGACCTGTTTGGCTACACGGTCAGCAATGGCAAAGGAAAGCCGACGAATTCGGAGTTTATCGCATTGATTGCAGATACGATCAGATTGGAATATAAAAACAGATAATACTTTTCTTCTTAAAAAAAATACGCTATAATAGGTGTATATTGAAGGGTTGGGAGGAAAAGCAATGAAAAAAATACTTTTTGCGGCTTCGGAGGCGGTTCCGTTTATAAAGACAGGAGGACTTGCCGACGTTGTTGGTTCTTTACCAAAATATTTCGACAAAGAAAAATATGATGTACGGGTTATGCTGCCTAAGTACATGTGCATGAAGGAAGAATGGAAAGAAAAACTGAGTTACCATACGCATTTTTATATGGATTTAAATTGGAGAAAACAATACGTAGGAATTTTGGAATTAGAGTACGATGGAATTACGTTCTATTTTATAGATAATGAATACTATTTTAATGGATTTGCGCCATATGGCGATATGTACGCGGATATCGAGAAGTTCGCGTTCTTCTCAAAAGCGGTTTTGAGCGCCCTCCCGGTAATCGGCTTTCGGCCGGACATCATTCACTGCCATGACTGGCAGGCAGGACTAATACCGGTATATCTGGATAATTTCCGCTATGGGGATGAGTATTACCGGGGGATCAAGACGATCATGACCATACATAACCTGAAGTTCCAGGGGACATGGGATACCAAGAGGGTAAGAGATATTACGGGACTTCCGCAGTATTATTTTGCGCCTGACAAGCTGGAAGCGTACAAGGATGCCAATTACCTGAAGGGCGGCATCGTGTATGCGGACCGGATCACCACGGTGAGCAACTCCTATGCAGAAGAGATAAAGACTCCGTTCTACGGGGAGAAACTGGAGGGCCTTATGAATGCCCGCTCGAACTGCCTGTCCGGCATTGTGAACGGAATTGACTATGAAGATTACGACCCTGCCACGGATACCCACATCGAGAAAAACTATACATGTGACAGTTTCCGGAGGGAGAAGATAAAGAATAAGATCGCGCTTCAAAAGGAATTGAACCTGGAGCAGGATCATCACATTATAATGCTTGGAATCGTGTCCAGGCTCACGGATCAGAAGGGGTTTGACCTGATCGCCTATGTGATGGATGAACTTTGCCAGGATGCAGTTCAGATCGTGGCGCTTGGAACAGGAGATGAAAAGTACGAAAATATGTTCCGGCATTTTGCATGGAAATATCCGGGCAAGGTATCGGCGAATATCTATTATTCAGAGGCTTTGTCCCATAAGATATACGCTTCCTGCGACGCATTCCTGATGCCGTCTCTGTTCGAGCCTTGCGGCTTAAGCCAATTGATGAGCCTTCGTTACGGCACCGTGCCGATCGTCAGGGAGACCGGCGGGCTCAAGGATACGGTAGAGCCATACAATGAATATGAAAAGACCGGCACAGGATTCAGTTTCATGAACTATAATGCCCATGAGATGCTGGCAACGATCCGCTATGCGGAGCGCATTTACTATGATAAGAAGCGTGACTGGAACAAGATTGTGGAACGCGGCATGAATCAGGATTTCTCATGGAAGAATTCCGCAAAGCAATATGAGGAATTATACGATGGCATTTAAGAAGTATGGGATTAGAAAGATACGAAAAGAGGAGCATTGACATGAAGATAAGAGATATACTGAAAGATAACTCTCCCCATGTATCCTTCGAGGTATTTCCGCCTAAGACGGATGCCGGCTATGAAGGAGTGAGAGCGGCAACGGAGAAGATCGCGGCGCTTAGGCCCTCTTTCATAAGCGTGACTTATGGAGCGGGCGGAGGCACCAGCAGAAATACGGTTAGGATTGCCTCGCAGATCAAGAACGACCTTGGCGTTACAAGCCTGGCCCATCTTACCTGCGTATCGTCCACCAAGGATGAGGTGCACGGGGTGATCGGGCAGTTAAAAGAGCAGGGCATTGAGAATATTCTGGCACTTAGGGGCGATATTCCGGCGGACGGGGAGTTCCCTCTGCCAAACCATTACAGATACGCCTGCGAGCTGGTAGAGGATATTAAGAGCCAGGGGGATTTCTGCATTGGAGCGGCATGCTATCCGGAAGGACATGTTGAGGCGGCTCATAAGAAAGACGATATTATGAATCTGAAGCACAAGGTGGACTGCGGGGTGGATTTCCTCACGACACAGATGTTTTTCGACAATAATATCCTGTATAATTTCTTATACCGGATCCGGGAAAAAGGGATCACGGTTCCGGTGCTTCCAGGCATCATGCCGGTTACCAGTGCAAAGCAGATGAAGCGCATCTGCGATCTGTCCGGTACCGTCCTGCCTGAGAGATTCCGCGCGATCCTGGACCGCTTCGGGGAGGATCCGGATGCGATGAAGCAGGCAGGGATCGTATATGCCACGGATCAGATAATTGACCTGATAGCAAATGGGTTGAACCATATACATATTTACTCCATGAATAAGCCGGAAGTAGCAGAGGCGATCATCGGCAATCTTTCTACAATTATAAAGGCATAGAGGGCAGGAAAATGGATGCAAGGGCGAAGGAAGCAGTTCGTTACTTGGGATATGGAAGGCATGCGGTAGATGATCACACGCTTGCGCTGGTGGATAGTTCCTTCGTGGAACTGGAAGAGGCGGCGGGCAGAAGAATCATCTATCGCATTTTTGACTTGGATTTCCAGGACGACGGCTGCATACAGATCGGACAGATGAATATTGAAAGCAGGAATCTCGGGAAGAATATGAACGGATGCGAGAAGGCGATCGTTCTGGGGGCAACTTTGGGTGCCCAGGTGGACATGCTGATGCGAAAATATGCCCTGGCAGATATGGCAAGGGTAGTCACGCTGCAGGCCTGCGCCACTACGATCCTGGAGGAATATCTGGATGACTGGCAGGGAAAGATGGAAGAAGAGATGGCGGGGGAAGGTCTTTATCTAAGGCCCAGGTTCAGCCCCGGGTATGGCGACTTCTCCATCGGGCATCAGGAAGAGATTCTTCGGATGTTGGATGCCGCCAAGACCATCGGGCTTACGATGACGGCAGGAGGCATGCTGACCCCCATGAAGTCTGTGACGGCGGTGATCGGCCTTAGCAGGATCAAGGCGCCATGCCATATCAAGGGATGCGAAGCCTGTGAAAAGACAGACTGCATATACCGGAGATATTCATAGACGAGACAAGAACAGACAGAGAAGATAAGAGCGCAAAAGGAGCAGACAGATGATATTAGAACGACTGGGAAAAGAACTACTATATTTTGACGGAGGAATGGGCACCCTGCTTCAGTCTAAGGGTCTGAAGCCCGGCGAGCTTCCGGAAGTATGGAATATCGAGCACGCGGACGAGGTGGTGGATATCCACCGTCAGTATTTTGAAGCCGGAAGCGATATCGTGCTGGCCAATACGTTTGGCGCCAACGCATTGAAGTTCCACGATGCCTCCTATGATTTAAAAGAGATTGTCAATGCGGCGATCGAAAATGTCAAGAAAGGCGCTTCCCTGGGGGCAGACGCTGGCAGGAGGACTTATACGGCGCTGGATGTGGGGCCCACCGGAAAACTGTTAAAGCCCATGGGAGACTTGGGATTTGAGGATGCCTATGAGGCCTTCCGGGAAGTAATGAAGTATGGGGAAGAGGCGGGAGCCGATCTGATCCATATTGAGACTATGAGCGATACCTACGAGGTTAAGGCGGCCGTGCTGGCAGCGAAAGAAACTACGGATCTTCCCGTATTTGCCACGATGATCTTCGATGAGAAGGGCAAGCTTCTGACCGGAGGCGATGTGCCATCCGTTGTCGCCCTGCTGGAAGGCCTTCGGGTGGATGCGCTTGGAATCAATTGTGGAATGGGGCCAGAGCAGATGCTTCCCATTCTGGAAGAGATTCTTGCCTATACGTCCCTTCCCGTCATTGTCAAGCCCAATGCAGGGCTTCCGAAGCAAAAGGATGGACAGGTCTATTATGACGTGGATCCGGATCAGTTCGCCCAGACGATGGAAAAGATTGTCCATATGGGAGCCTGCGTCATTGGAGGCTGCTGTGGGACGACGCCCGGGCATATCCGCGCCATGGTCGAAAGAACGAAAGGACTGTCCGTTATCCTTCCATCCCACAAAGATCTGACCATCGTATCTTCTTACGGGAAGGCGGTCATGCTGGGAGAGAAGCCGGTCATCATCGGAGAGCGGATCAATCCTACCGGGAAGAAGAAGTTCAAGCAGGCGCTAAAGGATCATGATCTGGATTATATCCTGAAGGAAGGAATCACGCAGCAGGATAAGGGCGCCCACATATTAGACGTGAATGTGGGGCTGCCGGATATCGACGAGGCTGCCATGATGCAGGAGGTAGTGACACAGCTCCAAAGCGTGACCAGCCTGCCGCTCCAGATTGATACCGTTGACGCAAAGGCTATGGAAACTGCCATGCGGATCTACAATGGAAAGCCTATGGTAAATTCCGTCAACGGGAAGAAGGAATCTATGGATGAGGTATTCCCGCTGATTCGGAAGTATGGCGGCGTAGTGATCGGCCTTACCATTGACGAGGATGGTATTCCCCAGACAGCAGAAGGCAGAGTCAAGGTAGCAGGAAAGATCATTGAAGAGGCCGGAAAGTACGGGATAGACAAGAAGGATATCGTGATTGACGTGCTTGCCATGACCATCAGTTCGGAGCCGGAAGGAGCGAAAGTGACCCTGGATGCCTTAAAGGGCGTCAGGGAGGCTTACGGCGTCCGCACGGTTCTGGGCGTATCCAACATATCCTTTGGGCTTCCGTACCGGCCTGCGATCAATTCCAACTTTTATACCATGGCCATGCAGAACGGGCTGAGCGCGGGGATCATCAATCCCTCCTCAGAGGATATGATGCGTTCCTACTATTCCTTCTTGGCGCTTATGAACTATGACAGCAACTGCGAGGCTTATATCCGCCAGTATGGAAGCCAGCCTGTACCTCCTGCGGCATCCTCAGGTTCCAGGATGACCCTTAAGGAGGCCATTGAAAAGGGTCTCAAGGAAGAAGCGCACCATGCGACGCGGACGCTTCTAAAAGAGCAGGAGCCGCTTTCCATTATCAACCAGTATCTGATTCCGGCCCTGGACGTCGTGGGAAAAGGATTCGAGAAGGGAACCATCTTCCTTCCGCAACTTCTGATGAGCGCGGATGCAGCCAAGATCGCCTTTGCGGTGTTAAAAGACGAACTGGCGAAAAGCGGCGGGGATATGGAGAAAAAGGATAAGATCATTCTGGCCACAGTCAAGGGAGACATCCATGATATTGGCAAGAATATCGTGAAGGTGCTGCTGGAAAACTATAGTTTTGATGTGATTGATCTGGGAAAGGATGTCCCCCCTAAGACGATCGTGGAGACGGCCATCAAGGAAGAGGTAAGCCTGGTGGGCTTAAGCGCCCTTATGACCACCACTGTGACCAGCATGGAAGAGACGATCCGGCTGCTGCGGAAGCATAAGCCGGACTGTAAAGTCATGGTTGGCGGAGCCGTGCTGAACCAGGATTATGCGGATATGATCGGAGCGGACTTCTATGGCAAGGACGCCATGCAGTCCGTCTATTATGCCCAGCGCTTTTTCGGGCATGAATAGCCAGAACAAGATATTCATGCTGTAAAATTTTGTAAGATTGTATGGAATCCTGAACATGAAAACGTATTGACATTTTTTTGTCAATTAATTATAGTATTACCTGAATCTACGAAAGTTTAGGAGGGAGTTCGGCTTATGATGAGAGGAATCGATACGACCGTCAGAAGATTAAGAAGAAGAGTATTCGAGGAAGTGGCAAGGCTTGGATTTAAAGCCAACGCTGACACGCTGAATGACGATATGGAAGCCATTCCATATAAGATGGTAAATGAAGAGACACAGAAATACAGAGAGAGCGTCTACCGCGCCCGTGCGGTCGTGCGCGAGCGTCTCCGGCTTGCCATGGGACTATCCCTGCGCCCGGAGAATAAGCCAGTACACCTGACCGCCGGCGTGGAGGCCAGCAATATATCCGACAAATATTATGAGCCCCCGCTTATGCAGGTAATTCCTTCTGCCTGCGAGGCCTGCGAGGAACGAGGGTACGAGGTCAGCAACATGTGCAAGGGCTGCCTCGCCCATCCCTGTATAGAGGTCTGCCCCAAAGACGCGATTTCCATGGTAGGGGGGAAATCCTACATAGATCAGGATAAATGCATCAAGTGCGGAAAGTGCAAGTCCGTCTGTCCCTACGATGCCATATCAAAGAAAGAACGTCCCTGTCAGAAGGCCTGCGGCGTAGGAGCCATCGAGTCGGACAACATGGGACGCGCCCATATCAATAATGACAAATGTGTTTCCTGTGGAATGTGCATGGTCAGTTGTCCATTTGGAGCCATTTCTGACAAGTCCCAGGTATTCCAGCTGGCAAGGGCATTGACGGAAGGGGACAAGATCGTGGCCGAGATCGCGCCTGCGTTCTACGGGCAATTCGGGGACAACATCACGCCAAGGAACTTAAAGGCCGCCCTTCACGAACTGGGCTTCTGCGAAGTGTATGAGGTAGCGCTGGGGGCGGACATCGGGGCGATAGCCGAGGCTCATCATTATGTGAATAAGGTTAGTACCGGAGAACTTCCGTTCCTGCTTACGTCCTGCTGCCCATCCTGGGCAATGCTGGCGAAAAAGCAGTTCCCGGATCTGATCGACCAAGTATCCCAGGAGTTGACGCCGATGGTAGCCACTGCCCGGACCATCAAAAAGGAACACCCGAACGCGCGGGTGGTATTCATCGGGCCATGCGCGGCCAAGAAACTGGAGGCAATGCGAAGAAGCGTCCGAAGCGACGTGGACTTCGTGGTGACCTTCGAAGAACTGCAGGCCATGTTCGATGCCAAGGATATCGACCTCAAAGAATACGAGGCAGAATCCTCCTTCCATGATGCCACCGGAGCAGGAAGAGGATACGCGGTGGCCGGGGGCGTTGCAGAGGCCATTGAAAAATGCATCAACGAATACTATCCCGGTGTGGACGTTAATATCGAGCATGCGGAAGGGCTTGCCGAGTGTAAGAAGATCCTGGCTCTTGCAAAGGCAGGCAAGATGAATGGATGCCTGATCGAAGGCATGGGATGCCCGGGCGGCTGTGTCGCGGGAGCCGGAACCAACCTCCAGGTGGCGAAGGCTCAGAAGAAGGTAAAGGAATTCGTGGCCGGCTCATCGAAGAAAATACCGTCCAAAGAATTAGAAGAAATTGAATTAAAGTAAGAATAAAGAAGCAGGCGGAGCGTTGACAAACCGCCTGCTTCTCTTTATAATTAAAACTTAGCCATACCGTTGCATTACAAGGATATGAACCATATATTGAATTAGAAAGCAGGAGGAAGTTATGCAGAAATACGGAGTAAATGAATTAAGAAAGATGTTTCTTGAATTTTTCGAGAGCAAGGGACATCTGGCAATGAAAAGTTTTTCGCTGGTGCCCCACAATGATAAGAGTCTGTTGCTGATCAACTCAGGCATGGCGCCGCTGAAGCCATATTTTACCGGACAAGAGATTCCGCCGAGCAAGCGGGTGACCACTTGCCAGAAGTGCATCCGCACCGGGGACATTGAGAATGTAGGAAAGACGGCCCGTCATGGCACGTTTTTTGAGATGCTTGGGAACTTTTCGTTCGGAGATTACTTTAAGAAGGAGTCTATCCGCTGGACGTGGGAATTCCTTACGGATGTCGTCGGACTGGATCCGGACAGGCTCTATCCCTCCGTGTATCTGGATGATGATGAGGCATGGGAGATCTGGAATAAGGACATTGGAATCCCGGCCGAGAGAATCTTCCGGTTCGGAAAGGAAGATAATTTCTGGGAGCATGGCTCAGGCCCCTGCGGACCATGTTCCGAAGTATACTATGACAGAGGGGAAAAATATGGCTGCGGCAGCCCTGACTGTACGGTGGGCTGCGAATGCGACCGTTATATGGAGATCTGGAACAATGTCTTTACGCAGTTCGACAATGATGGCAATAACAATTACACGGAATTGGAACAGAAGAATATAGATACCGGTATGGGGCTGGAACGTCTGGCCTGTATCGTGCAGGAAGTAGACTCCATGTTCGACATTGACACCATGAAAGCCTTAAGGGATCATGTCTGCCGACTGGCCCATGCCGAATATGGCAGGGATGAAGAGACGGATGTCTCCCTGCGTGTCATCACCGACCATATCCGTTCCGTAACCTTTATGATCTCTGACGGAATCATGCCTTCCAACGAGGGCCGTGGATATGTGCTAAGGCGTCTCCTGAGGCGTGCCTGCAGGCACGGAAGGCTGCTTGACATTCCGGGAGAGTTCTTGGTTGAACTGGCACAGAATGTGATTGAAGGCTCCAAGGATGGATATCCCGAACTGGAAGAGAAAAAGGAATTTATCTTCAAGGTAATTGCCAAGGAAGAAGAGCAGTTTAACAAGACCATTGATCAGGGACTGTCCATTCTGTCCGATATGGTGGCGGAGACAGAGAAAAAGGGGGAAAAGACCCTGGATGGCCAGAATGCGTTCAAACTTTATGATACCTACGGATTCCCGCTGGATCTGACGAAGGAGATCTTGGAAGAGAAGGGAATGTCTGTCGATGAAAAAGGCTTCAAAGAAGCCATGGAAATCCAGAGGAAGACAGCCCGCGAGGCCCGTGAAGTCACCAACTATATGGGGGCGGACGTGACGGTATACGAGTCCATCGATCCTAGCATTACCACGGAATTCGTCGGCTATGACAATCTTTCTTATGAGTCCGAAGTTACGGTGCTCGCCACGGATACGGAACTGGTAGACGCGCTTTCGGATGGCGAGCGGGGAACTATCTTTGTGGAGAAGACCCCGTTCTATGCCACCAGCGGCGGCCAGGAGGCGGATAAGGGAATCATCCGCACCGCGGACGGCGAATTCATCGTGGAGGATGTGGTAAAGCTTATGGGCGGCAAATTCGGCCATATCGGCCATGTATCAAAGGGCATGATAAAGGTTGGAGACAAAGCAGCGCTGGAAGTGGATACGGATAACCGGATGCTTTCTGCCAATAACCACAGCGCGACCCATCTTCTTCACAAGGCGCTGCGCATGGTCCTGGGCAATCATGTAGAGCAGGCCGGATCCTCCGTCAATGCGGACAGGCTGCGTTTTGACTTTACGCATTTTTCTGCCCTTACGGAGGAAGAATTAAAGAAGGTGGAAGCAATCGTTAATGAGCAGATCATGAACTGCCTGAACGTAAAGGTTCAGAACATGCCCATCGAGGAGGCGAAAAAGACTGGCGCGGCTGCGCTTTTCGGAGAGAAATACGGCAGCATCGTCCGCGTGGTAAGCATGGGAGACTTTTCCATCGAATTCTGCGGCGGCACACATGTGGCGAATACAGGCGTCATTACTGCCTTCAAGATTCTTTCCGAGACAGGTGTCGCAGCAGGCGTTCGAAGGATTGAGGCATTGACATCCAAAGGACTTTTAAAATATTATGACGAACTGGAAGAGAAACTTCACGAGGCAGCGAAACTGTTAAAGGCCGCCCCGGATAAACTGACAGATAAGATTTCCCATCTTCAGGCGGAAAATAAAGCGCTCCACAGCGAGGTGGAGAGTTTAAAGAGCAAGCTTGCCCAGGATGCCATGGGAGATGTGATGGACCAGGTCGTAGAGGTCAAAGGCGTCAAACTCCTTGCGACAAAGGTGGAGGATGTGGACATGAATGGCCTGCGCGACCTTGGAGACCAGCTGAAGAAAAAACTAGGCGAAGGCATCATCGTGATCGCGTCAGCAACCGACGGAAAAGTAAGCCTGATGGCCACAGCTACTAAGGGAGCCATCGACAAGGGAGCCCATGCAGGAAACCTTATTAAGGCAATTGCCGGCCTTGTAGGCGGTGGCGGCGGCGGACGCCCGAACATGGCCCAGGCTGGCGGCAAGAATCCTGCAGGCATGGATGAAGCAATCGCGAAAGCCGCAGAAGTTCTGGAAGGCCAGCTGGCGTAATAGTCTGCTCCTTGTCAGGAAAGTTACAAAAATAACTATGGTTGACAGCAAATAGGATTTCACATATACTATTTACAAATGAATATTGCCAGATGAAGTAGCGAGGAAGATTTCCGTATGTTAGCACACGGAAAACCGATGAAGCAATCAGAGAGGCTCCTAACCGCTCTGAGAAACTTTCAGGTGCCAATACCCGCTATGGATGGGACTCTGGAAAGAGCCTTTTCGATAAGGCCACCGTAGAAGTAAAACTTTCAGGTAAAAATACAGAGGGTACAGGACCATTATATGCGTGTCTTGTACCCTCTTTTTATCTGAAAAAATATTCAAAAAGGAAGCAAAGGAGATAAGAGTTATGGAAGAAAAGAAGGGACTGAAGAAGAATCTGGGCGTTGCGACTGCCATGGCGATCGTGGTTGGCTGCGTCATCGGCTCCGGCGTGTTTTTTAAGCCGCAGGCCATCTACACAGCTACAGGAGGGGCGCCGGGACTCGGCATGATTGCCTGGATCATCACCGGGCTTGCAAGCATTGCGGCGGCGCTTACCTTCGCGGAGGTGGCTATCATGATTCCAAAGACCGGAGGAATGGTGGCGTATCTGGAAGAAATCTACAATCCGGTGGTAGGATTCCTGGCAGGATGGGTACAGACCATATTGTTCTACCCGGCCATGACGTCTGCCCTGGCAGTTGTATGCGCCCAGCAGGCGGCACTGTTTATCGGCGATGGCTTCACGGTGCCCCTTGCGATTGGCATTATTATCCTGATCATCTTTTTAAATAGCCTGGGCTCAAAGGTAGGCGGCAGCGTGCAGATCATCTTTACCGTCTGCAAATTGATTCCTTTGATTCTGCTGATGATATTCGGATTCGTAAAAGGTGGCGGGGCGAACCCGATCTTTACGCCGATGGTGGGAGACGGACTTAGCCCGGCGGTTGTCCTTGGACAGCTGATGGTTGCCATCCTGTTTGCTTTTGAAGGCTGGACCAATGTAGGCGCCATTGCCGGGGAGATGAAGAATCCGGGAAGGGATCTTCCCATTGCAATCGTTGGCGGCGTATCCGTGATCATGGGCGTCTACTTTATTATCAACATCTCTTACCTCTGGGTTCTTCCGGCAAACGAGCTGGCGGGAATGACAGCGCCTGCTTCTGCAGTAGCCCTGAAGATCTTCGGAGATGTGGGAGGCAAGATCGTTTCCGTCGGCATCATGATATCCGTGTTTGGCGCCTGCAACGGATTTGTATTATCCGGCTCCAGAGTGGCATATTCCCTGGCGGAGGAAGGCAATTTCCCCTTCAGCAAATCTCTGGCAAGGCTGAATAAGGCGCAGGTTCCAACCAACTCCATCATCCTGGTAGGAGGAATCAGCTGCATTTATGCAATCAGCGGGCAGTTCAACCTGCTGACGGACCTTGCCGTATTTTCCAGCTGGACCTTCTATACGCTTACCTTTGTCGGCGTTATGAAACTGAGAAAAGACCGTCCTGATGCGGTCAGGACTTATAAAGTACCGCTGTATCCGGTGGTGCCATTGATCGCGATCGTAAGCGGAATCTACGTGATCATTAACCAGATATTCATGTCCGGGCTGCAGTCAACGCTGCTGTCCGCAGGCAGTATCGCAGTGACGCTGATCGGCCTCCCGGTCTATATGGCAGTCAGCAAACGGAAGTCAGTAAATAATATCGTGGAAAATGATGAAAAAATATTGACGTAGAGGAAATATGTGCTATAATCTTATGTAGTGCAATAAAAATACCCGAACAGTCGTATGATGCACAATATAGGACTGGAGGGAGGTTAGGTGTGAGACTATGTCAAATGTAATCGTTAAAGAGAACGAGACGTTAGATAGCGCTTTACGCAGATTCAAAAGAAACTGTGCGAAAGCTGGCATTCAGCAGGAGATTCGTAAGAGAGAACATTACGAAAAGCCAAGCGTAAGACGTAAGAAAAAATCTGAAGCTGCTAGAAAACGTAAGTATAACTAATATGTGCAATAAATAGAGTGTTGGACGATTCAACACTCTATTTTTATGTAATAGGAAATTGCGTTTCCTATCGTTGCACGTTTTTTCTATAAGGAGACTATTATGTGGTGGAACAAGGTGATATTTGGATGGAGTGCTTATCATGTGGTGCTTTGGTTTCTGGTCTATAGCATTATGGGCTGGATTGTGGAATCTATCTATATGTCAGTCTGTAATCGCAAGCTGACCAACAGAGGATTTGCAAAAGGGCCTTACTGCCCGATATATGGAGTAGGGGCGCTGACGGTATTCTTTGTATTACGGCCATACAGCCAGAATCCTTTCACGCTGTTCGTTCTGGGAATGGTGCTGGCTACGGCTATCGAATTTCTGACCGCATTGATCATGAATAAGATATTCGGTGAGATCTGGTGGGATTACAAGGAGAAGCCGTGCAATTATAAAGGAATTATCTGTATGGAAAGTTCGATAGCCTGGGGATTCTATACGCTTATGCTGTTTTTCTTCCTGCATAACGTTGTGGTAGATCTGGTGGATGCCATTCCGGTCATTGCCGGAAGAATTGGCGGAACGCTTATTATCGCATTGTATATCTGCGACTTCTTCCATACCATGTATCAAGAGAAGAAGGATGACATCCCGGACAAGGTCTGGGAACTGAAAGACAGTTTCAGAAGCCTGTTTTCCAAAGAATCATAAAAAAGTATTGACCTTTCAGAAATGGGAGTATATACTGGAAGCGTTAAAGGCGAGGGTGTCGTATCATGGATACGGCGCCCTTTTTGTATTTGGATTCTGGACAATGACCTGAGTAAAAGCATGAGGTGCTGAGCAGGCATGCCTTGATCACAGCCATTGGAGACAAGGTGAACCGGATGATCCCGCCGCTGACTGTAACGAAAAGGCAGGTAGATGAATTGATGGCGATCATGAAAGAGTCTATCAGCACGGCAGTAAAAAAGTACTGTGAAAAAGGCCAAAAATCCGCCTAGGATTCCGTCATTTCCTTAGACTTCCGTCTCGTCATTGTATTCAATGTCAGGAAGCAGTTCGAAATAAAAATCCTGGTACTCTTTGGAGAGGGCCTGTATGATGAATTTCTGCACGATGCGGAACCGGGAGATGGAGACCTCATCGCGGTCAAAAGTAATATAGACGCTGATCCATAATTTACGCCCTGTCCGAACGATGTCGAAGTAGAGCTTGTCGTAGCCGTAGGCATCCAGTATCGGCGTTATAATGTCTTTGATATTCTGCACCGTCTCTTCTTCGGGCGGCAGAAGGAACAGGTCTCTAAGGCCGGTTGTCACGGCGCGTACCGGCACCGGGAGCATGAAGATGGAAAGGATGATGGCGATGGCCTGGTCGAGATATTTGGTAAGGGGAACAAACCATTCGGCCTGGATGATCAGAGGGAGAAAGAAAGCGGCAGACATCCCTAAGGATGCCACCGCGTCAATCTTCCATTCCTGAATCTCCATGGTGACGATAGGCGAAGTAAGATCCGCGTTCATACGCCTTAAAAGAAGGATGACGATAAAACTGATCACGGTAGCAGCAAGTTCAAAATAAGCCACTGCGGAAAAGTTCACGTGCCGGCCACCGTGAAGGATGATCTGGATATTATTTACAATCAGGCCTACGGTTACGGCAACCATGATGGCGCCCCTTACGACGACAAACAGGGATTCAATCTGCAGATAGCCAAAGGGGCGGCTTTCGTTGGAAGGCTTATAAAGCAAGGGAACCAGAGACAAGGATACGAAGATCATCAAAAGTTCCACGCCGTCGTAGACGGCATCCAGAAGGACAGCCTGGGAACTGGTATAGATTGCCATGAGCAATTCCAGTCCAACGAAGACGGTGCTGCCGGTCAGGGATATTTTTAAGGCTGATTTTTCGGATTTTTGCTTTAACTGGCTTGAGTGCATGATCATTCTCCTTTTTTTGCTATGGAATATAATAACATAGGAAGAAAAACGCTGCAAGGACAGAACGGGAGGAATGAGTATGTATCTGGATCCTATGGAACTGCTGCGAAAATGCGGCGGATATCTGGATATCCATGGCATGCTGCAGCTGGGGCAGGGATTCGTGTTTGACAAGAATACGCCTCCTCACAGCGAAGCGTTCGGACATTATGCGGAAAGCGTCCGTGCCTATTGCGGCGAACAGGGAATCATGGGGCTTAAGAATGTGACGCAGGCACGGATGCTGCATCAGTTCCGTATGTACATCGACCGCCACAATATCCGCTATATCAGAGGGCGCTTTAAGAAGCCTGGAATGACGGATGAAGAGGCTCTGGAATTATACGTGCATAAGCCGGCAGTTGAAGGAGGGCTGGGAGGGCAAAGACTGCTTCGGGAGCCTGCCCGGCTTCACAATAAATACCCGTCCGATTCCGATTACAAAAGGTATGCGAAAGGCAGGGAAAATAAAAAGCGCCTGGCGCCGGATTTCCATGCGGAATTTATTGTAGATATCCATGGGAATTTTGTGAGCCAGTGGAACGTGCTGGAAGAAGATCAAAAAGGCAGGGTCATCAGCGACATAGCATATTATCGCCGCAAATATCAGAAAACAGGAGAAGCATATGACTGGGAAGGCGCACAGCGTCAGATTATGGATACGGAATCCTTTAATTACGCCAACGCCAATGATGTGATGCATAAAATGCTGGATATCAAGCCGCCGCAAAGGTATGATACAGACCTGCGGCGGCAGATCTCCTCAGGATGGAAGAGCCCTTCCAAAAAAAACTACGATTATGGAAGTGACAAAGGAGATACGTACTCCCGGAGCAGTTCCTGATAGAGCCTGCTGACGGGAAGGCCTACTACATTGTTATAGTCTCCCCGGATGCATTTGACATGAATGGCAAAAGGCCCCTGGATGCCGTAGGCTCCCGCCTTGTCTAAGGAATCCCCTGTCTCTGCATAAGAACGCAGGTCCTCCTTGCTGATCGGATAGAAGGTGACATCAGTGGCTTCAAAGAAGGTACGGGTATGGACCTGGCCTCCTTTGGCCATGATCAAAGAGACGCCGGTATAGACCTGATGGGTCCGATCTGCCAGCATGGCCAGCATATCATAGGCTTCTGACTGAGTGGCGGGCTTTCCGAGAATTTCCCCGTTGTATGCGACGATGGTATCCGCGCCGATCACCACGCAGTCTGCATCCCCATAATGTTCATATACATCACGTGCCTTCTGGGAAGCCAGTTCCATGACGATTTCCGAAGGCGCGTCTTTTGTGATCTTTTCTTCTACTGAGGAAGGGATGACCTGAAAACGGAATCCTGCCTGCTCTAACAATTCTTTTCTTCTGGGGGATGCCGAGGCTAAAATGTATTTCATTGATGATTCTCCTTTTATTTTAATTCCTTTATTTTGATTCCTTTGTGCATATTATAGCAGAATATGATATAATATGCACATTGTATTATGCGAAGGATTTGCAAAGGCGTCAAGGATTCGCTATAATGTTTAAAATAGGACAATAGGATAATGGAGGAAGAAGAAAATGTATATCAGTGAAATCAGGACATCGGCTCCGACAGATGAAAGAATGCCATTGGAAAGAAAGATGTATGACACGCTGGACAAGTTAAAGATACCATACGAGCAGGTGGACAATGATCCGGCGGCTTCCATGGAAGAATGCGCGGCAATCGATAAAGCCATCGGCACTCAGATCCGCAAAAACGTATTTTTATGCAACCAGAAAAAGACGACCTTCTTTCTGCTGGTAATGCCTGCGGACAAGGCGTTTGACACGGCATCTTTCAGCAAGAAGCTGGGGGTATCCCATATGTCTTTCGCGCCGCCGGAAAAGATGATGGAGCATTTAGGGACGACGCCAGGCTCAGCAAGCGTGGCAGGGCTTCTGATGGATGAAGACGACTATGTGCAGGTTATCGTGGATAAAGAAGTGGCTGAGGCAGAATGGTTCGGATGCAACCCGGGTATCAATACCAGTCACTTAAAATTCAAGACGAAGGATCTGTTGAACAAGTTCCTTCCTTCCATCCACCACAGAGCCAGAATCGTGGATTTATAAGATTGGATTTATAGAGTAGGAGAACAGTGGCAGATGAAGACAGCAGAAGATTTAAGACGGTTATTGGAACGAATAGACCACCGGAGTTATCCGGCCTACAAAGATACAAGGGGCGCATACCAGTTTGGCAAATATGTGCTGTCCATAGACCATGTGCAGGGCGATCCTTTCGCTGCGCCATCCAGATTAAGCGTCAAAGTGCCGGGAAAGGCTGCTGCCTTTCCAAAGGAACTGTATGACAAGAAGCATAAGCGGATCGCGCTGCAGGATTATCTGACCCGGAATTTCTGGAGGCAGACGGAGCATTATTCTTATCAGGCCAAAGGTTCCGGGAAAAGCGGCGTCATATCCATCTCCAGATGCGGACAGGAAGTCCTGGAGAGAACTGCCTGCAAGGTTGATGAAAGAAGCGGGGAGGTGACAGTACGATTCGAGGTAGGCTTTCCGGCAAATGGAAGGACCATCAATGCCAGGGAACTGATTAAGATCTTGTATGATTATCTGCCGCCTTGCGTGGACAAGGCTTTGTGCTACCCCAGTCTGGATCCGGAAAAGGCAAGAAGGGTCATGGAATTATCCGTTGACCAGGCTTATATTCGAAGCCATCTTGATGAGATGGGCCTGGTGGCATTTATCGCAAACGGATCGGTACTGCCAAGGGAATCCGGAGTATCCCAGCGTCCGATGAAGGGAGGGATACCTTTCGTATCTCCTTCTTCGATGGAAGTGACCCTGGATCTTCCCAATAGGGGAAGGATTACGGGGATGGGAATCCGAAAAGGGGTAACACTGATCGTAGGCGGAGGATATCACGGGAAATCTACGCTTTTAAAGGCTCTGGAAACAGGCGTATATCCGCATATCGCCGGAGACGGCAGGGAGTATGTAGTTACCGAAGATACTGCGCTTAAAATACGGGCGGAAGATGGAAGAAGCATTAAGCAGACGGATATCTCCATGTTCATAAGCGATCTTCCAAACGGCAAAAATACCGCTTCCTTTGAGACGGAGGATGCCAGCGGAAGTACTTCACAGGCCGCCAATGTAGTGGAGGGCCTGGAAGCGGGAGCCAGGACATTCTTGATCGATGAAGATACCAGCGCCACCAACTTCATGGTGCGGGACGAACTGATGCAGAGAGTCATCCACCGGGATATGGAGCCTATCACCCCTTTTATTGAGCGAGTGAGGGATCTGTATGAAATATTCGGGATATCCACGGTCATTGTGGCTGGAAGTTCCGGGGCATATTTTGAAGTGGCTGACCAGGTAGTGCAGATGGACCGGTACGTGCCAAAAGAGATTACCGCTCTTGCAAAAGACGCGGCCAAAGAGTATCCGAAACTAATGCTGCCGGAAGAGAAGCCGGCGCGGCCTTCCTTTGAGCGCATGGTCAGAAGCAATCCGGGCATCAGGAGCAAAGGAAGAGTCAAGTTAAAGACATTAGGCAGGGACGGCGTGATGCTGAACCATGAAACCATTGATTTGAGATATGTAGAGCAGCTGGTGGATTCAGAGCAGCTGACCAGCCTGGGGAATATCGTAAGATATCTGGAGGAAGAATTGTTTGACGGCAAGAAGACCCTGGGACAGGCCATTGAAGAGATGAATCGGAGGCTTGCAGCGCAGGGGCTTGACGTATTAAGCGAAGGCGGCTGCGTGGCAGGAAATCTGGCGATTCCAAGAAAGCAGGAGATCTACGCCTGCCTGAACCGATACCGGCAGTTAAGGGGGAGTGGAAGATGAGAGTGATCGCAGGCAGCGCAAAAAGAATCCAGTTAAGGACGCTGGACGGGATGGATACCCGGCCGACGACGGACCGGATCAAAGAGACTTTATTTAACATGCTGGCGCCATACCTATATGACTGCATGTTCCTGGACTTGTTCGCGGGAAGCGGCGGCATCGGCATCGAAGCGCTGAGCCGTGGAAGCATGGAGACCGTGTTCGTAGAGAAGAATCCGAAGGCCATGGCCTGCATCAAAGAAAATCTTACGCGTACCCATCTGGAGCATAAGGCCATGACCATGACGATGGACGTCATGACTGCCTTATATAAGCTGGAGGGAGAAAAGCAGTTTGACTATATATTCCTGGATCCGCCTTACGGGAAAGAACTGGAGAAGCGGGTACTTCAGTACCTGGCAGATTCGAGCCTTGTGGCTGCAGAAGGCGTAATCATCGTAGAGGCGCTCAAAGAGACGAAGTTCGACTATGTGGAGGACTTGGGGCTCAATATCATCAAGACAAAAGAGTATAAGACGAATAAGCATGTGTTTATAGAGCCGTCAGGAAGGAAAGAAATATGTTAAAAGGAATCTATCCGGGCAGCTTTGACCCGGTCACTTATGGACATCTGGACGTGATTGAAAGATCTTCAAAATTGGTTGATGAATTAATCGTCGGAGTATTGAATAATAAAGCAAAAAGCCCGTTGTTTTCCGCAGAAGAACGTGTTAGAATGTTAAATGAAGTAACAAAAGACATGCCAAATGTGACGGTAGTTCCATTTGAGGGACTGCTGGTGGACTTTGCCCGTAAGATGGATGCGGGATTGGTTATACGTGGATTGAGGGCAATTACAGACTTCGAATACGAACTGCAGATGGCTCAGACGAATCATAAGATGGAACCTGATGTTGAGACTGTATTTTTAACCACAAGCCTGGATTATTCGTATTTGAGTTCTACCACAGTAAAAGAAGTGGCGGCTTTTGGAGGGGATATTTCTCAGTTTGTACCAGGAATCGTTGCAGACTTGATAGAAGAGAAGATGAATAAAAGGAGAGTGTAAATTATGAGCAGCCGTATTGAGCAGATTATTGAAGAGATTGAGGAGTATATTGACAGTTGCAAGTTCCAGCCGCTGTCTACGTCGAAGATTATCGTGAACAAGGATCAGATGGATGAATTGCTCCGGGAACTTCGCATGAAGACGCCGGATGAGATAAAGAGGTATCAGAAGATCATCGCCAACAAGGATGCGATCCTTGCGGATGCCCAGGCCAAGGCTGACAGTATGATCGAGGAAGCGCAGATCCATACCAATGAGTTGGTAAGCGAGCACGAGATCATGCAGCAGGCGTATGCCCAGGCCAATGAGATCGTGACGGCAGCCACAGAGCAGGCGCAGCAGATCCTCGACAACGCAACGAATGATGCCAACGATATCCGTATTGGCGCGATGCAGTATACGGATGATCTTCTGTCAAACGCAGAGAGCATTATCGGACATACGCTTGACAGTTATACTACCAAATATGATGGTCTTGTGAATTCCTTGCAGGAGTGTTATGACATGGTTCGCAACAACCGTTCGGAACTGGAGATTCCGGAACAGTCCCAGAGAGGTCTTGAGGCAGAATACGGAAGTTATGAGCCTGAACCGGAATACGACCTGGATGATGAAGACAGCGAATTAGAATAATCGTATATATGTATAGGCAAGCAAGCTGGTTACCAGAGTGGTAATCAGCTTTTCTATTAGGTAGGGCGTGATAGGAAGCCTGGTTCCCTGCACCATGGACCGGGTCTGGGCAACGCTGCACCATCCTCCGAAGGAAGTAAGTGCCAGGGACAGGACGAAGCAGGCATCCGCAGGCAGGGACGAGGCGCAGATCAGAGGGATTCCATTGGTCATTTCCAGGGATGGAAGGAACAGGAGAGAGAACAGGAAATGATTAAGAGGCAGATTCTGGAATAAAGCGATCAGAATGGAAAAGAGCATAATATATCCCCCTACCTTCGTGATGGCCTCAAATCCGTTCATGATGCAGGAATCCATCAGGCTTCCGGCGGCTGCTCTTGGAAGCGGCGAGCATTTAGAGGAACGGGATCTCGCACCTGGCCGGTAGTAGATTCGAAAGAGGAAGCTGCATAGGATCGGAGAGAGAATCAGAATCAGCAATGCAGGCATGGTGCGGGAAGTATCCTTTAGATTCTGCCATACGACGTAGCTGATGATGAACATAGGACTGATGTTGTTGGTAAACGACAGCAGATATTGCCCTTCCTGCCAGGTGATGTACTGCTTTCTGACCAGGTCGGCAGTCACTTTTCCACCCATGGGATAACCGCACAGGAAGCCCGCGATGATGGCAAAAGAGCCATATCTGGTCACGCCGAAGAGCCTGCACAAGAATGGCCCGAAGACTTTTGAGATGGCATCAATGGCCGGGGTACCGATCAGCAGGTTTGAGACGATCATAAAGGGAAGCAAAGTTGGCAGGATTACATTGAACCATAAAAGCAGCCCGGAACTTGCGCCTTTGAACACCGGCTGCGGGAATAGGAGCATAAGGACGAAGAGCGCGATGACGCAAAGGGAGGTAAAGTATCGTTTCATGCGGTTTTAAATCCAGTCATATTTCTTTAGTTTTATTCTATGGAAACGGTTGATTTTTTATGTGGGCTGTTTCATAATAGAACATAGATATAGGTTAATTTAAGAAAAGAGGATAACTAAGATGGCAGTATTAGAGAAGGTAGAACCTGAAAAAGTATTTCGATTTTTTGAAGAATTATCCAGGATTCCCCATGGCACTTTCGATACACGGCGAATCAGCGACTATTGCGTAGCATTTGCGAAGGAAAGAGGCCTGGAGGTGATTCAGGACAAAGTGGGAAATGTCATAATCAAGAAGCCGGGGACGCCGGGATACGAGGACTCAAAGCCAGTAATCCTCCAGGGGCATCTGGACATGGTTTGTGAGAAAAAGCCTGGATCTGCCCACGATTTTACAAAAGACGCCCTTGAATTATATGTGGAAGACGGCTTTGTAAAGGCCAAAGACACTACGCTTGGCGGAGATGACTGTATAGCGGTGGCGATGGTTATGGCAGTACTTGACAGCAGCGATATTGCGCATCCTCCGATCGAGGCCCTGTTCACCATCGACGAGGAAGTGGGAATGACAGGGGCAAAAGCGGTGGACTGGACATTGCTTAAGGGACGGATGCTGATTAATATCGATTCTGAAGAAGAGGGGATCCTTACGACGGGATGCGCAGGCGGGATCCAATATGAGACAAGGATTCCTATCCACAGGGAGAAGAAGTCCGGCAGCCTGATCACCATCAAGATTCATGGCCTTAAGGGCGGCCATTCAGGCGCGGAGATCCACAAACAGCGTGGAAACGCCCACAAGATGATGGGACGACTTTTATACCGTATTACCAAGGAGATGCCTGCAGATCTGGTGGAGATTAATGGCGGCACCAAGGACAATGTGATTGCCATGGAATCTATGGCGGAGATCCTTGTTCCAGAATTCCAGGCGGAGAAGGCGATAGGCATGATTCGCGAGATGACCGGGATATGGAATGAGGAATTCTTAAATGACGAGCCGGATCTGGCGGTGGACATGAAGGTATCTCATGATTCTACGGTGGACGTGTGCGATCAGTATTCTACGGATCGGATCGTGGCATACCTGGAGATCTGCCCCGATGGCCTGCAGGGATTCAACCGCAGCCTGAAAGGAGTGGTAGAGTCCTCCCTGAATATCGGTATTGTGGAGACGGCATCCGATTATATCAGAACCGTTCATTTAATCAGAAGTTCCGTGGAAAGCAGGAAGACCCAGCTCTTCGAGCAGGTGGAGCAGTGCGTGAAGGCGCTGGGAGGTACGGGAACGATCACCTCGGAGTATCCCGCATGGCAGTTTAATCCGGATTCAAGGCTTCGAAGGATCATGGAAGATACATATGAAGATCAGTATGGCGCTAAGCCGGATATATCAACCATGCATGCAGGGCTGGAATGCGGACTGTTCGTAGGACAGCAGCCGGATCTGGACTGTGTTTCCGTGGGACCAAATATACCGGATGTCCATTCTTTCCGGGAAAGACTGGATATTGAGTCTACTGTGCGTACCTGGGAATATTTGAAAAAGATTCTTGAAAATTGCAGATAGTCCGGCAGTAAGAGCCGGATCCCTACAGGCATAGGGATCCGGCTCTTTTGCATATAGTGATAAAAAAAGGAATTGACCCTATGAATCAGAAAACACCGGGAAGAATTCTGCTGGCCATATTGCTGCTGGCCTTATTTACAGTGCTTGGAACCGACTATTTGAAAGAACTTAGCCATTACAATACCCTCCAGAAAAAGACGATAGAGGACGAAGAATATCGGAGAGAATTCTTTTGTGACGCTATGAGAAAGAACAAAGGACTCATGTCTGAAGCGTGCAGAAAGATGCTCTCCAATGTGGAAAACGAAGTGACTTATTTCCCAATTCCTGAATCCACTGTGGATAAGTCGCTGAAAGTCTCCTATGTAGACAGTTGGATGGGAGAACGGAAATATAAAGGAACCAGCGGGCATGAAGGGACGGATATTATGGCATTGAAAAACGAAAGAGGCGTCTATCCCGTGCTCAGCATGACGGACGGAACAATTACAAATCTAGGCTGGCTTGAGAAAGGCGGGTACCGGATCGGTGTGACTACAGATAGTGGTACTTATTATTACTACGCACATCTGGATTCCTATGCAAACATCCAGAAAGGGAATCGGGTGAAGGCCGGGGAACTGCTGGGCTATATGGGGGACACTGGATACGGAGAAGAAGGGACGAAAGGTAAATTTGATGTGCATCTCCATGTGGGAATCTATTCTTATGAAGAGGGTAGGGAAATCAGCGTAAATCCTTACTATGTGCTGCTGTATCTGGAAAATAAGAAATTAAAGTATGCATATTCCTAGAGTTATACCATGGAATGTGTTATACTTAACTACATATGTAAAAAAATACTTACTGACGGAGGATGGATAATGAATCTGCCCAGTGCATTCGAGGAAAAGATGAGAGGACTCTTGCAAGAAGAGTTTGACGAATATATAGACTGTTACGAGGAGCCAAGATACTATGGCCTGCGGGTTAATACCGCCAAGATAACGGTAGAAGAATTTGAGCGGATCTGCCCTTTTGAGATAACGCCGATTCCGTGGATTGAGAATGGATTCTATTATGATGGCGAGAATGTGGCGCCGGCGAAGCATCCATATTATTTTGCGGGCCTTTACTATCTGCAGGAACCAAGCGCTATGACGCCGGCCAGCCGTCTTCCGGTGGAGCCGGGAGACAAGGTGCTGGACGTGTGCGCCGCGCCGGGAGGCAAGGCGACGGAACTGGGAGCAAGGCTAAAGGGGCAGGGAATGCTGGTTGCCAATGATATCAGCAGTTCCAGGGCTAAGGGACTTCTTAAGAACATGGAGGTCTTCGGGATTGGCAATATGCTGGTGCTAAGCGAAGAGCCGGGAAGGCTTGAACAGTATTTCCCGGAGTATTTTGACAAGATACTGATCGACGCCCCCTGCTCGGGAGAGGGAATGTTCCGCAAGGACAAGAAGATGGTGAAGGCCTGGGAAGAGCATGGGCCGGAGTTCTTCAGCAACATCCAGAAGAACATCATCCTCCAGGCAGCGCGGATGCTAAAGCCCGGGGGCATGATGTTGTACTCTACCTGCACCTTTGATGGCAGGGAGAATGAGCGGATCATAGAGCACCTTAAGGAATCCTGTCCCGAATTCCAGATTTTGAAGATCAGCCCTTATTCCGGCTTCTGCCAGGGAATGCCACAGTGCTCGGAGAACAATGATCCGGAACTTGCGAAGACGGTGCGGATCTTTCCGCACAGAATGAAGGGGGAGGGACATTACCTGGCGCTTCTGAGAAAAGGCGAGGCGCAGAAGAAAGCGCCGGAAGAATTAAGAAAGAAGAACACCCGGAAGATGCCGGAAGAGTTGGAGCAATTCTTTCGCGACGTATCCTGGAATCTGGAAACGCAAAGGCTGGATATCCGGGGAGAACGGGTTTACTATATGCCGGAAGGACTTCCGGATGTGCGGGGAATCCGTTTCCTGCGAACCGGCCTTCTTCTGGGCGAATTGAAAAAGAACCGGTTTGAGCCAAGCCAGGCACTGGCTATGTGCCTGAAAAAGAGCGAGTATGCTCATTGCATTGATCTTCCGGCAGAAGACGAACGGGTACGAAGGTATCTGAAGGGCGAGACGCTGGAACTTGCTGACATGACGCTGCCCATCAGCAAGGGATGGTGCCTGGTGTGCGTGGACGGATATCCCTTAGGCTGGGGCAAGCTTGCCGGAGGAGCATTGAAGAATAAGTATCTGCCGGGATGGAGGCTATGCTGATGATACGGCTGGATAAGTATCTGGCGGATATGGGAATCGGAACCCGCCAGGAAGTAAAAAGATACATCCGTCAGGGACGGGTGAGCATTGACGGCATTCCTGCCAAGTCGCCGGAGACGAAAATAGAGGAAAAGGCGCGCAAGATAACCTTTGACGGCAGAGAAGTGGATTATGCGGACTATGAGTATTATATGCTAAATAAGCCGTCCGGCGTCGTGTCTGCCACGGAAGACGCAAGATGTACTACGGTCGTCGATCTGATCCGGGATAAGAAGCGAAAGGATCTCTTCCCGGTTGGCCGGCTCGACAAGGACACGGAGGGACTGCTTCTTATCACGAATGACGGACAGCTCTCCCACCGGCTGCTGTCGCCCAAGAAGCATGTGGACAAGACCTATTATGCCAAAGTGGCCGGGAAGGTTACGAAGGAGGACGCGAAAGCCTTTCGGGAGGGCGTCAATATAGGAACCGAAGAGAAAGAAGAATGGACCAGGCCGGGCGTGCTGGACATTCTAAAGAGCGAGGAAGTATCAGAGATCCGCCTTACCATCCAGGAAGGGAAGTATCATCAGGTGAAGCGTATGTTCCAGGCCGTCGGAAAGGAAGTCCTTTACTTGAAGCGGGAATCGATGGGCTGCCTGAAACTGGATGAGACGCTTAAGCCGGGGGAATACCGGCCGCTTACAAAGAAGGAGTTAGAAAATGTTGCAGACGAAAATGCTTGAAGATGTGGAAGCGATTATATTTGATATGGATGGAACTCTGATTGATTCGATGTGGATCTGGCCTTCCATTGACGACGACTATCTGGCAAAGTATCATTTGACGAAGACCGACAGTTTCCATGAAGATATGGAAGGCATGAGTTATACGGAAGTTGCCCAGTTTTTCCTGGATACGTTTCCGGACCTTGACCTTACCCTTGAGGAAGTGATGGATGAATGGATGGATATGGCGTATGATAAATATATGACACAGGTAGAGTTAAAGGAAGGGGTTCATGATTTTATCCTGGAGATGAGAAGGCAGGGAAAGAAAATTGGAATTGCCACAAGCAATGCAAGGAAACTGGTGGATGACACGCTACGGGCTCTGGAGGTAGAAGGACTGTTTGATTCGGTAAGAAGCGCCTGCGAAGTGGCTGCGGGAAAACCTTCTCCGGATGTGTACCTTCTGGTGGCAAAAGAGATGGGCGTGCATCCGGAAAACTGCCTGGTGTTCGAGGACGTCCCCATGGGCATCCTGGCCGGGAAGAATGCCGGCATGAGAGTATGCGCGGTGGATGACGACTTTTCCAGGCCCCAGGAGGATAAGAAAAAGAAACTGGCGGATTACTACATACAGGATTATTATGACATCAAGAAAGAGACTTACGAGGTATTGTGATGGGAACAGGATTTTTGCCGATTTGCAGGAAGGATATGGAAGAATTGGGATGGGACAGGCCTGATTTCGTCTATGTGTCAGGGGACGCATATGTGGATCATCCTTCCTTTGGCCATGCCATCATTACCCGTTTATTGCAGGCGCATGGGTATAAGGTATGCATCATCGCGCAGCCGGATTGGAAGGACAAGCAAAGCGTTACGGAATTCGGAGAGCCAAGGTATGCATTCCTGGTGTCTGCCGGCAATATGGATTCTATGGTAAACCATTATTCCGTGTCAAAGAAGCGCAGGCGTACGGATGCATTTACCCCGGGAGGCGTGATAGGGAAACGACCGGATTACGCTACGGTGGTTTACAGCAACCTGATCCGCCAGGTCTATAAGAAGACGCCGATCATTCTGGGCGGGATCGAGGCAAGCCTAAGGCGGCTTGCGCATTACGACTACTGGTCTGACAGGCTGAAGCGCTCCGTTCTTCTGGATTCTGGTGCGGATCTGATCTCCTATGGGATGGGGGAACGTTCTATCGTTGAGATTGCCGAGGCGCTGGAGAGCGGAATCGATATCAAGGATATTACCTTCATTCCAGGAACCGTATATCGGACCAAAAGCCTGGAGAGCGTCTACGACGCTATATCCCTTCCAGAATATGAAGAGATGAAGAGAGAAAAACTTGCGTACGCGCGCAGTTTTTATACCCAGTACAAGAATACGGATCCATTTACCGGAAAGAGGATGATAGAGCCGTATAATGAGCATCTGTACGTGGTACAGAATCCGCCGTCCATGCCGCTTGACGAGTCGGAGATGGATCAGGTTTACGGGTATCCGTATAGGAGGACGTACCATCCTTCCTATGAGAAACTGGGAGGCGTGCCAGCCATCGCGGAAGTGAAGTTCAGCCTGATCAGCAACCGGGGATGCTTTGGGGGCTGCAACTTCTGCGCCCTTACCTTCCACCAGGGAAGGATCCTGCAGACAAGAAGCCATGAATCCCTGCTTGATGAGGCCAGGAAGCTTACGGAGGATAAGGATTTCAAAGGATATATCCATGACGTAGGAGGGCCAACGGCGGATTTCAGGCAGCCTTCCTGCGAGAAGCAACTGACTTGCGGCGTGTGCAAGGAAAAGCAGTGCCTGTTTCCGAAGCCTTGCAAGAACCTGAAGGCAGACCATAAGGATTATGTCCGGCTGCTGAGAGAATTAAGGGCGCTTCCAAAGGTGAAGAAAGTGTTCATTCGTTCGGGTATCCGGTTCGACTATGTCATGGCGGATAAAGACGACACTTTTTTACGGGAATTGTGCAAATATCATGTCAGCGGGCAGCTGAAGGTGGCTCCCGAACATGTCTCGGACGCAGTTCTTAAGAAGATGGGAAAGCCGGAGAATGGCGTATATCAGTCATTTGTAAAAAAGTATATGAAGATCAACCAGGAGATTTCCAAGGATCAGTATCTGGTTCCCTATCTGATGTCTTCCCATCCGGGCTCCACCATGAAGGATGCCATCAAGCTGGCGGAATATCTCCGGGATCTGGGATATATGCCGGAGCAGGTGCAGGATTTTTATCCTACTCCGTCAACCGTATCTACCTGCATGTATTACACAGGCGTCGATCCCAGGGATATGTCGCCCGTATACGTGCCGAAGAATCCGCATGAGAAGGCCATGCAGCGCGCGCTGATCCAATACCGGGATCCCAAAAACTATGATCTGGTAATGGAGGCCTTGCGAAAGGAAGGCAGGATGGATCTTGTGGGATTTGAAAAGCATTGTCTGATAAGACCCAGAAAAATAGGAAAGAAGCAAGGAACGGATTCTTATGCAAATGCAAAGAAGAAGACGATCCGTAATGTGCATAGAAGAAAGAAAAAGTAAGGAGATGGTATGATGAGAATAGCGGTCATAACCGGGGCATCTTCAGGAATCGGCAGAGAATTTGCCCGGCAGATTCCCAGGCTGTATCATAGCCTGGATGAACTGTGGGTAGTAGCGCGCAGGACCGACAGGCTGAAAGAACTGGTGAAGGAATCGGAGGTTCCCGTCCGGATCTTTGATGGTGATATGATGCGGGATTACATCTTCTCGCGGATAGAAAAGGAACTGGAAAGATATAGCGCGGATATCCGGATGCTGGTAAATGCAGCAGGTTATGGAAAGATCGGAGCAGCGGAGGAATTGGAGATGGAAGAGCAGTGCGGCATGATCGATTTAAACTGCAGATCCCTGACCAAGCTGACACTCTTATGCTTGCCATATATGACAAAAGGAAGTAGAATAATTAATATTGCGTCCGCGGCAGCATTCGCCCCGCAGCCGGGATTTGCCGTGTATGCGGCTACAAAATCCTATGTATACAGTTTTTCACAGGCGATACGGGAAGAAACGAAAGGCCGGGGCATTGTAGTCACGGCAGTCTGCCCGGGCCCCGTGGACACGGAATTCTTTGATCGGGCAGGAGAACTTAAGAATTTCTGGAAGGCGACCGTCAGGGCGGATGCCCCGGGCGTAGTCAGACAGGCGTTAAGGGATTCTGTCAGGAGAAAGCCGGTATCTGTGTATGGCGCCGCCATGAAAGGAGCCAGGGTGCTGGCAAAGATCGTGCCGGATGCGCAGATTGCATCCGCTATGGCGTGGATGAGCAAAGGAAGCCGCGAATCAGGATAAAATGGGAAATAAGGGAGAGTGTACAAAATGATGAAGATTGAGAAAGGACAGCCGGGATATGTGAAGGCCCGCAAGGTCAAGTATCTGATCTGGACCATTGCAGAATTTGGGGTAGTGATTGCTATATTCGTGCTGGGATACATGCAGACGGGAACACGGATGAACCTATTTACGATCGTGGCAATCGTAGGCTGCCTTCCGGCGGCCAAGATGCTGGTGGAATTGATCACGATGGCGCCTCACAAAAGCATTGTGCCGGATAAGTACAAGGAGATTGAGGAAAAGGCGCCTCTGGTTACCAGAGTCTATGATATGGTGATCACCAGCAGAGATAAAGTCATGCCAGTGGACGCGATCGTAATATCCGGCCATGTGGTATGCGGATATGCCAGCAGCCCCAGGACAGACGAGACCCTTCTTGCGAAGCATATAAAGGATATGCTGAAAGCCAGCCACTATGACAAGATGACGGTAAAGATCTTCCACGATTACGTCGCCTTCTTGTCCAGGGCCGAAGGGATGAACAATATTGCCTCGATTGAAAAGGCGGATACCAGGAAAAAAGAAAGAGAGATCAGAAATATCATTCTGAATCTTTCAATGTAACGAGTGTTTCCAAAAAGGACTACTATGAAAGAAATAATAATTAGCCAGAATGAAGCAGGCCAGAGGCTGGATAAGTTCTTAAAAAAATATCTCGCCAAGGCCCCGGGAAGTTTCTTATATAAGATGCTGCGCAAGAAGAATATCGTGCTCAACGGCAAGAAGGCAACAGGAAATGAGAAGTTAGGCGTGGGGGACAGCGTGAAACTGTTTCTGGCGGATGACACGATTGGGAAGTTTGCCGGCCTGGCGCCTATAAAAGAAGAGTACCAGGTATCCGTGAATCTGGATATCATTCATGAGGATGCTAATGTCCTATTCATCAATAAGCCTGCGGGGATGCTGTCCCAGAAGGCCGCAAAGGACGATGTGTCCATGGTGGAGCATGTGATCGCCTATCTGCTTGCAGAAGGGAGCATCACGCAGGAGGAATTGCGGACATTCCGCCCGTCCATCTGCAACCGCCTGGACCGGAATACCAGCGGCCTGATCGTGGCAGGAAAGACCCTGATAGGGCTGCAGGCCATGGCAAGACTTTTCAAGGACAGGACCCTGAAAAAATACTATCTTTGCTTTGTAAAGGGCGGGATCCGTAGGCGGGAGCATATCTACGGCTATCTAGCCAAAAATGAAAAGACCAATAAGGTTACGATAAGGGAGGCAGGGGATACGCCGATCGAGACGGAATATGTTCCAATTGCATATAACCAGGAGATGACCCTGCTAAAGGTGCATCTAATCACCGGGCGTACCCATCAGATCCGGGCGCACCTTGCTTCCAAGGGACATCCCCTTCTGGGGGACTATAAATACGGCGATGCAGGATGGAACCGGCAGTTTCAGGAACGCTATCAGGTAAGAGCCCAGCAGCTGCATGCATATCAGATGAAACTCCCCTGGATGGAGGCGCCTTTGGATGAAATATCCGGGATGACTTTTACAGCCAAGGTTCCGCCTCTATTCTGGAGACTGATAAAGGAGACAACATGGGAACATGGAATTCAAGAGGCCTTAGAGGTTCAACATTAGAAGAGATGGTCAACCGGACCAACGAATGGTATCTGGAAAAAGGGCTTGCCCTGATGCAGAAGATACCAACGCCCATCACTCCGGTAAAGATGGACAAGGAGCACAGGCAGATTACGCTGGCCTACTTTGACCAGAGGAGCACCATCGACTATATTGGCGCCATCCAGGGGATACCGGCGTGCTTTGATGCCAAGGAATGCGTGGCAGAGACATTTCCGCTTCAGAATATTCATGAGCATCAGGTGACATTCATGGCGGAATTCGAGAAGCAGGGAGGAATCGCCTTTATCCTGATCTACTATATATCCAGGAATATTCTGTACTATATGCGATTTGAGGAACTTTACAGATTCTGGATGCGGGCCAAAGAAGGCGGCAGAAAAAGTTTCCGGTTCGACGAACTGGATTCCAGATTCTTCCTGGAGTTTATGAGGGGCTGCTACGTCCCCTATCTGGATGCTATGAATCTGGATCTGGAGTTGCGGGAGGAACTTGACAAAGAGTAGGAAAATGCTTATAATTCAATAGGGTTTTTAACATGGTAGCACACTAAAGTGCGGAGGATATATGAATTTGGAGGATATATGAAGAAATTATTACATACTCCGGAAGGAGTCAGAGATATATATAATGTAGAATGTGGGAAAAAACTAGCATTGGAAGGACGTATCAAAAAGGTATTCCACTTATATGGGTATCATGATATCCAGACGCCTACGTTTGAATATTTTGATGTGTTCCGCAAAGAGATTGGGACCGTTCCTTCCAACGAACTGTATAAATTTTTCGATAAAGACGGAAATACGCTGGCCCTCAGGCCGGATATCACCCCGTCCATAGCCCGCGCGGCGGCCACGCTGTTCCAGGATGAGGAACTGCCCATCAGGCTTTGCTATACCGGCAGCACCTTTGTCAACCATTCCAACTATCAGGGACGTCTGCGGGAGACCACCCAGATGGGCGCGGAACTGATGGGAGATGACTCCGTGGAGGCGGATGCGGAGATGCTGGCGCTGGTGATCGAGTCCATGCTAACCATCGGCCTTAAGGAATTCCAGCTAAGCGTAGGCAATGTAGACTTCTTTCAGAGTCTGATAGAGGATGCCTGCCTGGATGAGGAGGCGGAATTGCGTGTGCGGGAATTGATCAATAACCGGAATTATTTTGGCGTGGAAGAGTTCCTTAACAGCATTCAGGTAAAGAGAAGTTCCAAGGAAGCGTTTTCGGCCTTGAATGAATTGGTGGGCGGGATCGACATCCTGGCGCAGGCGAAGAATATCGCGCCGAATTCCAAGGGCGTGATGGCAGTAAAAAGGCTGGAAAAGATCTATGACACCTTGAAACTCTATGGCGTGGAGAAATTCGTGACCTTTGACTTAAGCATGAGCGGAACTTACGGATACTATACCGGCATCATCTTCCGGGGCTATACCTTTGGCACCGGGGATGCCATCGTTAAGGGAGGCCGCTATGATCATCTGCTGGAGAAGTTCGGCAAAGAATTCGCGTCCATCGGCTTTGTCATCGTGATTGATGAGCTGATGAACGCCCTGATCCGTCAGAAGGTCCGCATCGTTTATACCAGGAAGAATACGCTGATCCTCTATGATGAGGGAAAGCAGCGGGAAGCTATTGCCCTTGCCAAAGATTTCCGCCGGAAGGCTAAGAATACGGAATTGATCAAGAAATCCAAAGGCAAGCTGCTGGAGGAGTATGTAGAATATGGAAAAGAATACTATGCCGGGAACCTGATTTATATTAAGAAATCTGGCGAGATCACCATGATTAATCTGGTCACCGGAGAGCATAAGATCGTGAATAGCACAGATAGGAGTTAGACCAAATATGAGATACTTGACATTTGCTTTGGGAAAAGGACGTCTGGCGAACCAGACGCTGGAATTGTTTGAAAAAATCGGAATTACCTGCGAGGAGATGAAGGATAAGGAGTCCCGGAAGCTGATCTTCACCAATGAGGAGTTGAAGCTTCGCTTCTTCCTCGCAAAGGGGCCGGATGTGCCTACTTATGTCGAATACGGCGCTGCCGATATCGGCGTGGTAGGAAAGGACACGATTCTGGAAGAGGGACGCAAGGTTCATGAAGTCCTGGATCTGGGATATGGGAAATGCAAGATGTGCGTCTGCGGGCATAAGGAGGCAGCGCCGCTTCTGCAGCATCATGAATTGATCCGGGTAGCCACCAAATATCCGAATATTGCTAAGGATTATTTCTACAATACCAAGCATCAGACCGTGGAGATCATCAAGCTGAACGGCTCCATCGAGCTGGCGCCTATCGTGGGGCTGTCGGAAGTAATCGTGGATATTGTGGAGACAGGCTCCACGTTGAAGGAAAACGGTCTGGAGGTACTGGAAGAAGTGTGCCCGCTATCTGCAAGGATGATCGTTAATCCGGTGAGCATGCGTATGGAGAGCGAGAGGATCAAATCCCTTCTTACCAGATTGCGCGCGCAGATCGCGATATAAAGAAAGGAAGAGGCTATCATGAGAATACAACGTTTAGATGCGGATACAAGACAAAATCTTCTGGAAGACCTGCTGAAGAGAAGCCCCAACAATTATGGTGAGTACGAGAAAGGGGTGGCAGAGATTCTTGCGCGCGTGAAAAGAGAAAAGGACGAGGCTGTCTTTGACTATACGCGTAAGTTTGACCAGGCAGTCATCAGCGCCGCGAATATCGAGGTAACGGAAGATGAGATAAAGGAAGCCTATGAACTGGCTGACCCGGCACTGGTGGAGATTATCCGAAAGGCCCTCAAGAATATAGAGGCTTACCATGAGAAGCAGAGGCAGTACAGCTGGTTTGACAGCAAGCCGGACGGGACCATGCTGGGACAGAAGGTAACGCCGCTTAAGCGGGTAGGCGTATACGTGCCGGGCGGAAAGGCAGTATACCCATCCTCCGTGCTGATGAACATCATGCCTGCGAAAGTGGCAGGCGTAGAAGAGATTATTATGGTGACGCCGCCGGATAAGGACGGGAAAGTCACCCCGAATACCCTGGTCGCCGCCCATGAGGCAGGCGCTACTGCCATCTATAAGGTGGGCGGAGCCCAGGCAATTGGCGCGCTGGCGTATGGAACCCAGAGCATTCCGAAGGTGGACAAGATCGTAGGCCCGGGCAATATCTATGTGGCTCTGGCGAAAAAAGCCGTGTATGGCCACGTAAGCATTGACGCCATTGCAGGCCCAAGCGAGATCCTGGTGATCGCGGATGAATCTGCCAATCCCAGATATGTGGCGGCGGATCTTCTGTCGCAGGCAGAGCACGATGAACTGGCTTCCGCGATCCTGGTAACCACAAGCGAGGAACTGGCAGGACAGGTATCGGACCAGGTTGACGCATTCTTAAAAGAACTGCCAAGAAGCGGGATTATCAGCAAGTCTCTTGACAATTACGGCTACATATTGATCGCGGATTCCATGGAGGACGCCATTGAGACCGCAAACGAGATCGCGTCCGAGCACCTGGAGATACAGACGAAGGATCCTTATGACGTGATGACAAAGATCCGCAATGCAGGCGCTATCTTTATCGGCGAATATTCCAGCGAGCCGCTGGGAGACTATTTTGCCGGACCAAACCATGTACTGCCCACCAATGGCACGGCTAAGTTCTTCTCGCCGCTGTCGGTGGACGACTTTATCAAGAAATCAAGCATCATTTCATACTCCAGAAACGCGCTGGAGGCAATCCATGAGGATATCGAGGACTTTGCGAAGGCGGAGCAGCTGACTGCTCACGCTAATTCCATCAAAGTCCGCTTTGAATAGACGGATGTAAAATACGAAGACAGGGGGCTAGAAGCATGAATCGAACAGCCAGTTGTACAAGAACCACGAAAGAGACGGATATTGATCTTACGCTGAATCTGGATGGCACGGGAAAGACGCAGATCGACACAGGAGTTGGATTTTTTGATCACATGCTGGATGGATTTGCCAGGCATGGATTATTCGATCTGACGGTGAAGGTCATAGGAGACCTGGACGTGGACTGCCATCATACGATAGAAGATACGGGAATCGTCCTGGGACAGGCAATCCTTGAGGCCATCGGCGATAAAGCCGGAATCCGGCGCTATGGGCATTTCATGCTGCCGATGGATGAGACGCTTGCCTTATGCGCCGTGGATCTCTCAGGAAGGCCCTATCTCAGATTCCAATCTGAGTTTACAGCAGAGCGTATCGGCGATATGGATACGGAGATGATCAAAGAATTCTTCTATGCAGTGTCTTACAGCGCGATGATGAACATCCATCTTCGCATTCTGGATGGGGAGAACAGCCATCACATGGCAGAGACGCTGTTTAAGAGTTTTGGAAAAGCACTGGACATGGCAACGCTACCTGAGCCAAGAATTCAGGAAGCATGGACTACAAAAGGGAGCCTATAGAGGAGGCGGCATAAATGATGAGTTATAAAAGATTGATTCCCTGCATATTTATTGCAGGCGGCAAAGCGGTAAAATGGTTCGACGACGATACGGTTATGTCAGATGACGTCATCGGGCTTGCAAAATATTACAGCGACCATGGGGCTGACGAACTGCTGGTCTTTGACCTGTCTGATTCGGACGAGGAGCATGACGAGGCGATAGACTTGATGAAGCGGATGAACCGCATGATACGGATTCCCATGGTTGCAGGCGGAAACATCAGGAGGCAGGAGGATATTAAGAAGATTCTGTATGCAGGTGCCAAGCGCGCCATGCTGAATTTCTCCAAGTCGGACAGCGTGAAGTTGATCGAGGATGCCGCGAAGCGCTTCGGAAAGGAGAAAGTGGCGGTGTCCTTGAATGACTTTGACGCGCTGTTCAAGCATCAGCACCTGATTAATGACTATAGCAGCGAGATTATATTCATGCATCGTCTGGATCTCAACTCTGTTATGAATGTGACAGAGGTGCCCTGCGTAATCGTGACCGACACCATGGAGGAGCCGGAACTGTACAAGATATTGAAGTGTCCGGGAGTCAAAGGCCTGTCTGGAAAGTTCGTCAGCCAGACGGATATGGATTTCGTGGAATTCAAGGAAAAATGCGGCCAGGAGGAGATTAAGATGACTTCTTTTGAAAGCATGATGGAATTCTCCCAGTTCAAGACGAATGAGCAGGGGCTGATCCCGGTGGTCGTACAGCACTATAAGACTCAGGAAGTCCTGATGCTGGCATATATGAACGAGGAGGCTTTCTATAAGACCATTAAGACGGGGAAGATGACCTACTATAGCCGCAGCAGGCAGCAACTGTGGACCAAGGGGGAGACCAGCGGACATTTCCAGTATGTCAAATCCCTGACTATCGACTGCGACTACGACACCTTGCTTGCAAAAGTGGACCAGATCGGGGCGGCTTGTCATACGGGCAATCCTACCTGCTTCTTCCAGCCTCTGGTAGGCAACGATTATGACGAGACCAATCCCCTCCAAGTATTTGAAGCGGTGTACGACACGATCGTAGACCGGAGGGAGAACCCAAAAGAGGGCTCCTATACCAACTACCTGTTTGATAAGGGAATCGACAAGATATTGAAGAAGGTGGGAGAAGAAGCCACTGAGGTAGTGATCGCTGCCAAGAACCCGAATCCGGAAGAGGTAAAATACGAGATGGCCGATTTCCTGTACCACGCTATGGTACTAATGGTTGAAAAAGGCATCAGCTGGGAAGATATCATAAAAGAACTGGCGGACCGCTAGAAACAGGAATGAACAGGCATGGGTCATGCATATACTTTCTTAGGCTATGATTGTTTCATAAGTAAGAAAGGAAGATCAGCATGAATGATTCTGAAAAACGAAGACGCCAGCTTCTGGAGGAGACCCGTTCCTTATACAGCGACAGAAATTCGCCGCCGGCAGTCCATCCAAGGTACAAGTTCGCCTACGCAAGGCTGTACGGGAGTGAGGATGAGATGGCGCCAGGCACGTTTGGTCTGCGCCTGTTCCTGTGCTTTATGCTTTTTGCGGCATTTGTAGCCATGGATAATAATGGGATTACCGTAAAAAGCGTAAGCAGCGACCGCATCGTCCAGGAGATCACGACGGATCTGGATGTGGCGGAAGTATGGAAGAACCTATAGATTTCAACATTTGTTGACACAGGAAAAAGAAATTGATATAATAGTCTCCGTGAGAGAAGAAAAAAGCGTTGATTTACTCTAATCAACGCTTTTATTATGCTAAGGAGGGTGTTAGAATGATCAAAATTTGGATAGTAGGTTCCTCCGGACAGATAGGAACTGCAATTAATGAAGTCCTGGATCCGTTAGAAGTGGAAGTCTTCAACACGGATAAGGACGAACTGGATATAACAGAAACGGACGAGGTGCTGAATTTTGGCGAGATCAACCGTCCGGATGTTATTATTAACTGCGCGGCGGTCACGGACACGGATGTATGCGAGAGGGAGCCGGAACTGGCTTTCCGCGTCAATGCGCTGGGCGCGCGCAACTTAAGCATCGTGGCGCGCAAAGTAGGGGCCAAGATGGTCCAGTTGTCTACCGATGACGTGTTTGACGGGCTGAGCAAGACTCCCTACAGCGAGTTTGACGATACCAATCCAAAGACCGTGTACGGCCGCTCTAAAAGAGCCGGGGAAAACTATGTAAAGGAGTTTACCCATAAGCATTTCATCATCAGGAGCAACTGGGTCTATGGACGAGGGAATAATTTCGTGACGAAAGTACTTGATGCGGCGGATGAGGGAAGAACGCTTGCAGTGGCATCCGACCAGTTTGGCTCTCCGACCAGCGCCAAGGATCTGGCAAGGATTATCCTGTATCTGATCCCTACCAATGAGTATGGTACCTACCACGCCACTTGCAAGGGCGTGTGCAGCCGCTATGAATTCGCCCAGGAAATCCTGAGATTTTCCGGCCGGGAAGGCAGCCTTAAGGCGGTGCCGACCAGCGAGTCGGATCTTTCTTCCGAAAGGCCTGCCTACGCGGTGCTTGACAACTTCATCCTGCGGATCATCGATGTGTACGAGATGCCGGAATGGAAGCGGTCATTGGAAGAGTATATGAAGGAAAGAGAGGAGGACTAGGATGGGAAAGACAGAAAAAGCAAAGAAGATTGGACTTACGACAAAGATTTTCATCGCCCTAATCGCGGGTGCGATATTCGGGATTATCCTATGCTATCTGGTACCTTCCGGGCATGTCAGAGATGATATCATTGTAGAAGGAATCCTATATGTAATTGGACAAGGGTTCATCCGGCTGATGAAGATGCTGGTGGTGCCGCTGGTATTCTGTTCTCTGGTGTGTGGAAGCATGGCCATCGGGGATACGAAGAAACTTGGCACGGTAGGGGTGAGGACGCTGATCTTCTATCTTTTTACAACAGCCCTCGCCATCACCGTAGCGCTGACAGTAGGAAATATTATCGATCCAGGCATTGGGCTTGATATGAGCGCGATCAAGACGAACGCTGCCGATGTGGCGCAGATGGAGGCCACATCGCTTACCGATACCCTGCTGAACATCATCCCGGACAATCCGGTCAACTCTCTGGCCAGCGGCAGCATGCTGCAGATCATCGTTTTCGCGCTGATCATCGGCGTGATATTGGCCAAACTGGGCGATCGGGCTGAGACGGTCAGCAACTTTTTCGGACAGTTCAATGATATCATGATGGAGATGACCATGATGGTCATGAGTCTGGCTCCGGTTGGCGTATTCTGCCTGATTTCCAGGACATTTGCCAATATCGGCTTTAGCGCGTTCCTGCCACTGGGGAAGTATATGATCGGGGTGCTGCTGGCTCTGGCGATCCAATGCCTTGTCGTATATCTGGGACTGCTTAAAGTATTCACGGGACTTAATCCGATCAAATTCATTAAGAATTTCTTCCCGGTGATGGCATTTGCGTTTTCCACAGCCACGTCCAATGCCACCATCCCGCTGTCTATCGATACGCTGGCGAAGAAGATGGGCGTATCCAAGAAGATCTCATCTTTCACCATCCCGCTTGGCGCGACCATCAACATGGACGGTACTGCCATCATGCAGGGCGTAGCGGTGGTGTTCGCAGCCCAGGCATTCGGAATTCATCTGACGATGACGGACTATATTACGGTCATCGGAACCGCAACGCTGGCATCCATCGGAACCGCAGGCGTTCCCAGCGTAGGGCTTGTAACCCTGACTATGGTATTCAATTCCGTAGGCCTTCCGGTGGAGGCGATCGGGCTGATCATGGGCATTGACCGTATCCTGGATATGACCAGGACGGCGGTCAATATTACCGGTGATGCCGTGTGCACGACGATCGTGGCGCATCAGAACAAGGCAATAGACAGAAGCATATTTGAAAATGCTCAGTAAAGCTGCAAACTGTCAAAGGAGAGCCTTCCGCGTGGGGCTCTCCTTTCCTTACATTGAAAATTATTTGCTTGAAGTTCTACCATAGGATGATATAATAAAAGCGTTATGTAACATGCATAAAGTATAAAGGATGAAAACATGAGAAGATTAGCATTAAGTGATGAAATATTATTAAAAATCGAAAAGCCGGCCCGCTACATCGGCAATGAAGTAAACTCGACATATAAGGATAAGACGAAAGTGGACGTCCGGTTTGCCATGTGTTTTCCGGACGTCTATGAAATTGGCATGTCCCATCTGGGAATCCAGATATTGTATGATATGTTTAACCGGCGGGATGATGTATGGTGCGAGCGGGTCTATTCTCCGTGGACGGATCTGGACGCGATAATGAGGGAGCAGAAGATTCCTCTTTTTGCGCTGGAATCTCAAGATCCTATCAAGGATTTTGATTTTCTGGGCATTACGATCCAGTATGAGATGTGCTATACGAACATTCTGCAGATCCTGGACTTAAGCCAGATTCCCTGGAAGGCCTCGGACCGGGATGAGTCAGACCCGATCGTCATCGGAGGCGGTCCATGCACTTATAACCCGGAACCGCTGGCCGAATTTTTTGACCTGTTCTATATAGGAGAAGGGGAGACGGTTTATGAACAGCTTCTGGATGCTTATAAAGAGAACAAGAAAAATGGTGGTACCAGAAAGGACTACTTAGAAAAAGCGGCTGAAATCGAAGGAATCTATGTTCCGTCCTTCTATGACGTGGCGTATAAGGAGGATGGGACGATTGCTTCCTTTACTCCGAATAATTCCCATGCCTCAGCCACGATTCAGAAACAGATGGTAACGGATGTGACCAATACCTATTATCCCAAAGCCCCGGTGGTTCCATTTATCAAGGCGACGCAGGATCGGGTCGTACTGGAAATCCAGCGGGGATGCATCCGCGGCTGTCGTTTCTGCCAGGCAGGCATGCTGTACCGCCCAACCCGGGAGAGGGACGTAGAGGTGCTGAAGGAATATGCCTACGAGATGCTGAAGAATACAGGCCACGAGGAGATATCCTTAAGTTCCTTGAGTTCCAGTGATTACAGCCAGTTAAAGGAGTTGGTCACCTATCTGATTGAAGCGTTTAAGGAGGAAGGAATCAATATTTCCCTGCCGTCCCTTCGGATCGATGCCTTTTCTCTGGATGTCATGAGCAAGGTTCAGGATGTCCGCAAAAGCAGCCTGACATTTGCGCCGGAGGCAGGCTCCCAGCGTCTGCGGGACGTGATCAACAAGGGGCTGACAGAAGAGGTGATACTGGAAGGGGCCGGACAGGCCTTTGAAGGAGGATGGAATAAGGTAAAGCTTTATTTTATGCTCGGCCTGCCTACGGAGACCGAAGAAGATATGAAAGAGATTCCGAGGCTGGCGGATAAGATCGCCCGGAGATATTACGAGATCCCCAAGGAGGAAAGAAATGGAAAATGCCAGATCACCACAAGCACCTCCTTTTTTATCCCCAAGCCGTTTACTCCATTCCAGTGGGCAAGGATGTACAGCAATAAAGAGTATATTGCCAGAGCCGCCATCGTAAAGCACGAGTTCCAGGAGCAGCTCAACCGCAAGAGTTTGAAATATAATTGGCATGACGCGGAGACTACGGTACTGGAAGGGGTCCTGGCCCGCGGCGACCGGAAGATCGGGCAGGTCATTGAGGAGGCCTACCGCCAGGGATGCCTGTATGATGCCTGGAGCGAGACGTTTTGTTATGATAAGTGGATGAAAGCCTTTGAGAACACGGGCATTGATATTGAGTTTTATAACTGCCGGCAGAGAGACGCGGCGGAAATATTCCCCTGGGACTTTATTGACATCGGGGTTACCAAGGCCTTCCTTCGCAAAGAATGGGAGCGCGCGCTGGCAGGAGAGGTGACGCCCAACTGCAGGATGCAGTGTTCCGGGTGCGGAGCCGCAAAGTATAAAGGAGGTGTCTGCATTGAAAGCAAGAATTAAATTTCGGAAATACGGAGTCATGAAATTTATCGGACACCTGGATATGATGCGTTTTTTCCAGAAGGCAATGCGAAGGGCCCAGATTCCCATCGCCCTCAGCGGAGGGTACAGCCCTCATATGATTATGTCCTTTGCCCAGCCCCTGGGCGTTGGACTTACCAGCGACGGCGAATATATGGATGTGGAATTAAAAGCTCCGATCGCCTCTGCCGAGGCAGTAGAACGGCTGAATAAGGCCATGGTGGAAGGCGTGGAGGTCGTAAGCTTCCGGGAGATTCCGGATGAGAAGAAGGCAAGCGGCATGACGATCGTTGCCGCCGCCGATTATAAGGTGACGCTGCTTGCGTCTTCCAGGACGTCCGAGGTAACAGAAGACATCCCGGAATGCTGGATCGAAAAGACGGAAGCATTCATGGGCCTTCCTGAGATCGTGGTGATGAAGAAGACAAAACGCAGCGAGAAAGAAGTGGATATCAAGCCGATGATCTATAATATGGAGGCATGCAAGGATGGATGGCATCTGTTCCTTGCGACTGGAAGCGAGCAGAACTTAAAGCCGGATCTGGCGATGGACGCATTTCTGAAGTATTGTGGAGAAGAGCCTCAGAATGTGCCGCTTCATTTCCATCGCCTGGAGGTATATGCCAGAGAGGATGGAACTTCTTCCAACTACGTATCCTTAGAATCGTTGGGAAAGGAAATAAGCCTGTGATCGAATATATTCCTGCCAAGACCATCGTGATGAGGATGAAAAAGCCCGGGGAATGGTTTGGCGCTGATTATAATATGAATATCTATAAGGGCTGCTGCCATGGCTGCATCTACTGCGACAGCCGCTCCGAGTGCTATGGAATCCAGGAATTTGACAAGGTCATGGCTAAGAAGGACGCGCTTCGGATCATCCGGGACGATCTGCGCCGCAAGGTAAAGAGAGGAGTCGTGGCCACGGGAGCCATGAGTGATCCTTACAATCCCTACGAAAAGGAACTGCTTCTTACCCGGCATGCCTTGGAACTGTGCGATGCGTTTGAATTTGGCATTGCCATCGCCACGAAGAGCAGCCTGCTGACGCGGGATATAGACGTTCTATCAGATATCAAGGCGCATTCCCCGGTGCTGTGCAAGGTGACCATAACCACCAGCGACGATGAACTTGCTGCCAAGATCGAGCCTGGCGTAGGCCCATCCTCGGAACGCTTCCGGATGATCCGGAGACTGTCGGATGCCGGAATCTATGCAGGGATACTGCTGATGCCGGTACTTCCTTATCTGGAGGATTCCCCGGAGAATATCCGTCAGATTGTCCAAATGGCGGCGGATGCCGGAGCCAGGTTTATCTACCCGGCTTTCGGAGTGACGCTTCGGGGCAACCAACGGGACTGGTATTACGGCAAGCTGAATGAACTATTCCCGGGACAGGGATATGTGGAGAAGTATCAGAAAAGATATGGCTCTTATTATGAATGCAGAAGCCCGAAGGCCAAGAGTTTGTGGAACGTCCTGAAAGAAGAATGCGAGAAGCATCATATTCTTTACCAGATGAAAGATATCATCCACAGCTACAGGCACCCTTATGCATATGAGCAGTTAAGCTTATTCTAACATTGCGCGGCATGCACATGCGACAGGAGGAATGATTATGAGCAAGAAGGAAGTAAAGACCAATGCCATGCGCATCTTGGACCGGCTGAAGATTTCCTATGAGTATACGACTTACGAATGCGATGAATTTACGGACGGAGTCCAGGTGGCGGACAAGCTGGGCTATCCCCATGAACTGGTTTACAAGACACTGGTAACCATTGGAAAGAGTGGCGGATACTATGTATTTGTCATTCCCATAGAGGCGGAGATAGACTTTAAGAAGGCAGCCAGAACGGTGAAGGAAAAATCCCTGGAGATGCTGCATCTTAAGGATCTGACAAAAGTGACGGGTTACATCAGAGGGGGATGCACGGCAATCGGGATGAAGAAGCAGTTTCCTACCGTAATTCAGGAAAGCGCAAAGGAACTGGAACAGATTCATATCAGCGGAGGGCGGCTTGGCATGCAGCTGAAATTATCGCCATTTGACTTGCAAAAGGCAGCAAATGCCGAATTCGCCGATGTGATACGGAGGGATTGAACCGGTGCAGATGCCGTGTTCTATGATGACCGCCCTGAAAATGTAGGAACCGCACAGAGGCTTGGGATTAAGGGAATTGTATTTCATAAAGATATTTCATTGCAGATGATGGAAAAATGATGTAATATAATAGAAGTCATTTATAGAAGCCATAGGATTAAGCAGTTTGGAGGAATACAAGAAGAGATGAAGATAGTTGTAAAGTTTGGTGGAAGTTCATTAGCAAGTGCAGAGCAGTTTAAGAAAGTTGGCAAGATTATTAAGAAGGATGAGGCAAGAAAATACGTGATTCCTTCTGCACCCGGAAAACGGACGCCGGACGATACAAAGGTTACGGATCTGCTATACAGCTGCTATGGGCAGGCGATCCTGGAAGAGGACGAATGCGAGGAGAATTTTGAAAGCCTGCTTGCTGCAATAAAGAAACGGTATGAAGAGATTATAAGCGGCCTGGGGCTTACGCTTAGCCTGGATGATGAGTTCCGGACGATCCGTGAGAACTTCAGCAAGAAGATTGGAAGAGACTATGCCGCATCCAGGGGAGAATACTTAAATGGCATAATTATGGCAGCCTATCTGGGTTACGAATTTATCGATGCCGCAGAAGTCATCCTGTTTGACGCCGCCGGCAATTTTGACGCGGAGAAGACAGACAAGTTATTGTCCAAAAGGCTGGCGAAGACGGAGCGGGCCGTTATACCAGGATTCTACGGTTCCATGCCAGGAGGAAAGATCAAGACATTTTCCAGAGGGGGTTCCGACATTACGGGATCCATTGTCTCCAAAGCCGTGCATGCCGACCTGTACGAGAACTGGACGGATGTGTCAGGGTTCCTGATCGCGGATCCAAGGATCGTAAGAAAGCCCAAATCCATCGACGTCATTACATACAGGGAATTAAGGGAATTATCCTACATGGGCGCGACGGTGCTGCATGAAGATGCCATCTTCCCGGTACGCAAAGAAGGAATTCCGATTAATATCCGCAATACCAATTCACCGGAGGATAAAGGAACCTTGATCGTGGAGGGAACTTGCAGAAAGCCTCGGTTTGTTATTACGGGAATTGCCGGTAAGAAGGATTTTGCGTCCATTACGGTGGAAAAAGCCATGATGAACTCAGAGGTGGGATTCTGTAAAAAGGTGCTGGAAGTCTTTGATGGAAATGACATTTCCATCGAGCATATGCCATCCGGGATCGATACGATGACGATCTTCGTCCATCAGGATGAGTTCGAGGAGAAAGAACAGAAGGTAATCGCCGGAATCCACAGGGCTGTGGAGCCGGATTTCCTGGAACTGGAATCAGACCTTGCTCTGATTGCCGTGGTGGGAAGAGGAATGCGCGCGACCCGGGGAACGTCTGGAAGGATCTTTTCCGCTTTGGCGCATGCCAACGTCAATGTCAAGATGATTGACCAGGGCTCCAGCGAGCTTAATATCATTATCGGAGTAAGGAACCATGATTTTGAAACCGCAGTCAATGCAATCTACGATATATTCGTAAATACAATGATATAAAGTCTTGGGGAGGTCTAAAATGAATATTTTATTTTTCTTGAAGCCGAAAAGCGAGCTGGCATACATCTATGATTACCATACGCTGCGCCAGGCTTTGGAGATTATGGAATACCACAAGTATTCTTCGGTGCCGATCTTGAATCGGGAGGGGAAATACGTTGGCTCGATTACAGAAGGCGATGTTCTGTGGTCATTGAAGAAACTGAATATTCTGAGCATAAAAGATGCGGAGGATATCAGCATTATGAAGATTGAACGCCGGATGGACTATCAATGCGTAACAGCTGAATCGAATATGGAGGATCTGATTGGAAAGGCGATGGAACAGAATTTTGTTCCGGTGGTTGATGATCAGGAACACTTTATCGGTATTATTACGCGGCGCGATATCATCGGCTATTACTCTGATAAAATGAAGGAATGTGACAAATAATTATGATAATAGATTTTCATACACATATGTTTCCGGATAAAATTGCAAAAGGGACCTTGGATTTTCTGGAGGGGATCTGCAAAGTTACCCCATATACAAACGGCACATACGAAGGGCTGAAGGCGTCCGGCGAAAGGGCGGGAGTTGATATCTCTGTGGCGTTGCCGGCAGTAACAAAGGTATCCCAGATACCTTCCATCAACAGGTTTGCCTCTGGCTATCTTGAGGGCCCGGTGATTTCTTTTGGCGGTATCCATCCGAAAAGCGAAAACTACAAACAAGAATTGCAGGAGATTAAGAGCCTTGGAATGAAAGGCATCAAGCTGCATCCGGACTATCAGGAAATGTATTTCAATGATATCCGTTACAAGAGGCTGGTGTCCTACGCCTCAGAACTAGGGCTGATCACTGTCGTGCATGCCGGACGGGATCCAAAGTGCCCGGAAGACGTCCACTGCACGCCTAAGATGGCGCTGGAATTAATCCGCGAGGTAGAGCCCGAGAATATGGTGCTTGCGCATCTGGGGGGCAATGAGATGTGGGATGACGTGGAAGAGTATCTGGTAGGTCAAGACGTCTACTTTGATACAGGCGTGGTACTTGGCAAGATACCGGATGAGCAGTTCGTCCGAATCGTACGGGCCCATGGCGCTGACAAGATCTTATTTGCCACCGACTCCCCATGGGCAGGGCAGAAAGAGTTCATAGAACTTCTGTCCTGCATGCCTCTTACGGAGGAAGAAAAGGATCAGATATTTTACAAAAATGCCTGCAGTTTATTAGCGATATAGCGAAAGGGAATGCCTATGAAGAAAATAGCCCCGTTATTCGTATTGATGGCCTCCGTCTTATGGGGTTCGATGGGAATTGTTACCAGATATGTGGCAGACATTGGATTTACTACGAGACAGACAGCAGCAGTCCGCATTTGCTCGGCTGCTGCTGTTTTGATATTGTTTCTTCTGATTACCGACCATCGGAAACTGAAGATTGAGAAGCAGGATTTGAAATGGTTCTTAGGAACAGGGCTGGGAAGCCTGTTCATCAATAACCTGGCTTATGCGGAGACGGTCCAGAGGGCGTCCCTGTCTGTGGCAGTGGTCCTTCTTTATACGGCTCCGTTCTTTGTCATGATCATGTCGATTCTGTTTTTCAAGGAAAAACTGACGCTTCAGAAAGTTGTGGCGCTTCTATTGTCTTTTGCCGGATGCGTGCTGGTGGTGGGACTGTCCGGAGCCAATGCAGGAAGCAATGGGGCGGTTACGCTGCTGATCGGCCTTTGTGCCGGATTCGGCTATTCCCTATACAGCATCTTCGGCAAAGTGCTGGTAGGAAAATACGATTCTCTTACCGTAACCGTATATACGTTCATCTTTTCCTCCATCGGAACGCTGATCATCTGCCAGCCGGCATCCATGGCGCAGCGCATCGTGGAAAATTCTTCCAAGATGCCTCTGGTTATCATCGGAAGCGTAGTGACGCTGGCGCTTCCCTATGTCAGCTATTCCATAGGGCTTAAGTATATGGAGAGCAGCAAGGCCTCCATCATCTCTTCTTTCGAAGTGGTGGCAGCCAGTTTGTTTGGCGTGGCGCTGTATCATGAGACGCTGGATGCGTACAATATGATAGGCATCATCTGCGTGGTGTCGGCCTTGATACTTTTGCAGGTAAATTTTCACAAGAATACTTGATTTTTACCAATTCCTGTGATATCATATACCAGTATGCCGCACAATGAGGTATTAAAGTTCCCACAGGGACACCGTAATTGGCGAGTAATGATAATAGGAGGTGCCATATGTACGCGATTATAGCAACAGGTGGTAAACAGTACAAAGTAGCCGAAGGCGATATCATTAAAGTAGAAAAACTTGGTGTAGAGGCCGGAGAGACTTATACATTTGACCAAGTACTTGCAGTAAGCGATAACGGATTAAAAGTTGGAAATCCAACCGTTGAAGGAGCAACAGTAGAGGCTTCTGTAGTTGAGAACGGAAAAGCGAAGAAAGTCATTGTTTACAAGTATAAGAGAAAAACTGGATACCATAAGAAAAATGGTCACAGACAGCAGTATACTGCAGTAAAAATTGACAAAATCAATGCTTAATTTGGAGACAATCCATGATTCATGTAACCATTTATGAAAATGACAGAAAAGAATGCATAGGCTTCCAGACCAAAGGACATGCCGAATATGACGAGATGGGACAGGATATCGTATGTGCAGCCGTTTCCGTGCTGGTCATTAACACGATGAATGCCATTGAGTTATACACGGATGACGAGGTGTCGGTACTTTCCGACGAGGAGGAAGGGATCGTTTCCTTCCACGAGAATGGCGCGCCCTCCAAGGAGGCAGCGTTGCTGTTAAAGACTATGATTCTTGGTCTTAGAGAAATGGCGGATGATGAGAACTATGCAGAATATATTGATTTAACATTCGAGGAGGTGTAACAACCATGATGAAATTAAACCTTCAGTTTTTCGCTCATAAAAAAGGTGTTGGTTCTACAAAGAACGGCAGAGACTCTGAATCTAAGAGACTGGGCGCTAAAAGAGCGGATGGACAGTTTGTAAAAGCTGGCAACATCCTCTACAGACAGCGTGGAACAAAGATCCATCCAGGAATCAATGTTGGCCGTGGCGGAGACGATACATTATTCGCGCTGGTTGATGGCGTTGTAAGATTTGAGAGAAAAGGAAGAGATAAGAAACAGGTTTCTATCTATCCGGTTGCTAAATAATAACAGTCTACTAAGAAGAGTGCTGCAGATAACTGGTTCTGGTTATAAGGCAGTACTCTTTTTTTAGCGGTCAGGATGGGGATGGCAAATAGCCGTTCCTTATGATATAATATACAGGATATTGGGGAAAATAAGCAAAAAAAGAAAGAGGAACATTATATGTTTGCAGACAGAGCAAAGATATTCATAAAATCAGGAAAAGGCGGTGACGGACACGTCAGTTTCCGCCGGGAACTCTATGTGCCAAACGGCGGGCCTGACGGCGGCGATGGCGGAAGAGGCGGCGATGTCATCTTTGAAGTGGATGAGGGGCTGAATACTCTGCAGGATTACCGGCATAGGAAGAAATATGCCGCAAAAGATGGAGAGCAGGGCGGTAAGCGCAGATGCCACGGCAAGGATGCGGAAGATATCGTGCTGAAGGTGCCAGAGGGAACCGTCATCAAAGAATCGGAATCCGGCAAGGTAATTGCCGATATGTCCGGAGACAACCGTCGGCAAGTGATCTTAAAAGGCGGAAGAGGCGGCCTGGGAAACCAACATTTCGCAACGTCTACCATGCAGATTCCCAAATATGCCCAGCCCGGACAACCTTCCCAGGAATTGTGGGTGAATCTGGAGTTGAAAGTGATCGCGGATGTGGGCCTTGTGGGATTTCCCAATGTAGGAAAGTCCACGCTTCTATCCAGGGTGACCAATGCGGATCCGAAGATTGCCAACTATCATTTTACCACGCTGAATCCAAACCTTGGCGTTGTGGACTTGCCTGATGGCAGGGGATTCGTGATGGCGGATATCCCAGGGCTGATTGAAGGCGCATCCGAAGGAGTCGGCCTGGGCCATGAATTCCTGCGCCATATTGAGCGCACCAAATTGATGATCCATGTGGTAGATGCCGCTGGTACGGAAGGCAGGGACCCGGTTGATGATATCTATAAGATCAACGCGGAATTAGAGGCCTATAACCCGGATATCGCCAAACGGCCGCAGGTGATCGCAGCCAACAAGGTGGATGTCATATACCCGGAGGGGGAAGATCCGATCCAGAGGCTGAAAGATGAATTCGAACCTAAGGGAATCCGTGTCTTCCCGATATCCGGCGTTACCGGAGCGGGAATCAAGGAACTTCTCTACTATGTATCCGACAGGCTGAGCGAGCTGGATCAGGCGCCAGTGATCTTCGAGCCGGAATATTTCCCGGAAGAAGAACTGATCCACGAGAACCTCCCATATACCGTCGAAAAAGAAGACGATATCTATGTGGTAGAAGGCCCAAAGATCGAGAAGATGCTGGGCTATACCAACCTGGACTCGGAGAAAGGCTTTGCCTTCTTCCAGAAGTTCTTAAAGGATACCGGAATCCTGGACGAACTGGAGGATGCCGGCATCCAGGAAGGCGATACGGTGCGGATGTACGGGCTGCAGTTTGATTATTATAAATAGCGAAATAGAACAGGAGAATGACAGACGATGACGACAAAGCAAAGAGCATACCTAAAAAGCCTTGCAATGACAATGGACCCGATCTTCCAGATTGGGAAGAACAGCATGACGCCAGAACTTACCAAAGCGGTTACGGAGGCGCTTCAGGCACGGGAACTGATCAAGATCAGCGTGCTGAAGAATTGTGCCGATGATCCCCGGGACCTGGCGGATATGATGGCGGACCGCACCAAATCCCAGGTCGTGCAAGTGATCGGGAAGAAGATTGTCTTATATAAGGAAGGAAAAGAGAAGAATAAGAAGATACAACTGCCTTAATATCCCTCAGCATTGCGGAGGCTTCATGTGGCAGAGCGAGGCAGATAATTATGAAGATTGGAATCATGGGAGGGACATTTGATCCGATCCATAACGGGCATCTTATGCTGGGACAGGCTGCATATGAAACATTCCATCTGGATCAGATATGGTTCATGCCCAATGGGCATCCTCCCCACAAAGACAGAAATACAATTGAATCCGACGTAGATGACCGGATCGAGATGGTGAGACTGGCAATCGGCGGAAAGGAAGAATTCCGGCTGGAACTGTATGAGGCATGCCGGAAGGAAGTATCTTATAGCTACAGTACGTTGGAATTTTTTAATAAGATATATCCGGAGGATGAGTTTTATTTTATCATCGGCGCGGACTCGCTGTTTGCCATCGAGACTTGGGCACATCCGGAACGGATATTTCCAGCCTGTACTGTACTTGCCACCTACCGTGACGAGATCAATACCAGGGCGGAGATGGAAGCGCAGATCCAGTATCTGACGCAAAAATACGATGCCCGGATCTGGATTTTGGCAACGCCTTTGATGAGCGTATCGTCAAGCGAGCTAAGAAGAGAGATTAAAAGAGGCAAGTCGATCGCAGCCTATGTTCCATCCAGCGTGGAAGACTATATTATCAGAAATCATCTGTATGAGAGGAATGGCAGCATATGAATCAAAAGATAACCAGAATACGCCGTAAGCTGATGGCGGAACTGGACAAAGAGCGTTATGAGCATACCCTGGGCGTCATGTATACCGCCGCGTCCATGGCAATGAGCTACGATGCGGACATTGATAAGGCGCTGATGGCAGGACTGCTCCATGACTGCGCCAAATGTATTTCCGGCGAGAACAAGATCAAGCTCTGCGACAGATACCATCTGAGCGTTTCAGAAGTGGAGAAGGCCAACCCCAGCCTGCTGCACGCGAAACTGGGGGCTTTCCTGGCGGCAAAGAAGTACCATGTAGACGACAAGGAGATTGTGAACGCCATTGCCAGCCACACTACCGGAAGGCCGCACATGTCGCTGCTGGAGAAGATTATTTATATCGCCGATTATATCGAGCCTGGCAGGGAAGAACTTCCAAATATGGCGGAAGTACGGAAACTGGCTTTTCATGATATCGATGCCTGCCTGTACCGTATATTAAAGGATTCGCTGGTATATCTTGACAGCAGGAACATCCCGATTGACCCTATGACAGAGAAATCATATCAATATTATAAAGACAAATTAGATCAGAAGGAGGAATAGCATGGAACAAGCAAAGGAAATGGCACGCGTCGCGTTCGGGGCGCTGGAAGATAAAAAAGGAGAAGACACCTGTGTCATTGATATCTCGCATGTCTCGGTACTTGCAGATTATTGTGTTATATCCAATGGGAACAGCGACAGCCAGGTAAGAGCCTTGGTTGACAACGTGGAGGAAAAGATGCACAAGGCCGGGTTTACCCAGAAGCAGGGAGAAGGACGAAATGGCGGCTCTTGGGTGCTTCTGGATTACGGCGATATTATCGTCCATGTATTTGACAGGGAAAACAGAGAATTTTATAACCTGGAGCGCATTTGGAGCGACGGAAGACGATTCGACGACATAAAAGATTTATAGGCTGAATGAGGAAAGAACCGTAGAGGAAATTTTAAAGGAAGCCCGTAGTCCGGCAACTATAGATCAACGATATTTAGAGATCTGTAGTTGCCGGACTACGGGCTTTCTTATCATTAGGAATAAATAATCTTGTGGATTACGAAAGGAAACGGAAGACTCCGATAACTTTGCCAAGTATCTGGACCTCTTTTACGATAATTGGATCCAAGGCATCGTTCTCGGGCTGCAAGCGAAAGACGCCTTCTTCTTTGAAAAAGCGCTTCACCGTTGCGCCGTCCTCAACAAGGGCGACAATCACCTCGCCGTTGCGGGCGGTCTGTCTTTGCTCCACAAGAACAAGATCTCCGTCAAAGATGCCTATATTAATCATGCTGTCGCCTTTGACGCGCAGCATAAATGTCTGGTTATTAGGCATGAATTCCATGGGAATCGGGAAGTAGTTCTCGACGTTCTGCTCGGCAAGCAGCGGCTCGCCTGCGGCAACCCTGCCTACCATTGGCACGTTGACCATCTCCCTGCGGGTGAAGTTAAAAGATTCATCCAGTATCTCTATCGCTCTTGGCTTCGTCGGATCCCTGCGTATGTAGCCATTCTTCTCCAGCGTCTCCAGGTGGGAGTGGACGCTGGAAGTGGACTTGAGATGCACAGCCTCGCATATATCACGCACCGCAGGCGGAAAGCCTCTTTCCAGTATCTGTGATTTTATGTATTCTAATATTTCCTGCTGCTTCGGACTAATCTTACCCTGAGCCATAGAAACCTCCTTATATATTGCCTGTATCATGCGTTCTGTAATTATTTGGTTATATTTTATCATAGCAGATTACAAAAAGCAAACAAATGTTTAGAAAATATGTTCGAATATTTCCTTGCCAAGTATTGACAAACATGCGTTCGAGTTGTATAATCTAAAACATAGAACAGATGTTCACAAACAAATGTTTTCGCACGAGGGGATAAGGGATAGTTAAGAAGGAGAGGATACTATGGAGAACAGCAGATTACATGTGGCAAGGAAAAGACAGAGACAAGTATTTATGAAGAAGTTAATATTAGGTTTTGCGGGCTGTGCGCTTGTATTGGCCTTAAGCGTTATTTTGAGTAATGGATTTGTAGACGCCCATGGCAATTCCACGGAGTCTCCGGTCAGACATAAGTATTATAAGAGTATTGAGATCGCATCCGGCGATACTTTATGGGATATTGCAAAAGAATATATGAATGAAGACTATGATTCTATCTATGCTTACATCGATGAACTGAAATATATTAACGGACTGACATCCGATGGTATTCAGGAAGGCCAGTATCTTACAGTCGCATACTATGATACGGCGTTCAGGTAATCGCTTTGCATGCCGTCTGTATAGTTTATTTATTACGGTATATAGGAGTTAATCATCTTATATATATTATACTCACCCAATTTGCGGCGTCCGGCAGCGATGGAGTTATTCCTTTGCTGTCGGACGCTTGCCTTTTGATTGGGCAAGGCTCTATAAGAGCATATCTGTCGATAGAAATATATCTATACGACAAATACTGATTTTTCCAAAAGATATAGACGGAGGAAACGGGATATGCTATAATATGATTAATAATTGTAAGGTATAAATAACAATAAGGAGGTTTCCTCATGGCTGAATCAAAGTCATATCATGAACAAGTACAGGTGGAACAGACAATAAGGCTAAGGGAAGTCTTAAAGACGCTGCCGCCGTTTGCAAAAGATTTCTTCCGGGCCATTGAGCCAAAGTCATCCGCAAAGACGCGGATTAATTATGCCTATGATATTCGGGTCTTTTTTCATTTTCTTATGGAGAATAATCCTACATATAAGAATTATTCCATAGATCAGTTTACCTTAGGTGACCTTGAACGGCTGGAGCCGGTGGATATTGAGGAATATATGGAATACCTGAAGGTCTACATACGTGACGACGAACTGGTGACCAATGGGGAGAAAGGCCTTTCCCGCAAGATGTCGGCTCTTAGAAGTTTCTATAACTATTATTTCAAGCGTCAGGCTATCTCCAGGAACCCGACTTTGCTGGTGGATATGCCAAAACTTCATGATAAGGCGATTATCCGTCTGGATGCGGATGAGGTCGCCTTGCTTCTGGATTTTGTAGAGAACTGCGGAAACGAACTGTCCGGACAGGCATTGAACTATTATAAGAAGACGAAGGACCGTGATCTTGCGATACTGACTCTGCTTCTTGGCACGGGAATTCGTGTCTCCGAATGCGTCGGCCTTGACCTTACGGATGTAGATTTTAAGAATAATGGGATTACGGTTACGCGCAAGGGCGGCAACCAAATGGTTGTATATTTTGGGGAAGAAGTAGAAAAGGCTTTGAAGCACTATATTGAGGGCGATCGAAAGGCTGCTACTCCCCTCTCCGGCCACGAAAATGCCCTGTTTCTTTCCACACAGAAGAGGCGGATGGGCATCCAGGCGGTGGAAAATATGGTAAAGAAGTATGCCCGGCAGGTGACGCCGACGAAAAAGATCACTCCCCACAAGCTTCGAAGCACCTATGGCACATCTCTTTATAAAGAGACCGGAGATATCTATCTTGTGGCTGATGTTCTGGGACATAAGGATGTAAATACGACGAAGAAGCATTATGCGGCCATTGATGAAGACAGACGCCGCAAGGCAGCGTCTGCCGTGAAGTTAAGAGAAAGTTGACCATGTTATCCCACGGTCCTGCGATTTTTATAGTTCGCATACAGAAGAAGGATTCCGCTTATGGCTCCCATGAATAAAAAGGATTGTATCAGGGGCATAAAGTTGTAACTTCCGCCCTGCCACAGATCGATAAAGTCGCTGCTTACGTAAGACATGGGAAGAAGGGCGGCGATCTTCTGAAGGAATCCGGGAAGTTGGTCCGTCTGTATTCCCATCATCCCGCACAGGACCATGATTCCAAAATACAGGATCATTGCCAGTGCATAAGTAGGCCCGAACTTCCGAAAGATATTAGCCAGTCCGTGAGCTAGGATGAAGAAAATGACGCCCATCAGGTAGAGGCAGATGACCAGGGTGGCGGCCCCGGAAAAACTGGGGATTTCCAGATCCAGCGCCGTGTAGGACACCAAGGTATAGATTGCAAGCGCGGCAGTCAGAACGATGACCTGGGCAATGATTTTTGCCCGCATCATGAAACGCTCTGAGAAGCCGAATAACCCCATGCGAAGCGGAATATCATTCTCCAGTTCCTGTGAATAGGTAGCGGCATAGCCGAGAAAGATGATGGCCATCGGGGTTATCAGGGACATGGTGATAAAGATGGTCGTATTGGCCTGCGCAACCATGCTTTTCGGCACATCTCCTTTGATTGCATTGGTTATGATCAGCAGCATGAGAATCGGAAATACGATTCCGAAAAAGGAAGAAAAAGGATTCCCAATGATATTATAGATTTCATAGGCTACCAATTTTTTTGTGCTTTTCTTATTGTTCATGATACGCAAGCCTCCTTCTTGCCTTCATATGCCAGTTTGGCATTGGCAGACATAATCTCGATATCGCTGCAGCTCCGCTTAAAATTCACATTCGCGTTGATGAGAAGTTCTGCAAGCCTGTGCTCTGTCTCCTCTTTGGCACAGGAAAGGGCGATCAGATGCGCAGGGGAAGCCAGCTTGGGAAACGACTCAAGAAGACGTTCGTTTTCCTGAGTGCGGTCTACAATGAAGATCGATTTTCCGCAATATCTCCGGAACAGTTCATCCGTTCTTCCGAAGTCCACGACCTGCCCTTTATCCAGAATCAGCAGCTTATCTACCAGCATTTCTAGTTCCTCATAATAGTGGGATACAATGCATAGCGTATGGTTCTTTTTGTCCTTATACCAGGCAGATAATTTTCCCATCAGCCGCTGTCTGGTTTCAAAGTCCAGCCCCGAAGTCACTTCATCATAGAAGGTAAGGGGCGCATCCTGCATCATCACCAGAATGATCGTCAGCCTCTGCTTCTGCCCTCCGGAAAGCGCGGAATATCGCTTTCTAAGGCAAGGGCCGAATTCAAAATAGTCAATCAGTTCTTTTAGTTTCCCATCTTTCTTAATATCCGTATTGAGAACAGTTTCCATAATGACCTTTACGGGCATGGTTGAAGCATAATGATTCTGCTGCAGATGGGCCGCCATCTGTTCCGGCCTTAGGCTGGTCCGTATGGTTCCTCTGTAATGGGTCAGTCCCAGGATGGTGCGGACCAGCGTAGTCTTTCCCGCGCCGTTGGAGCCGATGATTCCTATCCGTTCTCCGGAGTCGATGGCAATAGGCTTTTGTATCTGCAAGGCCGTCTGTTTTCCATATTGCACCTGCAAGTTCTGTATGGTTACGAGCATTGTGATATGCCTCCTTTTCCTTTGATGCTGTTATTCTAGCATGATGATATGAATTTCCGATGAATATGGCGTAGAGGCTGTATGAAATCAAATCAGGGAATCCTAAGTATAGCCAGCACGCCGTCGGACTCGTTGACAATCTTTACGTCGCAGCCCAGGATCTGGGCATAGTAGGAAAGGATGTACAATCCCAGCCCACGCCCTTTCTTCTGTACGTCGCTGCTGACAAATGGCTCGTAGATATCAGGGAGCAGCGACTCTTCGATGTGCCCTCCATGGTTAAAAATCTTCAGGCACTTCTCTTCTAGCGTAACCTGGATCAGGTTGCCGGCAGGCGTGTAGGATACGGCATTGGATACCAGGTTGTCGACAATCTTCTTTAGCATATCCCGGTCCGTGCAGACGGGCCCGGATGCTCCCTCTATTTGGAATGTCAGGTTATTTGTGGATGCCTGTACTTGGTAACCCAGGACAATCTCATCTGCCAGCCCCTTTAGATCAAAGGACTCCTTCTCCATATGCTCGGTACAATGGTTCAGGTGCAGAATATCCTCCACAATCTTCTGCATAATCTTTAACTGCTGTTTTACTTGGGGAAGATACTTCTGGGTATCCTTATACTTGCCCACCTCATTCATCATGCCTTCTACCAGAAGAAGGGCCGCCGTAACCGGAGTCTTAAGCTGGTGGGAAGATGCGCGCAAAAAGACTTCCTGGCGCTTATTCTCCTGGGCCAGGGCCTGGTTCTTCTGCTCTAGGGCCTGATATTGGAGGCGCAGCTGCCCATACAATGCGTTCAAGGTGGCGCCCAGTTCTCCAATCTCGTCTTTGGAAGTGACGGATAGCGGCTCAATCTCCATATGTCCGGCCATCTTCACTTCTTCCGCATATTGTGCAAGGCGAATGACCGGAATCACGATCTTTCTGGAGAACATGCGGGAGGCGATAAGCACGATCAGGAATACCACAGCCATCAGCATAGGAAGGCTGCTTAATACCACCGGAGTAATTTCATTCATCTGCGGGGTCATCACCGGAAGGAAGGATAGGATCAGCGCGTCTGAAGTTCTTCCCGCCGCAATATAGGAAGTGTATTCATTCGTATCATCGATGATTCCTCCCTCAAATACGATGATATTGTCAGAGATAACGTGAGTCTTCACCTTCTTTTCCTTGAACGAGTCATCGTTTAAATCTTCATCCGCTTCCAGATGGATGTTGACTGGAAGATCTTTCAGGGATTCTTTATTGAGATTGAAGATAGATTTCATCCTATCTTTGTCGATATCCGGCAGCTGAATATCTTCCATATCGTCTCCCGAGGAAAATGCCTGCTGGATTTCCTGCAGAAATTCCTTTAACTCGGGCTCATCCGCCTGTACCGTAATCCGGAAGTTCTTTCCCGCGATATACACCGTGTCTCCGGAAAGGGGAATCTCCACGGACATGGAGCCGGTAGGATTCTTAACCGTCAAGCCTTTATAACTGCGGTTTTTCATATAGCCTTTTTGTACGTCTACTACGGACTTCAGGTCATCCTTTTTGGCATAATCCACGTATAGGGATGGCATCATAAAGCAGAAATAGACTACGACGAAGGCCATCAGGACTGCCGAGATCAGGACGCTGTAGCACAGAGTCTTCTTTGTCAGGCGCATTTTTAATTCCTCCCATCCTTTTCGCCAGGCGAGGCATACTGATAGCCTACGCCGATCACCGTCTTAATCAGGTTCATTGGCAGTTTTTTCCTTAGGTTTTTAACGTGGGCATCAATAATCCTGTCGTTTCCGATATATTCTTCATTAAATATCCGGAGAATCAGCTGCTCTCTTGTAAATACCCGCTGAGGCTCCTGATAAAGCGTGCTAAGAAGCAGGTACTCGCTTAGCGTCAGCGGAAGAGCCTGGCCATCATAATAAGCCTGATAAGCGTCCTGGTCTATGGAAAGTCCCTGCTCTGCCCTGTCCGTCTGATCCTTAATGCCTGGCGAAGTCCTGTTATGCGTGGTGCGTCTTAAGATGGTCTCCATTCTTTTTAACAGGATCAATGGGGACACCGGCTTGATGACATAGTCATCCGCATAGGCATTGAACGCCTTTACCTGCGTCTGCTCATCGTCCAGGGCTGTCAGCATGATGACGGCCATATCCGGATATTCCTGCCGAATATAGGCAAGGACTTCCAGCCCGCTTCTTTTGGGCACGATGATATCCAGCACCGCCAGATCAAAATTTTGGCTCTTAAGCAGAGCGACGGCTTCATCGCCGTCACAGGCTTCCGTGACTTCATAACGCTGCATTTTCATATATTCTGCCAATACTTCCCTGATGGTTGGCTCATCTTCCAGGAATAATATTCTTCGCATAAGTGCTTCTCCCTCTTTTTATTCATATTGATGCCATTATAACAGAAAGATATGAATTTCAAATGAAGAAGCTTAGATTCTTCTCTTTTTTCTTGTAAAATAGGCATGTATCATGTAATCTATATGTGGACTGACATTGAAGTTGGAAAGGACGGACATAGGATGAAATTACAGCAATTGTTGAGTTATACCAGAAAGGCCGTAGATGAATATGGCCTGATAGACGAAGGCGATCATATCGCCGTAGGAATCTCAGGTGGAAAGGACAGTCTGACGCTTCTGTACGCGCTCCATGGGCTTAGGCGGTTCTATCCAAAAAAGTTCGAGTTAAGCGCGGTTACGGTGGATCTTGGCTACAGCGAATGCGACTTTACCCCGGTCGTTTATCTATGCGAAGAACTGGGAGTTCCCTATAAGATCGTAAAGACGGATATCGCCCATATCCTGTTTGATGAGCGTAAAGAAAGCAACCCCTGCTCTCTATGTGCCAAGATGCGTAAAGGCGCTCTTAATCAGGCGGTCAAGGAGATGGGCTGCAACAAAGTAGCCTACGCCCACCACAAGGATGATATCATCGAGACCATGCTGCTGTCCCTGATATTTGAAGGACGCTTCTACTCCTTCTCTCCAAAGACCTATCTGGATCGCATGGATCTGACGGTGATCCGCCCGATCATGTTCGTAGACGAGGCAGAAGTGATTGGATTTAAGCAGAAGTATGATCTGCCCGTAGTGACCAGCCGCTGTCCAATTGATGGGTATACCAAGCGCCAGTACGCAAAAGAACTGGTTAAGCAGCTGGACGATGAGCATGCCGGCGCCAGGCAGCGGATGTTCACGGCAATACTGAACGGCAACATTAAGGGATGGCCTCCACGGATTCCCCATGTACGCTGATAATAAAACTCCGGTTACTAGCTTGGATAATAATTGATCACGATAAATATAAGATTGCTGAATTAGAGGCGATATTTATCTATCATAAAAGGGATCTCCCACCGCTGGATTTTATTCTAGCTATGGGAGATCCCTTTTTTACTTAAAATGTAGGATTCTATAATTTCTTGTCGCCTTCGCGCTCTTTAATCTCGATCAGCCTCTCGATCGCCTCCGCGGTGCCTTCCCTGCCCAGTACGGAACTGTCCAGGCAGATGTCATAACTCTCCGCCGCGCCCCATTTCTTATTGCTATAATAGTTATAGTAGCTGGCGCGCTTCTTATCGGTCTTGACAATCATATCTTTGGCTTTGGCGTCTGTCAAGTCATAGATGCGGGCAATCCTCCGGATACGGGAATCCAGATCTGCATGGATGAAGACGCTCAATACGTTGTCGTATTCTTCCAGAGCATAATCGGCACATCGCCCTACCAGAATGCAAGGGCCCTCATCCGCGATCTTTTTGATCGCGTCGAACTGAGCCAGAAATACCTTATGGTTAATCGGCATATCTGTATAGTTTCCTGAGGAATAACCCAGAGAATAGGTGTCCATTACCAGAGAATATAAAAAACTGTTGGTTGGTTTTTCGTCGTGAGTCTCGAATAACTCCTGGCATATGCCGCTCTCTTTTGCAGCACGGTCCAGCATCTCCTTATCATATAATTTAATGCCCAGGTCCTTGGCGACTTGATAGCCAATTTCCCGGCCGGCACTTCCAAACTGCCTGCCGATAGTGATGATCGTATTCGTTTTAGCCATACCAATCACGCTCCTCTTCATAATTATACAATCATTATATATCAATTAAGGGGAAATGTATAGAATTTTCTAATAGTTTTGGGCTAGGATTTCCTTAGTTTGTCTAACAATTCTATGAAATAAGCCGGAAGCGGGGCATTTACTTCCAGATATTCCCCGGTTCTTGGATGGATGATTCCAAGCGTCCTGGCATGTAGCGTCTGGCCCTGAAGAGGCGGGAAGGGGCACTTCTTCGGCCCGTATACGCCATCCCCCAAAAGCGGATGGCCCAGGCTTGCCATGTGCACGCGGATCTGGTGAGTCCGCCCGGTTTCCAGCTCGCATCGGATATAGGTATAGTCGCCAAAGCGCTCCAGCACCTGATAATGGGTAACCGCCTCTCTTCCATTCCTGCTGTGGATACTCATCTTCTTGCGCTCCGTGGGATGCCTGCCGATCGGGGCATTTACGGTCCCATACTCCTCCTTGATATTCCCGTGGACGATGGCGACATAGATACGCCGGATGGAGTGTTCTTTCAACTGCCTGGAAAGACTCTGATGCGCCATGTCATTTTTGCAGGCCACCAGTGATCCCGTCGTGTCCATATCGATCCTGTGTACGATTCCCGGCCTCATGGTGCCGTTAATGCCCGACAGATCCGAGCCGCAGTGGTACATCAGGGCATTCACCAGCGTCTGGCTGTAGTGCCCGGGCGCTGGATGCACGACCATCTGCTTTGGCTTATTGACAATGATGATATCCTTGTCTTCATAGAGGATGTCCAAAGGAATGTCCTCAGGCCGGATATCCGGCTCTTTTGCCTCCGGAAGGTCTATCTCTACCCTGTCACCCAAAGAAAGCCTGTAATTGGCTTTTACAGGCTTCTGGTTCACAGTCACATAGTTCTCTTTGATTAATTTCTGGATATAGGATCTGGAACGATCCGCCAATTCCTCGGAAAGATATCGGTCAATACGCTCTCCATCCTGATTCTCAACTGTGAAAAATTCTTTCAAGGTCTTCCTCCTTATAATAGATGAATACCAGAAGTATCAAGGCAACGGCAGATACCGTAACGTAGATATCCGCCATGTTGAAAATCGGAAAATCTATCAGCTTGAAGTAAAAAAAGTCGACCACATAATTCAGGCGGATTCTGTCAATACAGTTTCCAAAGGCCCCCGCCACAATAAATACGGCACATAGCCGAAGCGGCAGAAAACGCTTCTCCATAGGCACCTTGCGATAGAACCACAAGACGACAGCGCATATGACGATGACGCTTAGGAAAAAGAAGATCTTCTGGTTCTGAAACAGCCCGAAGGCCGCGCCCCTGTTCTCCAGATATTCCAGCTGGAATACTTCCTTGATGATGATAAAGGGGGACTGTCCCTTCAGCCGGTCAATCGCCAGGCACTTGGTAAACTGATCCAGGAATACCAGTACGGCTATGCCTATGACTGCTGCTATATAATGATTCGTTCTGCTTTTCTCTCTCAACATATTCTTCCTCTTCTAGATATATTTGCGGATGGATACCATATAACGGCCTTTCTTGGTCTCAGACAGGATGCCGTTATATCCTATCCGTCCCATCTTCCTGACAGATAGGATGTCTCCTTCTTTCAGACGGTATCCATTGCTGGTCACCAGTTTCCCATTTACAAACACCCTGGCTCCTTCGATGAGTCCGGTGATCTTGCTTCTGGATAGAGGATAGGCCAGAGAAAGCACGGTGTCCAGCCGCACCGATGCCACCGTCCCTTTTAACTCCTCATAACGCGGCTCATAAGAATCCTCGAATGCCGACAGAATAGAGGTCTTTACCGTAGTGTGGCGGATCCTGGTCAGATGTTCCATGATATATCCCGCCAGTTCCTCCTTGGCAAACAGAATGGCTTTTCCATCCTCGATCAGAATGTCGCCCAACTTGCACCTTTCAATTCCCAGGTTCATGACCGCTCCCAGATAATCGCGGTGGCTTAACTCCTCTGCGAATTTTCTGTTAACTGGTGAAATCTCTATAATCTGAATAGGGTACTGATAATCATAATAAAGAGCATCAGGTAGAAATGCAGCCATCTGACGCTCTGATAAGCCATATCCGCCATAAGTCTTATACTGGGATAAGAGCATGTCCTTTGGCGTGGTATGTAATATATTTAATTCATTCAGATTAAGAAACTCGGAGAATGTAACAATCTCCCGTGTATACGCGATCCTGGAAAGTTCGGCCAGGCGCTTCTGAAGCAGTAGTTCCTCTTTGTTCATAATCAGAACCTGGAACGCATAGAGGATGCGTCAAAAGAAGTGTTCAGCAGATCCTGCAAGTCTCCGGAAATGTCTACGTTGGTAGGCGTTACCAGGAATATGTAATTAGAAATCTTCTGCAGATTGCCGCTGATGGCAAATGTCGCGCCTGACGTAAAGTCAATAATACGCTGGGCCACTTCAAGATCCAATCCTTCGAGATTCAAGATCACGGTCCTTCCGCTCAGAAGGGTCTCCGTAATCTCGCGGGCATCGTCAACGGATGTAGGCTTGATTACGCATACTTCCATACTGACGTTGTTCCTTCTCGCAGGCTGGCGCATCGGGGTTACTTTATTGTTAGATCGGGAAGACCTGGACTTTGCCGGAAGCGCATAGTCGTCTTCGTAATCCTCCTCTTCGTCGTAATCTTTATAATCTTTAGATTTATGGAAGAGACTTTTCTTAGGCTTTTCTTCATAGTCGTCTTCATAGTCATCGTCAAAGAAATCATCGTCATCGTAATCGTCATCATCACTTAACTTCATGATATCTAAAAACTTATCTAATACTCCCATTTTAAAACTTCTCCTATCTTCCGTTTATACTTGAGCATAATCACGCGCACCAAAAATTCCGGTTCCCACACGGACCATCGTCGCGCCCTCTTCTATGGCAACCTGGTAGTCATTGGTCATACCCATGGAAAGAATACTCATAGTAATATTATCAACGTTTTTCTCTGCAATGTCAACAGATAATTTACGCAAACGTGCGAAAATCGGGCGGTTTTCCTCAGGATTATCTACAAAAGGAGCGATTGTCATGAGTCCTTTTACCTGAATATGGGAAAATCCTGCAATTTTATCAATAAATTCGAAAACTTCTTCCGGCATAAGGCCGAATTTGCTCTCTTCCTTGGCCACGTTGACCTCCAGCAGTACATTCGCTACCAGATCGCGCTTGGCAGCCTCTTTCTCAATCGCCTCTGCCAGCCTCAGGGAATCTACGGAATGGATCAGATCCACCTTATCAATGATATATTTTACTTTATTGCGTTGCAAATGACCGATCATATGCCAGTGGATATCCTGGGGAAGGAGATCATGTTTGTCTGACAGTTCCTGTACTTTATTTTCGCCAAAGATACGCACGCCCAGGTCATGAGCCTCCTTGAGGGTCTCCACAGGCTTCGTCTTGCTGACAGCGATCAGCGTGACCTCGTCCCGGCTTCTGCCGCAGCTGTGGCACGCAGCTTGAATCTTTGACTCTACTGCTTCCAGATTTTCCTTTAACATTTAAAATCACTCCTTTTTTAAAATACTACGTCATTTTCATGAACTTCGCTTCCGTCCAGCGCAATATGATCATAGTTAGCAAGTCCGTAATCATTGCCTGCCTCCACGATATAATAGTCTTCGCTTTCACACAGGATATGAATCTGCTTGAATACGGCATATCCTTTGTTAATATTATATACGCCTTTCAGGCTTTTGGTCTTCTTAAGCGGATAAGTCTCGGATCCGTCAGGCTCCCTTAAGGAAGTATTCTTGTCAAATACATTCGGGTCCAGATAGACCATTTTGTTCTCTTTATCCCTATAATAGACCTCCACATTTTTAAACTGGGCATCCTCTTTTCCATTATCGATCAGGACGCCGGTCTCCTTGCTGTTGCCCCCCTGCGTAAGATAGTTTTCCGGTACCAGATAGAACTTCTTGTCCGCCACGGAAGACTTGGGAATCTTAAGTCCCGACTCATCTTCCAATATCAGCTCCATATCCAGATATCTTTCTTCTGCATAGCGGATCATAGAAGTGTCGAATGTCAGGAATCCAAGGTTGGAATCTTTCGTATTATAGATGGAAAAGCCAGCAACCGCAGTCTCATTATCCTTGGAAAAACGGACCTTCACGCTTTTCATATCGGCCATTTCCTGGGCGGCATCATCATCCAGCAAGATGACAACCGTCCAGTTATTGTCTTTGATCAACTTATAGACCGGACTTCCCGCCTTTACCCGGCTATTGTTCTTAAGGCCGGTGGCCTGATAGTCCTTCTTGGCGATCATATCCTCCGTCACATCGCTGATCGTGGTATTCTCATATCCATCTGTAGAATACATGATGACTCCGTCTGAATCCGCCGAGTATATCTGCAGCCCTTCCATTCCTTCCGTGACCATCTCATCTAACTGGGACTGCCTGCTCTGGCTGGACTTGCTCTCCAGTATATTGGAGACGCTGTTCTTAAGCGTATACACGTCTGAAAACTGCTGCTCTTTAAAACTTTCGCAAAAAGACTGGGTCTTCATCAGTATGGAAGACTGTTCTTCTGAAGTCAGTTCCTGGGATTCGGAAGTGGCATCCGCAAATTCCAGTTTCTTGTCTGACAGCGTATAGACTCTGGTCTTAGCGCCCACCTTGCTGCCTTCCGGCGCAAAGTAGTTCACATAGCCGTCTGCCTCTGCATTCACCACCGTCTCGTCCCGGATGATCAGCCCCGTATACGCCGTATCCTTAAGGATGGAGCCTTCCCTGACTTCATAGGCAGATACATGCTTGTTGGTCAGATACATCAATACGGTCATCACCAGATAGATAAAGATTACGCCGAAGATGATGATGCCTATATTTATATTCCATTTTTTTCGATAAACTTGTATGTTCGTCAGTTTGTCCCTAGCCAAAAATATAGCCCCCTATTTATTGTCAGTCTAGCTGCTTTAGCGCTGCTCCGTTAAGATACTGGAATCGCCTGCCCTGAAAACTTCCCTCTTTCTTCATCCGGCTTAAAAATTCGTCCCGAAGTTTCCACCAGCTCGTCCCCCAATTGCAGAACACGGCATCCTTTTCTGGAATGCGGCTAAAGAGCCTCTCTATGGCAGTCGCGGGATCCAGATATTCCAGGAAGGCCATCAGCCGTTCCAGGTATTCCTCTTTTGAGCATAAAGTTATTGTACCATTTTCATAGTCATCGCACAACTGTGTGTTTTTCGCAATATACAGGGAATGAATCTTGACAACCGGAATCCGAAGCGCGGACAGGACCTTTGAAGTCTCTATCGTATCCAGCATATCATCTCCGGGGAGATTCAAAATTACATGGGCGCAGATCTCGAAGTCATATTGTCTTATGGCAAGCACGGCATCGATAAATTCTGCCAGCGTGTGGCCACGGCTGATAGACGCCAGCGTATGGCAGTTGGTCGTTTGAAGGCCCAATTCGATCGTGATGCCAATGTCATGCTCCCCTCGAATACGTTGAAGCACATCCAGGTACTCTGCTGTAATGCAGTCCGGCCTTGTGGAGATGGCAATCTCCGCAACATATGGCAACGAGGCCGCCTCACGCATATAGGCTTCAAACTTCTCAATCGGAAGGAACGTATTGGTATAATTCTGGAAATATGCAATAAACTTATGGGCATGATATTTCTTTTCAATATGCTTCCTTGTGACATTTAACTGCTGCGTAACAGGCGTCATGCAATCCATGGCCTCGAATCCGGTTCCTGCTTCCGCGCAAAAGGCGCAGCCGCTTCCCGCGATTCGGTTGGGGCAGCTGACGGGAAGATTTACCGGAAGCTTGTATACCTTTTCGCCATATTTATTTTTTAAATATTCAGAATAAGGGCAATATGGCAATTTTTCGTCCATCTGATAAAATATTCCTTTCTCTGTGTATAATTCAATCCGCTTTCGGCATACTAAGATTAGCATGAAAAAAGGAGGAACTCACATGAAATGGTTTGATAATACCGCTTTGACAATCGTGATTATAGGTGCAATCAACTGGCTTTTAGTTGGGATATTCCGATTCGATCTAGTAGCCTTCATCTTTGGCAATCTCTCCTGGCTATCCCGCATTATCTATACAATCGTTGGCTTATGCGGTCTCTATCTGATTAGTCTATATGGAAGAATCGGAAGCAATTCATAGCGTCAACGGTCATTCATAGCAAGAGGGGTATCCCATAGCGAGATGCCCCTCTTATACTCTATTTATCCTATGGAGTTCCATTATCTACATCACTCGCGGCCGCTGGTTCTTGCTGCCCTATCCCATTGATGATCGCTGTCATGTCTTGGTATAGCAGGGATTTTGTATCTGCTCCCATGACGATAGATATGTACGGCCTGCCGGAGGAATCCTTCTCCAAGAGAATCAGGCAGTTCCCGGCCGGTTCCGTGGTACCTGTTTTCCCTCCGATAATCGTCGCGCTCTGCGGAAGTTCGGCTTCCCCAAGCGCATAGAAATTGGTCTGCTTCCAAGCCACCTGACGCATTGTTTTGTCAGCGCCTGTTATATTTGCCGTATATTCTGCAGTATTAATAATATCCACAAACTCGTCGTGCTTGATACATTCATTGAAGATCAGGTAGAGGTCATAGGCCGTGGTATAATGGTTCTCATTATGTAGGCCGTTGCTGTTTAAAAAATGAGTTTTTGTGGCCATCAAGGCCTGGGCTTCCTCGTTCATCATCTGTGCGAACTGTTCTGAATTCCCGCCTATGTAGTCGGCGATAGCGACGGCGGCATCGTTGCCTGATTCCATCAATAGCCCATGCAGCAGATCGCCCAAGGTCATCTGATCCCCGGCCTTAATCCCGCAGGTCTTCTCATCCGCGGCAAAGTTTGCAGCATCTGCGTCTGCCTGTACGGTTACCATATCCGTAAGGTTCCCCTTCTTAAGGGCTACCAGCGCGGTCATAATCTTCGTGGTGCTGGCTGGATAGAGCCTGTCGTGGAGATTGTATGCAAAATCCACCTTCCCGTCCTCTACGTCAAACAAGCCTGCTGCATGAAGTCCGGCAGGATCAGGCGCGCCCTGGAACGCTACGTTTTCAGACGCCACACAAAGATCGGAGGCAAAGAGTTCGCCCGTGTACAGGTTTTTATTGTAATGTTCCGCTTCATAGGCCCTTACCACTTCCTGCGCCTTAAACTGCTGTCCTATCCGTGCGCATCCGGTCAGCAGGAATGCAGCCGATGAAGCAATCAGAATCCATTTTCCAAATCTACCGATACATTTCACGCCAGTCAAGATCCCCTCTGTCAATTGCTAATATGATCAGTTCCGCGGTAGCCAGATTTGTGGCCATGGGTATATTGTGCATGTCGCACAGCCGTATTACATCGTTCACATCCGGCTCATGAGGCTTCGGATTGTTCGGATCCCTCAGGAAGATCAAGGCATCCATATCATTCTGGGCAATCTGCGCCCCCAGTTGCTGCTTGCCTCCTAAAGGCCCGGCCAGATATTTGTGAATGTTCAGGTTCGTAACCTCTTCTATCAGCCGTCCGGTAGTGCCCGTGGCGTACAGTTCATGCTTGCTTAAGATTCCTCTGTATGCGATACAGAAGTTCTGCATCAGCGTCTTCTTGGAATCATGTGCTATCAAGCCAATATTCATTGTTTTTCAACTCCTTATTGATATTTTTTCGGCTGTAATCCGACATTTAAAACAAATCCGATACCTACGTACAGGCTGACTAGAGATGTCAGGCCATAACTTACAAAAGGTAAAGGAACTCCCGTATTCGGAAGCAGTTTTGAAGCCACGCCAATATTTATGAAACTTTGGAAGCCTATCAGGCCTCCTACCCCGCAGCATATGATCCTCCCTGCTAAGTCCTGCGATCGTATGCCCACTAGAATACATTGTATCACAATTAATAATAATAACGCAACAACTATACAACTTCCTACGAAACCAAGTTCTTCTCCGATGATGGCAAAGATGAAGTCTGTCTGAGGCTCTGAGATGAAATTGCCGTTCTTTACGGAAGTGGTCGTGTTATTATTGAGGCCCTTTCCTGTCAACTGGCCGGAACCGATGGCCATAACGGAATTCTTCTGCTGGTATGCCTCATCGCTTTCATACTTTTCCGGCTCAAGGAACGCCAGGATACGCTTCTGCTGATAATCCTTCAGAAGTTTCTGATCCGGCTGTACCACGATGCTTAGAAAAATGATCGCCACAGGCACCAGGATCAATAGGACCGTGCCGATGAACTTATAGCTTAATCCTCCAATATAGATCATTAGGCAGATGACCAGGGCCGTGCATATGGTGGTGGACAGGTTTGGCTCCACGATAATCAGCGCCAGCGGAATTGCGGAAAGTATCGCATACTTTATCAGAGTGACCTTATCGTTGATATCCTCTGCATGCATCATGATAAATTTGGCAAAGAACAGGATCAGCAGGATCTTGGCAAGCTCGGACGGCTGAAAGGTAGTGAATCCCAGGTCAATCCAGCGTGTCGCTCCATTAACCTTATCTCCGATCACCAGCACAGCACCCAGGATCAGCACGACGAATACATAAATGATCCAGTAAAAGTTCAGCACCCACACATAGTCGATCAAGGATACGATGACCATTGCGATAATCCCTATAATCATGCCGACAATCTGTCTTGACTGGTATACTTCTTTCGCGCTTCCAACGGCAAGCACGCCTAATATGGACAATGCGATGACCAGGACGACTAGATTGAATTTATAATCTTTTAAATGATATGGTTTTGTAAATCTGGGTAATCTCACGTTTCTTCTCCTGCAAATGTTATTACTACTTGTGTACGGTTAATCTCTACCTGAAAATCCTCTTCTGTAAGTTCCATGTACTTCGAAAGCGATTCGTACAGTTCCCTGCATATATTATCATAGGCATCCGGCGTACAGAAAACCCGGTCTGAAGTGACCAGCGCTTTCAGCCGATTCTTTGCGATTGAGACAGAAGACTTTCTTAACATCTTTGACTCCTCCTAATCTTTCTTGAATAAATGTGAAAGTTTGGAAAAGAATCCGGAATTGTTTTCCAGTTCTATAAATGGAACCTCAATTCCCATAATACGTTTGCAGATATTAAGATATGCCTTTCCTGCTTTTGAATCAAGCCCTACCACGGGTTCTCCCTGGTTGGTGCCGATTACCACCTGCTCATCATCGGGAAGGGCGCCGATCAGGGGAACGGACAGAATCTCTGTTACGTCGTCCACCGACATCATATCGCCGCGCTTCACCATATCCATGCGGATCCGGTTGATGATCAGGTCTATCTTCTTAAGCTGGTTGCTCTCTAGCAGACCGATGATGCGATCGGCATCACGGATCGCCGATACTTCCGGGGTTGTGACCACGATGGCGCGGTCAGCGCCTGCAATGGCATTCTGGAATCCCTGCTCGATTCCTGCCGGACAGTCCAGAAGTATGTAGTCGAATTCGTCCTTTAACTGGGACGTCAGTTTTTTCATCTGTCCGGGAGAGATTGCTGTCTTGTCCTTCGTCTGCGCAGAAGGCAGCAGATAGAGGTTCTCATATCTTTTGTCACGGATCAAGGCCTGTTTTAGCCGGCATGTTCCTTCAATGACATCTACCAGGTTGTAGACGATCAGATTCTCAAGTCCCATGACTACGTCCAGGTTTCGAAGGCCCAGATCGGTGTCGATCACGACTACTTTTTTATCAAATTTGGATAACCCTGCTCCTATATTCGCGGTTGTTGTGGTCTTGCCCACGCCGCCTTTTCCTGATGTGATTACGATAACTTCGCCCATGAATAACTTCCTCCTATAACTGGTTTTACTTCATTATCTCCAATACGAAGCTTTGTGGGCCTCATATGAAGTGCTGCTATGACTGCATCGCAGTCGCCGGCGACGCCGGCAACTACGGTTCCGTAGATGGTTCCCGTCACGACGACATTGCCTTTGGATATGACTTTGGCGCCTTCTTCTACGTCGCCTACGATGACGATGCTTTTTTCAGATTCCAGAATCTGTCTTCTTCTCAGGGTACCTTTATAGAACTGTCCGTCTCTTTCATGGATGGTTTCAAGGCTTTCATCCAGCATCCGCTTGTGGAGCCGTTCCGTATAAGTATTCTTCTCAATGATGCATAGTATCCGTATCTTAGCAGCATCCTGTATGACTTCTGCCATACGCTGCTCTTCCTCTTCTGTGAAAGTACGGCCTTCAAATTCGACAGCCATGTCAGCATGATTGAAAAAATGTGCTGACGACTCGAACTTTTCTCTCACCTCCGGCAATAGCTCTTCATAGGGCATGTCCGGATCAAAGTATATGGTGATGCCGTATTTGTTACTCTTAATGAGTACCGGGTCTTTCACATACGCTCATCCTTTCTGTCGCTCTCTCTTCTTTTTATTAATCTCCAACTGTCGCGCCTGCACTGATATCTGCGGCTGTTCCGGTAAGAATCTCTTCTTCCGGCGTTATCTGATAATAGTATTCCATTATGTCGTTCCCTACTTCTGCGGCATAGGTCGAACTGTATCCATTCGCAATCCTTATGGCAAATGCCACCTGCGGGCTGTCGCTAGGAGCGAATCCTACGAACAGCGCATGGTCAGGATGCGTTTCGCTTTGCTGCGCAGTACCCGTCTTGCCAAACAGTTTGACATCACTGGCGTTCAGCTTGGTAAACAGATTGCTGTGGGCGACTGACACCACGTTTCGCATTCCGTTATGGACTGCGTTCCAAGTGGATGGCGCCACGTCGGTCATGGTATTTAGAACGGATGGCTCATAATCCTTGACAGTCTTGCCATCTACGGACGTAATCTTATCAATCAGGCTTAGCTTGTAAACAGTGCCCTTGTTGGCTACTGCGGTAATATACCGCGCAAGCTGGCTGGTAGTATAATTATTCGTACCCTGTCCGATTGCGGAAGGTACGGAAGACTTATCGGATATCTGCGGCTCGGATTCCGGGATCTCAAGACCCGAAGTCTCTCCCAGGCCGAATTCCATCGCGTATTTCTTCAAAGTATCGGTACCCAGGTCACTGGAATAGTAGGCATTGGTCGCGCCGCCTTCTGCATTGTCAGAGCCAATCTGCGACAGGCCGTTATCTTTCAGGCTCATCCGGTATCCCACTTCATAGAAGAAACTGTTGCATGAATTCTCAATGGCGCCTTCCACATTCAGACTGCCGTGAGCCATGGGATAGATCCAGCATTTGGGGTTTGGCGACACCTTCTTGTAGATTCCATGGCATGGAAGGTAAGTATTGTTATCAATCACGCCTTCCGTCAGGCCTGCCACGGCCACCATAGGCTTGTAAGTAGAACCTGGAGCCGTCTTTTCCTGCGTCGCGTTATTATAGAATGGCCGGGCCTGATCGGTCACCAGTTTGTTGTAATAATTGGAATCCATGGTATTGGCAAGCCTGTTATTGTCGTATCCGGGATAGGATACGCAGGCCAGTACCTCGCCGCTTGTCGTATCCGTCATGACCAGCGAGCCGGTACAAGGCTCCAGCGCCAGCTGGCCGGGAGTAATCTCCAAAGTCTCTATCTTGCCCCTTAAAAAGTCATAGGCGCCAATGCTTCCGGAATTCAGGCCGTTATACTGGTCCTCGTCATAAGTAAGAATTCCCTGCTCATACAGCATCAGGCATATCTGGCGTCCGGTGATGGCTCCTGATTTGATCATGTAGCGGTACACCAGCTTGTTGAAACTGTTGTCGGAATCGATGTAATCCATAATATATGATACGATTCCCTGATAAAGTTCGTTGGAATCGGAATATTTCCCCTTGGAGGATACATAGTCTTTTAATAGAGACGTATCAATCCAGTTCTTGGAAATCGCATAATTGAGATAGGTATATATATTGATGGATTCCTCATCCTTCCACGCTTTATAGGTTGCGTCGTTGGTGTCAATGGCATCCGGCATGATCACGCCTGTGGTGTCGGTCAGCACATCAGAGACGATGTAGGTCAGGTATGCCTGTATCTCCTTTGGCATATCCTTATATGCGCCTGCATTGGGATCCTTTAGGATATCCGATAGCTGGCTCTTTACTTCTTCCTTACGGGCAGTAAAGATGGAATTCACCTCCTGCTCGGCAGGCTTTGCATCCTCCGCGCCAAAATGATTCATATCCAGAATATCATTGCTAATGAATGCATTGTAAACATCCCCGATCGGGATGATAACGTCGCTTCCGTCATCTACCTGATTCCGGTTAAAATCAAGCGTATTCTGGATCTTTGCCAGAAGAATGCCGGCCAGTTCCTGTTCCAGAATATGGTATGCCGCCTTCTGGAGGTTGGCATCGATGGACAGGTATACGTCATTTCCAGCCTTGGGGTCTTTTCCCTTAACCATTTCGATCACCTTGCCCACACTGTTGACGTACAGCTTGACCTCCCCTTTCTTTCCCTGGAGGGAACTGTCAAGCGTCTGTTCCAGCCCTGATTTGCCAATGGTGTCGATCAGGGAGTACTCCTCCTGCTCTTCCTTACTCAACGCATCATATTCTTCCTGGGAAATCTGTCCGGTATAGCCAATGATATTAGAAAAGCATTTGCTGTCCGCATAGCGGCGCAAAGATTCTTCTTCAATATTGATTCCCTGAAGCGTGTCCAGATTCTCCATGACATCTGCTACCGTCTCGTCACTTACGTCTTCCGCGATGGTGGTCGCGATGTATTTCTGGAATCCGTTTAACGACATGGCATAACGGACGTTGACCAGTTTCAGGACTTCTGATTTTTCCATCTTCTTCTGGTTGATTCCGTAGCCGTTGAGCTCATCGGTACAAAGATAATCCACAAGACCCGCCGCAGAGATGCTCTTCTGCTTGTCCGACAATTCATCTATGGTCTTCTTGCCAAACACATCCGCTATGAATCTCAGCCTCTGGGTGTCATTCTCCGCAATGTAGATATACTCGTTATTGTTGTCCAGGATAATGCCGAAATCATTGATTACGGTGTCTCCATTGGACTCCACCATTCCGATCACAGTGGAGATGACCTTGTTCAGTTCTTTATTTTTCTGCTTGATGCTGTCATAATCTCCGTTGTCTTCAATCGTAACCGCATAGGCCAGTTCATTGTAAGCCAGGAGGACGCCGTTGCGGTCATAGATTTTGCCGCGGGTTCCCTGGACCTCCTTGGTCTTTTGGATCTGAAGCTTATAATCGTCAAAATAATCCTGTCCTTTTACAATCTGTAGATAGAACAGCCGCTGTAACAGAATGGCGGACATGATGCAGAACACGATAATGACGACGAATATACGGGATTTTACAACTTCATATATTCCGGATTTGATCCGGTCCCATAAACTATACAAATTTGCTTGCACTCCTTTGTTCTTCTGCTTCCAGTTTCTTGTTGATGTGTAATATGATCTGATACAGAACCAATGTTATCAGAATGGTATATACCAGTTCCGGCAGAATGATATGTGTCAGACAATTGGTAAAAGCGAAATTTCCCTGAAGCATGTACAGGCAGAAATACGTCACCAGCCCATAGATCAGTTCGCTTGCGCCGATAAGCGCGATCGGCAGCTTGATATCATCATCATAGAACAGGCGTCTGAAGAAGCCGTTCAGGTATCCGATCACCGCAAACAGCAGCATATAAAAGCCCAGGGCGCTGCCCCAGAATATGTCCACCAGAAGGCCGGATACAAATCCTACGGCCATTCCTTCCTTCTTCCCCCGCATGAAGCCAAAAGAAGAGGTGACGATAATCAATAGGTTGGGCTTGATGGACGCAAAGGACAGCCGGTGGAATATGGTGCATTCCAGCAAGAAGCAGATCACTATAATAATAAAGGTTATGATCTTTCTTTTCATGGACTACTCTCCTTTGCTGTCTTTGTCCTTGGCATCCAGCATCTCCTGCTTTGTCGTAGTGATGACCAGGACTTCCTGAAGCTTGCTGAAATCTACGGCAGGCGTGATATAGCCGGAGCGGGTCAGGTTGTTGGAATCCACTTCCACCTCGCTGATATAGCCGATAAACAGGCCCTGAAGAAACCTGTCACTGACATGAGAGGTGACTACCTGCTCCCCGACTTCCACTTTATTGTCATTGTTCGGCAATTTTTCAAAACGGATCCTGCCGTCAGCCATCAGTTTCAGATCCCCCCTGACTACGCAGGTGTCTGATGTGGACAGAATCATGGCGCTGATATTGCTGGCATCATCAATGGTAGAACGGACGCGGGCATAATTAGGGCCTACCTCCGTGACGATGCCTGCAAGTCCGCTGCCCGCAAGGACATTGCAGTTGACCTTGATGCCGTCTTTGCTGCCTTTATCTATGGTAAAATCTGTAAACCAGTTGCTTCCGTTATTGGCAATTACATGGGCGCCAATCTTCTTGTAATCCGAATAGTTCTCATCCAGCTTATACAGTTCCCGCAGGCGGTCCAATTCGTACTGCTCCTGACGGAGACGCGTATTGTCAATGGTCAGTTCATCCACCTTGGACTGGAGGGCCTTATTCTCTTTTTTCATTTCCTCCAGAGTCTCAAAGTTGTCGGATAGGTCGCTCATGAACCGTCCTACATAACTGATTCCTTTCTGCATGGGGATTACGGTATAATTGGCGATAAACCTTAAAGGCCCGCCACCGTCCGCAAAACGTTCAACGCCAAGCAGGATCACGCAGACCACTGCCAGAATCAGCAGCCAGTATTTACTTGGAAGGGAAGATTGGTTCTTGGTTTTCATATTATCTCATCCACCTATAATTTTCATCTAACATTGAATATGCAAGTTTTCTCAAATCTTTGGACATAATGATCTTTTTAAGTCCGGTTACCGCGCAGATGTCCGGGTCCAGAGCCGTTCTGGTCTTAATTCCAACCATCTCCTCGATATAGGTCTCAAGGCCTGCCATATTGGCAACTCCTCCGGTCAGGAAGATGCCGTTCTCATGAATTGCCCTACGGACCTCCGGGGGCGTCCTGTCTAAAAGGGAATGGATGGCGCGCACGCATTCCAGCAAAGGATCCTTCATAGCGGCACGTACCAGGCTGATGGATATCGGCTTCTGCATAGGTACGCCGGTGATCAGATCCCTGCCCGCAACGGTTAATACGGACTCTGAATCGCTGGTGAATATTCCGAAATTCTTTCTCAGGACTTCTGCGGTCAGCCGCCCGATCAGGAAGTCATGGCTATGGCGCACCAGATTGACGACTGCCAGGTCAAAGGAGACTCCTCCGATCTTAAGCAGGCGGTTCATGACCATGCCGCCTCCGGCCAGTACCGACAGTTCCGTAGTCTCGCCGCCGAAGTTGGCAATGAACAGGCCGCCAGTATTCTTGACATCCAGGTTAAGGCCCACTGCATCCGCGATGGAGCGTTCTACGATATTCACTTCTCTTGCGCGGGCCGTGGAGTGGATCACCAGGTCGAAGAAGGCTTTCTTCTCCACCTCGGTCACATCGGTTGGGACAGCGATTACATATTCAGATCCACGGGCAAACTGGCGGTCCTTCTTCAGCAGGTTCTGAAGCAGGAACTGCATATTATTGAACCGCGAGATTACGCCCTCTTTCATAGGAAAGACCACTTCTATATTGGACGGTGCCTTCTCGTACATCTCGTAAGCATCATCCCCCACCGCAAAAATCTCATTCTTATCTGCAATCGCAATTACATCTTTCTCTTTCCAGATCGTATCTTTCTTTTTATCGTAGACCTTGATTTCATAAGAGCCAAGATCTAATCCGTATATATTTCTTGCCATCTGTGATAATCCTTTCTACAGCAATCCCTCCTCCCGGAAGCTTATATAACAATTATTGCCAATGATGATATGATCTAACAGTTCGATCCCAATCAATGCGCCTGCATCAAGGATTCTCTTTGTCGTCAGCATATCTTCCCGGCTGGGAGTCGGATCACCACTGGGGTGATTATGCATGATTACTATGGATACAGCATTCTTTTGTAATGCTTCTATAAAAAGCTCCCTTGGCGTGATGAGGGAGGCATTTACTGTTCCCTTTGATATATCTGTCTCGCCAATGAGTCTTGATTTCGAGTTCAACATCAGAAGCTTCATCACTTCCTGCTTTTCATGCCTTAAGTCTTCCATATAATATCTGGCAATTGTAGCGGGATGCGAGAAACTTAATCCATCCTGGTAACTGGCCTTGGAAAGCCTCTTGGCAAGTTCCGATATGCAGGATATCTGGATTGCCTTTACTTTCCCAATGCCTTTGATCTTCAGAAGTCTTTCCATACTGAACTGATGTATGCCCAGTATTCCTGGCTCGCCTGCGTGATAGAGGATCCTTCTTGCCAGGGAAAGCACATCCTCTCCGCGAGTGCCTGTACGCAGCAACACAGCCAGCAACTCTACATCACTTAAACTGGCAGCCCCTTTGCGCTCACACTTTTCATATGGGCGTTCCATCTCGGGTATCTCTTTTATGGTATTTGACTGATTCATCTTATCTTTAGATTCGTACGACACTCATAATAGAACTTATAAGAAACGATAAATAATAATGGAAAGAATCACGCCAATAATACTTGCAATGGTTATCTTAATCGTCAGGCCGAACGTGACTACAAGAAGTCCCAGATTCAGGATGATTGGCTCATCCAGTCCGAAGGACTGTCCGTAGGCCAGCCAGCTAAGAGCCGGTACTCCTTCGGCCAGCATGCCGATAAAGCCACCAAGGACGATTCCTGTTAAAATAAGCAGAAACAAAGCCCAGGCGTTCTTACTCCCTGTTCCCTTCATATGTACTCCTCCTCGTTTTGTCTATCTAAAAAACTCAATACATTTTATCATATTTAAGAAAAAGTGTATATACTTATCCCATTAAAAATTTCTTAAGCCTTTCGGTAGTTTGTCGAGAGATTGGTATTTTTTGACGATAGATTCTGCCGTTTTTAGTCCATCCATGGCGGCTGATGTAATACCGCCTGCATAGCCCGCTCCTTCCCCGCATGGATAGAGTCCGAAAAGCGTACTCTGCATCGATTCGTCCCGACTGATGCGAACCGGGGAAGAAGTCCGGCTCTCCACTCCGGACACCAGAGCGTCAGGGCGGGGATATCCCTTTATCTTACGGTCAAACGACCGGATTCCTTCTTCCAAAGCCCTGGATAGTTCCGGCGGGAATATCTCTCTGACGTTGCTCCAGGCATAGGCCCCCTTCATCTGTGGAAGGATGTCTCCCGGTCCTTTGGATGGCCTGTTCTTGCAAAAATCTTCAAACAGCTGTACCGGGATCCTTCCCTTACCTAAGCGGTAAGCCGCTTCTTCAAGCCTGCGCTGGAACTCCATGCCTGCCAGAACGCCCGTCCCGCCGTAATCCTGTGGCGTTACGGTTACGATCACGGCGCTGTTGGCATTGAAGCCGTCCCGGTCGTGGTAGCTCATACCGTTGACTGCCAGGCGCCCGGGCTCGGAAGAAGCATTAACCACGTAGCCTCCGGGGCACATGCAGAAGGTATATACGCCCCTCCCGCAGGCAAAATTCTCCGTCAGCTTATAGGAGGCAGGAGGCAGGGAGCCGTCGTTTTTCATTCCATACTGGAATTCGTCAATCATAGCCTGAGGATGCTCTATCCGAACGCCTACGGCAAAAGATTTGGATTCCATGGGAATCTCGTTCTTAAGCAGCATGGAGAAGGTATCCCTGGCGCTGTGCCCAATGGCAAGTACGGCAATCTCCGTCTCAAGGGCATATTCTTTTCCAGCTGCATGATCATAGACCTGCAGGGCCGTAAGACGGCGGCCCTCCCCAGCGGATTCTGACAGAATGTCCGTAACCCGGGTGAGGAAGCGCACCTCTCCGCCATAGGAAAGGATGGCCTCCCGGATGTTCTTTACCACACGGGAGAGCACATCCGTACCGATGTGAGGCTTATGCTGGTACAGAATCTCCTTTGGCGCGCCATATTTCACGAAGAGTTCCAGAACTTTCTGGCTGCGTCCGTTAGAATCATGGACCAGGGTATTGAGCTTCCCGTCGGAGAAGGTTCCTGCGCCTCCTTCTCCGAACTGGACGTTGCAATTCTGATCCAGTTCTCCGGTAGCCCAGAACCGCTCTACCGCCTGCATCCGTTCTTCTACGCAGGCCCCCCGCTCCAGAAGAATGGGCCGGTATCCTAAGACCGCCAGCTGGTAGCCGCAGAAAAGCCCTGCCGGCCCGGTTCCAATGACGACCGGGCGGTGATGCAGAACTTCGGTTCCATTCGCCTGAATCTGGTAAGACAGGGGCTTGTCTTTAAACTGCACATTCTGATTGCGCACTCTTTTCTTGATGGAAGATACATTCTTCACCTTTACATCCACGGCATATACATAGTAAAGTTCTGGCTTCCTTCTCGCGTCCAGGGACTGTTTTTTTATTTCATAAGAAAGAAGCGAATCTTCGCTGATGCAAAGAGTCTTTAAGATCTTCTCCTTGAGATCCGCCTCTGAATGCTTGATATTTAACTTTAACTGATTGATCCGAATCATAGATATCATTCTCCTTTTTCTGAACTGCCAAAAAGAAATAAGACCCTTCGATGTCAGGGTCTTTCCGCCGCCGCGCGCCCTGCCAGGTATCCGGTAGCCCAAGCCCACTGCAGATTGTATCCTCCGCATATCCCCTCCACATCCAGGAGTTCGCCGGTAAGATATAAGCCATCTGCGTACCTGGATTCCAGCGTATCCGGATATACCTCGCCAGTACGTACGCCTCCTGCACAGACCTGCGCATTGTCAAATCCATTGGTGTCCTCGATCGTAAGCAGAGTCTGCTTGCAGGCGCGTATCAAATCCTCCCACTGCGCGGGCTTAAGTTCTGATGCCGGAAAGTTCTGGCGGATATGAGACAGTTCCAGCAGTCTTGGGATTAATTTTTTAGGGAAGATTCCCGTCAGGAATTCCTGGCATGTGGCATAAGGGCACTTGTCCAAATGTGTGTTAAATGCCTTGCGTACCTGGGATGCCTCCATCTCAGGAAGAAAATCTACCCTTACCTTCATCTCTTTCCCCTCATACAATCCTTTGGCGATGTGGCGGCTGATCTGGAATACCGGGATGCCCGAGATGCCATAGGCGGTAATCTGCATTTCTCCCGTGTCCTCCGCCAGGACCTGGCGCCCCAGAAGCGCCGCGACCTTGGCATCGGTTCGAACCCCGGCTGCCTTGGCGAAAGGATGTTTCTTTACTTTTAACTGTACCAATGCGGGAACCACAGGAGACAGCGTATGGCCCATAGACCTGGCAAGCGCGTACCCGCTCCCGTCGGAACCCAGGCTTTTGGACGCCTTTCCTCCGCAGGCAAGGATCACCCGGTCCGCAGGGAACCTCTGACCATCGGCACGAATGACAAATCCTTTGGCGGAAAGTTTCAGAGCCTCTACGCGCACCCCGGTATATATCTTCACCTTCTGCCTGCGCAGTTCCATTTCCAGCAGTTCCAGAACGGAGGCCGCCTGATCCGAGCGGGGATAGATATAGCCGCCCCGGCTTTTGGTGAAAAGTCCCAGGGAAGCAAAGAATTCCAAGGTCTCCCCATACCCGAACTGCTTCAGGACATTCCTGGCAAATTCCGGATCTTCGCCATGGTAGCAGGAAGCATCCATCGCCTCGTTGGTCAGGTTGCAGCGTCCATTTCCGGTGGCAAGTATTTTCTTTCCGATGTTCTCTTTCTGTTCCAGAATAAAGACCTGGGCATCGCCGTCGCTTCTGGCCGCAGCAATCGCAGCCACAATGCCGGAGGCCCCTCCTCCGATGATTCCAATCCGATTCATATCTGCTCCTTATTGCTCCTCTTCTATGGCAGTGTTACGATTCCATCCCTTACCAGGTATTCCAGAGACATCAGAATGCCCAGTTTGGCATGAGGCCATGTAAGGCCGCCCTGGAAATACACGGCGTATGGGGGCTTGATCGGGCCGTCCGCGCTTAACTCTATAGAAGAGCCCTGAACGAATGCCCCCGCCGCCATGATCACGTCGCTGTCATATCCCGGCATTGCCCATGGCTCCGGCGTTACATAAGAGTCTACCGGGGCAGCCGCCTGGATGCCCTTGCAGAAAGCGATCACGCCTTCCGGCGTTCCAAATTCCACTGCCTGGATAATATCATGCCGGCTTTCTGTTCCATTTGGAACCACCGCGTAGCCAAGCCGCTCATAGATATTTGCGGCAAATATCGCCCCTTTTAATGCCCCGGCCACAACGGTCGGCGCAAGGAATAAGCCCTGGTAGAAGGACTGCATGACTCCCAGGGACGCGCCCACTTCTTTTCCAAGGCCGGGAGACGTCAGACGGTAGCCGCAGGCATCGATCAGATCCTTGCGTCCGGCGATATAGCCGCCGATCGGAGCCAGGCCGCCGCCCGGATTCTTGATCAGGGAGCCGACCACCATATCCGCCCCAACATCGCTGGGCTCGATGGCCTCCACGAACTCGCCGTAGCAGTTGTCCACCATGCAAATGATATCCGGGTTGATCTCTTTTACAAAGGCAATCAGTTCCCCAATCTGCTTCACGGAGAAGCTGGGCCTGGTCTGATATCCCTTTGAGCGCTGAATGGTCACCAGCTTGGTCTTAGGACCTATGGCTTTTCGGATGCGATCGTAATCAAAGGTCCCATCCTCCAAAAGGTCTACCTGGCGGTAGGATATACCGTATTCCGCCAGGGAGCCGCAAGACGGACGGATGCCGATTACTTCTTCCAGCGTATCGTAAGGCTTTCCGGCCGGGGACAGCAGTTCATCCCCCGGGCGCAGGTTTGCGCTAAGCGCAATGGATAAGGCATGGGTTCCGCATGCGATCTGCGGGCGTACAAGCGCGCTTTCCGTATGGAATACGCTGGCATAGACTTCCTCCAATGTATCCCGTCCCTGGTCATCGTATCCGTATCCGCTGGCGTAGTTAAAGCACCCCTCGCTCACCCGGTTTTTCTGCATGGCCTGTATAACCTTCAACTGATTATACTCCGCGATCTGATCGATCTGTTCAAAACGCTCTTTCAGTTCTTTCTCAATCTGCCCTCCAAATGCAAGAACGTTCTGCCTGATTCCAATCTGTCTGTATATTGCTTCTATCTCTAACATGTCGTATATGCTTCCTTTCTAGAGCGCATCCATAATCTTCATCTTTACCACGGCGCATTTGGCATCAAACTCAGGATTCAGCGAGCGAATCTCCAGCACCACGTCCGCGGCCTCCCTAAATTGCCGCATGTCGTACAGAAGCGCGGCCCGGTTCAATTCAAACAAGGCCCTTTCCCCTTCTGTCCGGATCAGCGGCTTCAGATCCAGCAGCTGCTGGTAGGTGGATGGCGCATTATGACTGCAAGAATACAATTCCATCAATGTATTCATCTTTTTTAAAAATTTGGAACCCCCGAATAATCTTCTAAACATAGTACTCCCTCCATATGTTTTATCATTGTGTGCAGTATCTTTTCTTCATCATAGCCGTATGCTTCTTTCTCAATCCAGATTACCTGTCTCTCCCTCTTAAACCAGGTGATCTGTCTTTTGGCAAAATGTCTGGTATCACGCTTAATCATATAGATGGCTTCGTCAAGCGTGCATTCCCCGTCCAGGCAGGCGAGGATCTCCTTATATCCCAGCCCCTGCATGGAAACCATATCCCTGGCATACCCCATCTCCTTTAGCCGGGACACTTCTTCTACCAGGCCTTCCTGTATCATAAGATCCACTCGTCTGTCGATGCGCTCATATAACTTCTGGCGCTCGTCATTTAGCACAAAATAAACGAAATTATAGGGTGATTCCTTCTCCCGCTCCTTCTCATTATGCTCCGATATCTTCTTCCCCGTCTGATGGCAGAATTCCAGTGCCCGGATGACTCTCTTGGTGTTATTGGGGTGAATCGCATCAGCGGCCTTCGGATCGACTTCCTTAAGGCGCTCATGAAGGCTTAACGGCCCATTCGCATCCGCATAGTCCATCAGTTCCTGGCGGAATGCTCGATCGCCGTCATTCTCCGTAAAGTCAATATCGTACAATACTGCCTGGATATAGAATCCAGTGCCGCCTACGATCACCGGAATATGTCCTCTGGAATAGATCTCTTCCATCGCGGCCTTGGCCATCTGCTGAAAGCGCACGACATGGAATTCTTCCGACGGCTCCAGCACATCGATCAGATGATGAGGCACGCCTTGCATCTCTTCCGGCCGTATCTTTGCCGAACCGATATCCATATGCCTGTATACCTGCATGGAATCCGCGGAAATAATCTCGCCCCCGATCGCCTTTGCAAGCCCGATGGAGGCTTTTGTCTTTCCTACGGCAGTGGGCCCTGTAAGAACTACTAATGGTTTCTTCATCTCTATACAATCCTTTTGAATTTCTTTTCCAGTTCCCGCTTCGTCATGGCGATGATCGTCGGGCGTCCATGCGGGCAGTGATATGGGTTCTCAAGCGTCAGAAGCTCGCCGATCAAGGAATCCACTTCCGTGGCTGACAACTTCATATTCCCCTTCACGGCCGCCTTGCAGGACATGGAGGCAACTTTCTCATCGATCATATCCGGCGAAAGATTTCGGCTCACTTCATCCGACAGGCCATCCAGCATCTGCAGCAGCAAATCCTTCTTGGCAATGCCGAACAGATTGCCGGGCACTGCCCTTACGGCATAAGACTCCTGCCCGAACTCCTCGATCTCGAAGCCGATACGGGTAAACTGATCCATATACTGGTTTAAAAGTTCCGCCTCCTGCATGCTCAGATCCAGCACGATGGGCGGACTGATAAACTGGGAGGTAAATTCCCTGGTCTTCATGCTCTTTAAAGTCTTTTCATACAGCACCCGCTCGTGGGCCGCATGCTGGTCGATAATATAGAGGCTGTCGTTAAATTCGACAAGCCAGTAAGTCTCGAAGACTTGGCCGATGATCTTATACTCTGCCTGAACCTTCCGCTCCACCAGATTCTCTTCGAATAAGTTCAGCTGCTGGGCCGCATATTCCGGCGTCTCGCAAACCCGGTCCGAGGGGGCTTCCCTGCGGTCTTCGGACGGCTGGGCAGACACTTTAACATCAGGCGCCTTCTTAGGCGCCTCCTGATTCTGCTGGGCGTGATATGCCGCAACCCGTTCCTTCATCTTCTGCATGAAATAGTCCAGGGTGCGTTCTTCCGGCGCTGGAACAGATTTTTTTGCCGACGGTGCGGGCTGTACGCTAGTAGTTCTATCGGGAACCACTGGATTATCTTTCTTCTGCGCCGCATGAGGCGCTCCGCCCTCCTGCTTCATGGGCGCTGCGGCCTTAGGCGCATCGACTTCCACATGCGGGATCAGCTCTTCCGCATGAAGTCCATGGTCAACAGCCGCATATATAGAATTATAGACTTCCTGCTGATTATTAAACCTCAGTTCCATCTTTGTAGGATGGACATTCACATCCACATGCTCGCCATCAATCTCGATGTGCAGTACCACAAAAGGATATTTATGCTGCATGGTAAAGTCCTTATACGCATCTTCGATGGCTTTGGATATAATGCTGCTCTTTACATATCTTCCGTTGATGAAATAATTCTCAAAATTCCGGTTTCCCCTCGATATCAGCGGCTTTCCAAGAAATCCTCTGATTTTAAGTCCGGGGGATTCGTAGTCGGCTGCCAGCAGATTGGCTGCAATCTCTCTGCCATATACATGATAGATGACATCCTTAAGATTGCCATTGCCGGAAGTATGCAGCTTGGACTGCCCGTTATTGATGAACTGGAAGGAGATCTCCGGGTGGGACAATGCCATTCGGGTCAGCAGATCCCCCACATGGCTCGCCTCTGTCATAGGAGTCTTTAAAAACTTCCTCCTTGCCGGCGTATTGTAGAAGAGCTGGCGGATCAGAAATGTGGTGCCATCCCTGGCCCCTGTCTCATCCAGTTCTTCTTCCTTTCCTCCCGCGATCCGGTACCGGGTGCCCAGAACCTGATCCTTTGTCTTGGTGATCATCTCCACCTGGGAGACGGCGGCGATGCTGGAAAGCGCCTCGCCTCTGAATCCCAGGGAGCCAATATGTACCAGATCCTCCACAGTACGTATCTTGCTGGTGGAATGCCGCAAGAACGCGTTGGGAACGTCCGATGCATCCATGCCGCAGCCATTATCCGCGATCCGGATCATAGAGATGCCGCCTTCTTCAATCTCTGTGACGATGGCCGTGGCTCCTGCGTCTATGGCATTTTCCACCAGTTCCTTTACGACCGATGCGGGGCGTTCGATTACTTCCCCGGCGGCGATCTTATCAATCGTAACCGGGTCTAATACTTGTATCTTATTCATGTCCTACCACCTGTTTTTCAGTTTGTTCTGTAACTGGTACAATGTATTCAGCGCGTCGATCGGCGTCAGGTTGCTGACATCCAGGCTCTTGATCTCCTCGATCACGTCATCGTCCTTCACCGTATCGAACAGGGACATCTGAGCCAGATCCACCTCATCATAATGCCTGGCCTTAAGCCTGGGCGGCTCCTGCCCATGGACTGCAATATCCTTGATCCTGGTGGTGATATCCGCATGTACCAGTTCTTCCACGATTTCCCTGGCACGGCTGGTGACGCTTTCGGGTACGCCAGCCAGCCTGGCAACCTGGATTCCATAACTCTTATCTGCGCCGCCTTTGACGATCTTGCGAAGGAAGATGATGTCATCGCCCTTTTCCTTTACCGCAATGCAGTAGTTATTTACGTTGTCGATCTTGCCTTCCAACTCTGTCAGTTCATGATAATGGGTGGCAAACAGCGTCTTGGCTCCCAACAGCCTGCTGCTGCTGATATGCTCGATTACGGCCCAGGCAATGCTCAGCCCATCAAAGGTGCTGGTTCCCCGGCCGATCTCATCCAGGATCAGAAGGCTCTTGCTGGTGGCATTGCGCAGGATATTGGCAACCTCTGTCATCTCTACCATGAAGGTACTCTGTCCGCTTGCCAGGTCATCCGATGCGCCCACTCTGGTAAAGATGCGGTCCACCAGTCCGATATCCGCGCTGGCAGCCGGCACGAATGAGCCGATCTGGGCCATCAGCACGATCAGGGCCGTCTGACGCATATAGGTGGATTTCCCCGCCATATTGGGACCCGTAATGATAGAGATCCGGTTCTTCTTATCGTTAAGATATGTATCGTTGGATATGAACATATCGTTGGGAATCATCTTCTCCACGACCGGATGACGCCCGTCTTTGATGTCGATCACGCCTTTTTCATTAATTTTCGGCCTTACATAGCGGCTCTGTTCCGCCACAAGGGCCATGGAGGCGAAGGCGTCCAACTGGGCGATGGCTTTCGCCGTCGTCTGTATCCGCAGGACTTCTTTGGCAATCTTGTCCCGCGCCTCGCAGTAGAGCTGGTATTCCAGCGCATACAACTTGTCTTCCGCCCCCAGGATGGTATCCTCCAGTTCCTTCAGTTCCGGAATGATGTAACGCTCCGCGTTTGCAAGCGTCTGCTTCCTCGTATAATAGTCCGGTACCATATGTTTAAAAGAATTGGTAACTTCCAGATAATATCCGAACACCTTGTTGTAACGGATCTTCAGATTCTTGATTCCGGTCTTCTCCCTTTCATCCGTCTCCAGCTTGGCAAGCCAGTCCTTTCCATCGGATTTGGCCGAGCGCAGCCGGTCCACCTCCTCGTTATATCCATCTCTGATGATCCCTCCCTCTTTCATTGCCAGCGGCGGGTCTTCCTTAATAGCCTCCTCTACCAGATGGCATAAGTCTTCCAGCGTATCCAGCCTTTCATAGAGATCTTTCAGCAGGGGAGACTTCATCTCCTCCAATATGTACTTGATATGCGGAAGCATAGACAGGGAACTTTTAAAAGCGATCAGGTCTCTTGGATTTGCAGACTGGTATGTGATTTTGCACACCAGCCTTTCCAAGTCATAGACCGGTGTTAAGTATTCCCGGATCTCTTCCCTGGAAATGGCATTCTGCTTCAACTCGTCCACCGCGTCCAGCCGGCGTTCAATGGAATTTTTATCAATCAGCGGCTGCTCAATGAATTTCCTTAAGCACCGGGCGCCCATTGCCGTCTTGGTCTTATCCAGCACCCACAATAGAGACCCTCTCTTATGCTTCTCCCGCAGGGTCTCGCATAATTCCAGATTGCGCCTGGTGGAACTGTCCAGGAGCATATATTTGCCGGTTGCGTAAGCGGAGAGCCTGGTAATATGGGATAAGTCCCGCTTCTGTGTCTCGATCAGATATTGAAGCAAGGCTCCGGCGGCAATAATGCCGCAATCATAGTCGCTAAGGCCCAGTCCTTCCATGGTGCTGACATGGAAATGCTCCTTGAGCGTACGCTGGCAGATCGCATCATCAAAGTACCATGCATCCAGGGAATAGATGGTGATTCCCAGTTTTTCCTTCATCAGGTCCAGATCCATGCCGCTCATATAAAAAGCCTCATTGCAGATTAACTCTGAGGGCATGAATTTGTAGATCTCATCAAATAATTTCTCGCTGTCATCCAGTTCCGTGACGAAGTAGTCTCCCGTCGTCACATCCGCCACCGAAAGGCCATACCTGTCTGCGATGTAGACCACGCACATGATATAATTGTTCTTCGTCTCGTCCAGAGACTGGGTATCTAAGTTGGTACCAGGCGTAACGATCCTGACGACATCCCTTTTTACCAGGCCTTTGGCGGTTGCGGGATCTTCCATCTGCTCGCAGATGGCCACCTTATATCCTTTGGAAACCAGCCGGTTCAAGTAACCGTCCACCGCATGGTAAGGGACTCCGCACATGGGCGCCCGTTCCTTAAGGCCACAGTTTTTTCCGGTCAGCGTAATCTCCAGTTCTTTGGATGCGGTCAGGGCATCGTCGAAGAACATCTCGTAAAAGTCGCCCAATCTATAGAATAGGATGCAGTCCGGGTACTCTTTTTTTGTCTGCATATACTGCTGCATCATTGGTGTTAATTCTGCCACGTTATTTCTCCTCTTTTGTCTACATTTTTACATTTCATTATAGCATTTTTCGATTTAATATGAAAGATACAATTTATCAAAGTACATGGTAATGAGGCTTCTCATCCCCATAGAGCCAATACGTAAGATAGCCGCTTAACAGGATCCCAAGAACGCACAGGCCGGAAAATATAACCATGAAAGGCAGGCATATCTGCCCGAAGAGCTGGAAGGGCTGATCGCTGTAATCCCATACCGCCAGCCCAAGCCACTTATTGACGATAATTCCGGTAATGAATTCCATTGAGGTTACAAAGACGATGCACCTGAGCAGCTGGCGCCACAGCGCGTCCTGCCAATGCACCATCTTTCCCTGGATCGTAAAAAACAAAAAGCAGATTCCCCCCAGAACAAACATGGACCAGTGGGAAAATCCGCGGAAGATCACTTCAAACGAATAATACAGGCATCCGCCGAATGTCCATAAAAATAGATACTCACTTAATTTCTTCATGTAAAAACGCCCTCACTATATGTTCTTACTACATAGTTTGAGCGTTTTCGGTTCATAATATGGGTGGTATATATTTCTTATGCCGCAAGCGCGGATGTGCCGCCTTTTACACCTGTTCTCCCAGATAATAGAAGCCCTTGCATTCAGACAGGCGCACGTCAACCAACTGGCCGATCAACTCTGACGAGCCTTTAAAATGCACCAGCAGATTGTTGCTTAGCCGTCCGGTGACCATAGAATCATCATGCTCGCTCTTTGCCTCTACCAAGGCCGTCTGCACGCACCCTTCATGGACGGAGCAAACTTGCGCGGCAATGGCCTGCACTTCCCTAAGCAGCCGGTCAAAACGGTCTTTTACCACATCTTCCGGAATCTGGTCTTCCATGGCCGCGGCCGGGGTCCCGGTCCGTTTTGAATAGATGAAGGTAAACGCGCTGTCATAGCGTACCTTTCGGACCACGTCCAGCGTCTCCTGGAAATCCTCTTCCGTCTCTCCCGGGAATCCTACGATAATATCCGTGGTAAGGGAGATATCAGGCACGGCCTTTCTGATCTTATCAACAAGCGTCAGATACTGCTCCTTGGTATATCTGCGGTTCATCTTCTCCAGAATCCTGGAACTTCCCGACTGGATGGGCAGATGCAGATGCTTGCAGATCTTCTTTGAATTGCCCATGACCTCGATCAGTTCGTCCGAGAGGTCTTTTGGATGGGAGGTCATAAAGCGGATCCGCTCGAGGCCTTCGATCTTCTCAATCTCCGTTAGCAGCCGGGCAAACGACATCGGCTCTTCCAGGTTCTTTCCGTAAGAATTGACATTCTGGCCCAAAAGCATGACCTCCACCACGCCATCCGCTACCAGCCGCTCGATCTCCCGGATGATGGCCTTTGGATCCCTGCTTCTCTCCCGCCCTCTTACATAAGGCACGATACAGTAACTGCAGAAATTGTTGCACCCAAACATGATGTTTACGCCTGACTTGAAGAAATATTTCCGCTCATTGGGCAGATCCTCTACGATCTTGTCCGTATCTTTCCAGATATCGATAACCATCTCCTGGGATTCCAGCCTCTGCACAATCAGTTCGGCGAACTTGAAAATATTATGCGTGCCGAAGATAATGTCAACAAAACGGTAACTTTTCCTTAACTTCTCCACCACTTCCGGCTCTTGCATCATGCAGCCGCAAAGACCGATCATCATATGGGGGTTCTTTTTCTTCAGGGGCTTGAGCTGGCCAAGGCGTCCATAGACCCTTGTATTGGCGTTCTCTCTAACCGTACAGGTATTATAGATGACGAAGTCGGCTACATCCTCCGGCGCTTCCTCATAGCCAATCTTCTCCAGGATTCCCCGCAGTTTTTCAGAATCTCTGGCATTCATCTGGCAGCCAAACGTCCTCGCACACGCGAAAAGCGGGCGTCCCAATTCTTCCGACTTCGCCTTTACATACTGGCGGGCTTTCTTTATGAAGTAATACTGGCGCCACGGCTCATTCTCCGTCGCCGGTCCGTTTATATCTATTGTTTTCAAAATGGCTTCAAATTCTGCATTGTCTTTCATGTTTCCTTCTTCCCTTCGCATAAAATACCAGATTTTAATATATCATATTTACCCGCAAAAATCAACGAAGCCGAAATATTCAGAAAAGACTTGCAATATAAAACCCGGCCTTTTATTGACCGGGTTTCCGTGATATATTTTCCTTGCTGTTTTTGCCGTTGACCTTCCGGCGGTATGTTAATAGTTGCTTTATGCGATCTTCGTCGCGTAGTCCAAAGAGATCCACCCGTTTTCCTGCCCCTCATACGACTTTAACAAGCCCCACTTTGTAGCGCCCGGACCGTCTTTCTCTTTTACGATCGTGAATACTCCTTCGCCTGTGTACCCTGCGGAACCATAATTTGTTCCCGGTCCTTTCCTGATCCGAAGATCGGAAATATCCACTTTCACTTTGTAGGGAAGGTTTACGTTCGGTTTTTTCTGTGCTTCCACTTCGTTTGAAAATACCGCCTGGCCCTTGCTATTGAATACGGTGTAACCTTCTTTGCAGACCGCCTTCGCGTTCTCTAATACGGAAAAGGCGCCGATCTGACTTTTCGCGTCGGCCCACGTCTTGCGTACTCTGTAAAGTTCTCTTGTCTGTGTTGCGGGACTGGTACCCGTTCCACTCATTGCCGCTTTTACGTCCCTTCTAAATTGATCCATTGTCAGGCCGAATTTGTTCCAAATATGTTCTACGTCGCCATGGTTTGAAGCAATCCCACGGACATTTCCTTCATGGTGGGAAATAATAACGCCGTCTGCTGTCGGGTTTAGACTGTATTTTTTACAAAGGTACGCGAACAATTCGACGGCCGTTTTGTACGTCGCCATTACGTGCGCGCGTGTGTTTGTTCCGTCGCCAGTTTCCTTCCAGTTCGCACCACTTGTATAACGGATTGTCGCCGGTTCGGTCATTTCTACGCCTATATGCGTATTATTCCCGGAACCCTTCTGTCCGCTTGCGCAATGCCACCCGCGTCGGTTCCACGGTAATAACTGATAAACGCTCCCTTCTGCGTCAATTACCGCATGAACGCAAGCCCCGGCGCCGGGTTTGTTCCAGTTGTTCACGAAAACCGTTGCTTTCGGCTGCGGGCAGCCTACCGAATGAAGCATAAGCCCTTTTACCGTGATCGTTCGCCCTGTTTTGTAGCAATCTGAATTTGTTACAATGCTTTCAATAATATTCAATGTTCCTTCACTCCTTTTTTGTGGTGCTTCGTCGTACTTTGTAAGGTTCCATTTTTCAATAATGTTACAGAGTTTCGACACATAATTTATGTCTGTTGCATAGCCGCCGTCCTTTATCAGCGCGGCCGCCGTCTTGTAGTCTGTTTCTCCGATCAATCCCGCATAGCGAAGCGCGGATCCGTTCTTTGCGCCTGCCAAATAGTCGGAATGATCTTTAATGCTCGCTGCGTGACTGGCATATTTACGAAAAGCGGCCGAAACTGTGTATTCGTTGCCGCCTTTGTCCTGCTCTTTCGTGTCCTTTGTGTAGGTCTGGCCGTCCCATTCAGACGGCCAGTTGTTCCCGGAAAGCGTCGCCTTCATGCCGAAAAGGTTATTTGCTGCCACCGCAAGTTCCGTTGATCCATAGCCACTTTCAAGAATGGCCTGCGCCGCCGTCACCGAAGCAAGGATCCCCGTTTTTTTCATATCAGTCGCCGCAAGTGGGCCGATATAGGAAACAAATTCTTTTTCCGTCATTTCTCCACTTCCCCTTCTTCGTCTTCCAGTTCTGCCGGAAGTTCGTCTGTGTACTTCGTCAAAAATGCTTTCACCGTCTGCCAGATCTTCTTCACCGGAAGGCCGCAAAGGTACATATTTTTGAAAATACTGATAATTTCATAGGCAATAAACAGAATGGCGAAAAACTCCATTGTTTCCACTCTGTCACACGGTAAATATGTTCTTACTGCTTCCGGGATAAACCCGATCAGGTTCACCGCCACAATATGATCCACCACCACAAGGGCCAGAAGGCAAACCAACATTCCGACTTTGCGGATCGCGCCGTTAATTCCGAAATTAGAATTGAACTTCCTTTCCTTGATTGCTCTTAACACTCCGAAAATAGTGTCTAAAACAACCGCGATCAATACCAACTGCAAGAATGTATTCCCTGCCGCTTCTGCATAGATAACGATCAACCTTTCCATAGTCTCACCACCTTTCAAAAACATAATAAAAGGAAAGTCCGGCAATTTCTGACCTGTTTTCATACTGCCTTCCTTTCCTTCAATTCTTCTATGGTTTTCTTTGTTTCCCTTATGTAATTATAAGTGTCTGCGTGTTCCATGTGGCCGAAACGACTTTCTATTGACCGGTCGAAATATTCCAGTTCCACTTCCCCGGTTTCAAAGGCTTTCAGAAGTTTTGTAAGGCGCCGCCTTGCGTCCTTTCTGATCTTCTTATGGTCTTTATAATGGATATACCCGACGAAGTTTATTCCGTTCTTTGCTGCAAGTATCGTTGTTTTCGGGTTCAGTTCCAACCGCAATTCCCGGCGCAAAAATTCTTCAATGATTGCCAGAAGGCGCCGCAACTCTGCCGGATCTTCCGATAGAATAATAAAATCGTCCATATATCGGACGTAGTATTTCACTTTCAGTTCGTGTTTTACAAACTGATCTAATTTGTTCAAATAGACATTCGCAAATAATTGTGAAGTCAGGTTCCCAACCGGTATTCCTACACCCGGCGGGAAAATCCCGTTGTGATCTATTATCCGGTCAAGGATTTTCAATAATGCTTTGTCGGAAATATACCGCCGGATTTCCGCTTTTAAAATGTCGTGTGAAACGCTTTGGAAATAGTGGTGTATATCCCCTTTTATTGCATATATCTTTTTACCCTGCACCACTTCCAGTTCGTAAAGCCATTTTGAAAGTGTTTTGCTTGCTTCGTGTACGCCCTTCTCTTTCCTGCAGGCGTAGGAATGAAACAGGAACCGCTTTTCAAATATAGGTTCAATGAAATTTACGATCATGTGTTGTATTACCCTATCGAAGAAGGGTAAAGCCATTATGATCCTTTCTTTCGGCTCCCATACTTTGAAAACCCGGTATTCTCCCGGCTGATACGTTCCGTCCTTCAAAACTTCGATCGCGCGAAATAAATTGTCTTCGCGGTTCGCTTCAAACTCCAAAACGTCCGGCCGGTACCGTTTGCACTTTCTGGCCTTGTGATATGCTTTCAGGGCGTTCGGGAAAGTGCAGATCTTGTCTATCAGATTTTTAATTGTCTTAATTTTGCCCTACCTCATTTCGTACCTTTAAGCCCTACTTTTAGGCTGTGCTATTTTGCTTTTGTCCGGTTCTCGCCGGAACGGGAACGACCTTTCGGCCGTCTGTGCAAACCGTCTGACTATATATTATGATTATGAAATATATAACCCTTGCCGTGGATCCGGGGATCGCGCGGTCTAAAATGCTTTACAAGTCACAAACGCACCAGACGCCAATGTTCGTGTTGACGTTCCACGGGTAATTGTTGCAATTCACCGCGCGGTCGCCGTCGTGGACGCCGTTGTTCCAATTCCCGCCCGCAATGAGCGCGTGAAGGTGCGAATTAACGGTTGCCCCAAAATATTTTTATTTCTTCTTCGCTTCCGTCGCCGATTTAATCAGGCCGCCAATTTTCCCGCCGATCGCTCCGGCCTGCTTTGCACAATATAAATAGGCGTCGTTATTCATGGCCGAATATTTTAGATCGTGTGCAAGTCGTAATTTCCGCACAAGGCGCCGTTTTAACCGATCCGCGGTGTAAAGGTGGCTTATAACCTTTGTGATTTCATACATTTCTATTTCGTCCAACATTCCGTCGATACTCTCCCGAATGTCCTTTTGAAGCGTGAATTTTTCATAATGCGGAAATTTCTTCAACTTTTCGTGAAGATAGATTGAGAAATCATAGGCCATTTGGTTCGCTTCCGTGTGCGTGTAGTCCATAACCGCCGTTGTTTCCGCTGTTTCGGTTGCGCTCTTGCTTCTGCTCTTATATTCTCCCATGTGTTATTCTCTCCCGGAAAATAGGGGCTGCCCTTTCGGGCGCCCCTTCTGCTTACAGCGCGTCACAAACGCACCAGACGCCAACGCTCGCGCCGACGTACCACGGGTAATTGTTGCAAGTCACCGCGCGGTCGCCGCCGCGGACGCCGTTGCTCCAATTCCCGCCCGCAAGGAGCGCGCGAAGGGCAGTTGACGAAGGCATATAAGCGTCGCCGTGTCCGGCGCCTAATACGTCATGCCACGCCCACGTCGTAGCCGTCGGATCCAGACAAAATTCGTCAAGCCATTTCCAGACGTTACCCACCAGATCGCGGATATTAAGCGCCGAAATGGCGTTCTTTACATAGCCCGTTTTCTGTCTTCCGGTGTTTCCGGTGGCGCTCCATGCGTAGGTGTTGTTGTCGTCCTTTCCTTCCGGGCTTCCGAAGGCAGCCTGACAAAATTCTGCGTATGTAGGAAGCCTTTTCCCTACACGGCGGGCCTTCTCGTTTGCGATATACCAGTTAAGCCCCTCTGTGCCGGTGATCGGGTTCGCGTTGTACTTCGACTGTAAACCGTCGTTTCCGTTGTCGGACGACAAATAAATGTCACCCCATAAGCCGTTCCCTAAATACACCATGCCGGAAGGATCGTCGCACTTCGGGCGGTGCTTCGTGGTCCATACGCTGTTCGGCACAATGCCGGTATATACGTTTCCTTCCCAACCGCTGCCGTTTTCGGTTCCGGCGCTGCTGATCGGGTTTCCTTTGCTGTTTACATTTCTTACAATGCCGTAATGAAAGCCGCCCACTTTTCGGCTGTTCTCTGCCGTGTACCCGGAAGGGTATGTGGTGTTTTTGGAAATCACAAAAATTTCGTCCTGATCCAGTGTGTCGGATCCGTTGGAAGGATCGCAACAATAAATATAATAGTCGCTTCCCGCTTCAAAACCGGTCCCGGTGTCAAGGTTCGCGGCCGTAAGTTTGGTTAATGCCGTTTCAAAGATCGAAGGCCCCACGGAAATAATTACCCCCGCTTCCACGGTCACTTCGTCAGGCGCCGCGGATCCCGTCGCGGTGATGTACTGCGCCTTCTGCGCCACAATGTCGCTAATAGCGGCCAGTTTTGCCGTTGTGATACGGGCCTTCGTGTTCAGCATTGTTTCATCATAAAGAAAATGTTTCATGCTCTTTTCTCCTTTCTTATTCTGCAGGCTGCTTTAATTCTTCTTTGATCTGGTCCAGTTCTTCCGCGGTCATGTCCAGATCTTCGTATACAGAAGGTGCGTTCGCGATTTTCAAGAAATCGGAACCGGCCGCGATCGCTCTTGAAATCGTAATGGCCGTTGTTTCCTTCTCTGTCTTCCCTTCTTCGTCGGGTTCTCCGTTGATATGTTCCACGGTCTGAATTGTGGCTGTCACGCCGCCCGCTGTCACCTTGCCACCTGCTGCCGCTTCGCTGCAATAACCGATCGTTACCGTCTTTCTATCCTCTGACAGTTCGCGGATCGGGCATTTAATATAATTCTGGTTTTCGATTGCTTCGATCGCTGCCAGAAGGTCTTCTGCTGCCAGTTCCCCGGCTTCAACCATGGCTTTACAGTTCTTCACGTCCTGCGCCGTTTTTAATACTTTCGGAAATCCTTTCATGTGTTCTTCTCCTTTACTTTAATTTTTTGATACATAAGCGCCCACATAGCCGCCAATAGCAGCAAAGGCGTTTTTGTCGTAAATACTGAAAATCAGTGTTTCCGTGGTCTGTGAGTGATCCAGAATGAAGGTTTTCGGGATAATCAATAAATTGTCTGCCTGTGGCTCCACCGTGTATTCTCCCGGCTCCGTCAGGTAGGTTTTGCCGCCTTCTGCGAATGTGGCCGTTGTCGTTGTTCCGGTATTACCGTTTACAATGTCAATCTTGATTTCCCCGGTTTCCTTTGAAAGATTTTCAAAGGTGATCTTTGTCGCAAGGTTTTTAATGTGCGCCGTCAGATCATTTACTGCATTTTGCAGCGCCCCGGCCGCGTCCGCTGATAACTGATCCTTTATCCCGTCGAACCATTCCGAAAAGGCGTCCTGCTGCTGCTGCGCGTAGGCGTCAAACTGGCTTTGCATATCGCGGAAAGCGGCGGCGCCTTTGTCCTCTAAGTTGACGATTTGTTCCATGTAGGCGTTAAATTCCTGCGTAATATTCGCCTGATAGCGTGTGAAATACGCCTGAAACTGCGCCGTGATTTGCGAAAAGTCAATTTCTTTCACGGTTGCCATAACCCACCCGCAAACGTCAGCGTTCATTCGCGTATCGGTTATATTTTCCTGCGTGATCTTGATTGCTCCCACGTCCACATAAATTTCACCTAATTTCAGGTCGTGGATCGCTTCGGTCCTTACAATCTCCGGTGCTACCGGATTTTTTGAGAAACCGCCGGTTTCAATGAAGATATAGAAATCTCTTTCCGTGTCGTCCCTTCTCAAAATCACATTGTCGATCCGGGCCAACGTTCCCGACGCTTTTTCAAGGGTGAAGATCTGCGCCTGTTCAAAATGTTTCGTCTTTCCTTTGATGTTCACATAGCCCCCGCCGACTGTTACGCTCATATCGTCGTTTGCCGTGATCGCGAAACAATTATTGAAAACGCCGGTCGTGAAGAACGGCAAAAGCCATTCGCTCATGCTGTCAGCGTTGTAAACGCGGTCCCCGCTTCTGGAATTGTAAAAGTTTGCGTACTGTCCCATTTATTTGTCACTCCAATCTATTTTTTCCGGTAATGCGTCGCCCATTGTTGGTACTACATACATACCGCCGTATTCATAAACTTCTTGAAGTTCTGTGATCCTCTGGTTTAGCGTAATTCCCCATTTTTTCTTCTTTACGGTCACTATGTCCCCCAAGTCGTAATGAACCTTGTATTTGAAATTTATATCTGCTTCTGTTTCGCACTCGACACTTTCGGCAATGATATTTGTTGCAAGGGCTTCATTCCCCCTTTGTGTCAGTGCTGCCCGGTACGCTGCCGCCGTCATGCCTTCGCTTTGAATGTCCTTTGCGTCCACGAATATTTCGCGAAGATCTAAGCCGGTACCGCCGCCGACTTCCACATAAACGCGGGCCGCTCCTTCGCCTTTGCCGCCGACGATCGCTTTTGTGCGGTACTGCTGATCGTTATATTTGTAAATAACATTGTTCAGATTGTTGTAACTCTCCGAAAAGATAACGCGCGAATTTACCCCCTGCGCCGTTGTTCTGTCTGTCCCCTTGTAGGTTTCAAACAAAATCTTTTTCAACCGGAAGTCCGGCCGGAACCGGTACCCGATCGCGCCCGCCTTTGCAAGTTTGGTTTCGTATAGCATAAGATTTTTCATTGTGGCTTGAAATTCCACTGTTTCGGAAAAACCATTCAGCGTTCCCAACTCCACAAGTGGGATCGGTGTCGCCCCTTCCAATAACTGCCGCATGGCAACTTCAATCTTGCCGGAAAAATTCACGGTTGACTTTATCAGCCTTCGATCCATATAGGACGAAAGAAAGCGCCCTTTTGCCGTGATCTCGTTTTTAATGTCACTTTCTTCGTTCTCTATGTCCTCAATCACTCCGGCTTCTTCGCTGCCGCGTTTTGAAATGATGTTCCCTTTTGCCAACAACTGCAAGTTCCGGTCTGTGATCGGCGCGTGGATCTCAAAGTTTCCCGGTACGTAATACTTCCGGCACCAGATTAAGGAAGTGTGATTTTCTATTACCCCTTTGAAGTTCAATTCTCTGTCGTAAATTCTGGCTTCCATATCACACCCCCAAATAGCGGAACCGGTACGAAATTGTTACGTTCATGTAATCTTCCCCGGCGTCTGCAGTGTAACGGATCGTATTCGTCCCGTGCTGCAACTGTATAAAGTCGCTGTCTTCGTCCAAATATTCGTTGATCTCCTGTCTTACTCCGTCCCGTACAAGGTAAACGGCTTTGTTGTTGGTTTCCGTGGTAATAATAACCACGTCCCCGGCATTGATTGAAAAGGATCTGACTTCGTTTCCGATTTTGATAAATTCCCCACTTTCCGCGTGATATACGGCTGGATTTATTACCGGTCCTTCCGCTTCCAGTGTTACGGTTATACCGATATTGTCGGCTGCGCTGTCGTTTTCGATCTCTTTCAGCACTTCCGCGGTTCTCTCTGCGAATGGTTCTTTTTCGTCTAAAAATTCATGCTCCCATTCAAAAAGCCCCGTCCAACTTGCCATTGACACGGACAGATCTTCCAGATCTCTAAAGAACGGATCCGGGCAAAGAAGGGAAATTGTAAAATTCCTTACCACTCCTTTTTCGTCTATGTCGATTTCTTCCACCTTGTAATCAATGACGCGCGTTTCGTCCCCTTCCATGTAGGTAAAAAGGCCGGTTGACTTCGGTTTGAAGCACTTGTAAAGCAAGTCCCTGTTCTTTTGGTAATCGCTTTCCATTTGCGCGGTAATTACAATGTTTCTTTGCTTTGTGGTGCTGCCCTGATAGGTGGAACCGTCCACCATTGTATTTTCCGACGTTACAACGTTATTTGATACCGTGTAAATTCCGTCTACCGATACAAGGAAGAACGGTTCAAAATTATAGTTAAATTCTACTTGCACCCCGTCTTCATTTTTGCAGATTATTCTTTTCATACCTTACGCGCCCCCTTGTAACTGCAAAACCATATTTCGGGTTGCGTTCCTTGTCTGTCTGGCCGTTTCATAAGGCGTTAAGGCTTTCGGGCTTGTGATGTTCACATTCTGAACGAAACTTCTTCCCTGCTGCCCTGCTGCCGCGTCAAGCGCCGTATTTCTTGCGCTTCTGGTTAATGGCGTCACCACCGCTTCGCCGTTCACCATTTGGATCAGTTCGGGGCCTGCTTCTGCCATGATCGCTTGACCGTTTTTCAAAATGCCGCCCTTTGCCAGACGCGGCAATGATACGGATCCGACGTGTCCGACGCTTACGCCCGGAAGTTTGTTTATTACGTCGATCGCTCCGTTTATGAAGCCGATCGCCTTATTTACCACATTTTCGACGGTTGCAAGTGCGCTATTCATTGCACTTTTGAAGGCGCCGCCGATCGCGTTTCCGATATTCGTTCCGACGTTCGCAAAAATTCCCTTTATGGTACTCCAAATTCCAGAAAAGAAAGATCCGATATTGCTAAACACGTTTTTAATATTCGTGTATGCTTCATTGAATTTTGTCTGGAACCATGAACCCACGGTGGAAAATACGTTCTTTATGTCGGTGTATCTTGCGTTGAACCACTGACCGATCCCCGAAAATACATTCTTCACGTTGGTATAGGCGTTCTGGAACATGGTCTGGAACCACGTCGCAACGGTTGACAAGGCGTTTTTTATATCCGTCCACCGGGCGCCGAACCACTGGCCGATCGCCGAAAAGACGTTCTTCACGTTGGTATAGGCGTTCTGGAACATGGTCTGGAACCACGTCGCAACGGTTGACAAGGCGTTTTTTATATCCGTCCACCGGGCGCCGAACCACTGGCCGATCGCCGAAAAGACGTTCTTCACGTTGGTATAGGCGTTCTGGAACATGGTTAAAAACCATGTGGCGACGGTGGAAAGGGCCGTTTTTATGTCGGTCCACCTGTCCGAAAACCATTGTCCGATCCCTTTAAAAATATTTGTAATATTCGTGTACGCTTCCGTAAAACGGTCCGCGAACCACTGGCCGACGCCGGTAAAAATTGAAACGATCCCGTTCCAAATATCCGTGAAGATCTGCTTTACATCAACGCCGAACGTCTCGAAGAATGAGACGACGAAGTTCACCACGGCCGAAATGATATTTTTCACAAAGTCGATCGCGTTCTGCAGCGCTGCCATTATGTACTGGCCGAAACTGTCGAAATCACCCTGAAATAGCGCCATAAATGCGCTTATGATGTTGCTTATAAACTCGATCGCGTTCTGTACTGCCGAAATAATCGGTTTCAGCGCGGCAAGGGCGCCTTTTATGACTGCCATAACGTAAGTTGTGAAAAACTCGAAGACGGGCCGCAATTTCTCCATTAAATTTTTGAAACTTTCGCCCAACTGCTGCAAAATAGGCTTTATTTTCTCTATGGTTTCGCTTACTGCTTTTTTAATCTCCGCGAAGGCGTCGTTTACCATTTCCCGGAACCAATCGCACTTGTTATACATAAGCACAAAACCGGCCACAAGGGCCGCCACGGCCGCCACAATCGCCCCGATCGGGTTCGCCGATAAAATGGCCCATAAGCCCTTCCCGGCCGTTCCTGCGGTCTTAAACACGCCCGAAATTTTACTGAATGTCGAAATTGCTTTTGATACTCCGGTACTAAGTTTCCCGAAAGCGATTAACGCCGGTCCAAGCGCCGCCACAAGGGCTGCCACTTTTACGATCGTTTCTTTCTGTGACTGGTTTAAATTTTTAAACCATGTTGTGAAGGTTTTTACCTTTTCCACAACCCGGTCTAATATCGGCGCCACGCTTGACATTAAAACATTGCCAAGATCTGCGCCTGCTACTTTCAAATTGTTCAATGCGACTTTTGCTTTATCCGGTGGATCCAATGTCGCGTTGAATGTGTCTTCAACTACGGTTCCGTAATCTTCCAGTGAACCGGCCAGATCGTCAACCGACAAGCGGCCTTCTCTGATCGCCTGCGTCATTTCTGCGGCGCCCTTCTTGCCGAATAACTCCGTTGCAATCTGCAGGGCTTCCGTTTCACTTCCTGCGTTCTTTATACTTTCAATGGTCGTTCCCAACGCTTCTTCAAGGGTTTTCCCCTCTGCCGTCGCGTTCTGCTGCGCCTTTTTCAGCCCCGCAAGTGCCGCCGAAGCGTCAACGCCGTTTGCTTCAAATTGTGCAAGTAAATTCACGGAAGAAGTGAGGTCAAGCCCCATTTCCTTTAATGTGGCGCCGTTTGTCTGTAAAGAATTTTGCAGCGTGTCCATGGAAATGCCGGTGTCCTGCCCTGCCTTTGTGAGAAGGCCAAGAACATTTCCGGTCTGTGAAGCGTCAACGCCGAATTTCGTCATAATGGCGTCCACACTGTCTATCGCTCCGTTTAAGTCGGTTCCGTTGATTTCCGCGAACTGAATAAACTTTGTCGAAAGATCTTCCAGTGTCTTTCCCGTTGCTCCGAAACGTGTATTTACTTCACCAATGGCAATTCCGGCCGCTTCTGCTTCTATCGGCAGCGAAGAAAACACGTTGTCCATGCTATCCTGCATCCCTTCCAATGCTTCCCCGGAAGCGCCCGTTTTTGTTATGATCGTATCGTACCCGGCGTCAAGTTCGTTAAATGCCGCGATACTTGCCGTTCCGATCCCGGTAATTGCTGCCGTTACCGGAAGAAGTTTCTTCCCAAGCGCGGTTGATTTCTCCCCGATTTTCCCGGCTGCTTCTCCCACTTTTTCAAGCGCGGAATTTCCGCTTTCTGCCGCTTCTTTCAGGTTTTTCAACTCTGCTTCGGTCTTTATAACTTCTCTTTGTAATGCTCTGTACTGTTCTTCCGATACTTCGCCGCGCTCAAACTGCTGCTGCACCTGTTCTTCTGCCTTCTTCAAAACGTCCAGTTTTTCAGAAGTGGCCGAAACTGCTTCTTTCAGAAGGGTTTGTTTTTGCGCCAATAACTCCGTATTTTTCGGATCTAGTTTCAGGGCCTTTTCGACTTCTTTTAATTCTTTCTGAATATCGCGCGACTGCTTATTTACTCCCGACAACGCTTTGTCAAGTTTCGTTGTGTCGCCGCCGATTTCGATTGTAATTCCCTTTATCGTGCTTCCTGCCACTTGCTATTCACCGCCCCTTCGTTTGAACTTCTCGCGAATGGCCTTTCGGTCCGGTTCTGTTTGCGAAATTCTCCAACAATTCGCAAGGTATTCCCTGCCCTGCTCCGTCTGGTTCATTTCGTGTATAAACGCTTCGCGCATGAAGAAAAGGTATAGATCAAGATCCAGTTCTTGCACTTCCCATATATTTAAACCGGTGTAGTCAATCACCAGTTTTTCGCCCCGTGTTTTGGTTTTGTAGTAAACCCCTTCTTCGTCCTTTCCGGGGTAGAAGGGGATCTTTAATTTGGGTTATTCTTTACGCCGCCCGCAAATTCCATATAGGCGTCGATCAGGGCTTCCATTTCTTCGGTGTCGTAATTGTCCGTTATTTCCTGCGTTGTCACTCTTTCGCCCGTCATATTGTGGGAAAGAATTTCAGCACAAAGGCCGCCCAAAGTGTCCATGGCGTCGTCAATCGTCATTCCGTCTATGTCCACTTCCTGCAGCGCTGACATTTTTTCAAACGTCTTTTTCATAGGCATTTTCACGATCAGTTTTCGGCCGTCTTTTAAAGTAGTTGTCATAAACGAACGGTTTACCTTGTTAAAATCAAAACTCATATTTGCCATTGTGTAATTTCCTTTCTACCAACTAACGGCAAGGCGCCGCCCTGCCGTTTCTGGTTGTTGTGTTATTACGGTGTTCCCTCTGTGCCGCCTGCTGCCGCTTCTTCGTCTGTCATTTCTTCTTCGTACAGTAAAAGCGTTCCTTCGTCGTCCATAGGAAGGGCCGTTATTTCTTCGTCAATAACGGTTTCTTTGTCCTTCTCGAAGGAAATAGCGAAGCCCGCCTGATTGTTTCCGACGATCAAAACCCAAATATCGCCGTCCACCGGATCTTTGTGGTGAAGACAAATAACGTAACGGCTGCCCTGCCTGTTGTTGATACCGCCGATCTTTACGATCCTGCGCTTTTTCGTCTTGTCTTCCGTTACGCGGGCCGTGTCACAAAGATATTTGAACTTGTTTCCGTCGAAAGTCATAATTCCCGTTTTCAGGGTTACTTCTTCTTCGGTGATGATCGTTTTTCTCTTATTTCCGGTGTCGTCCTTCGCCGTATAAAAAGACGGCTTATACTCCGCGGACGCGCCGCCGGAAATGTAAGCCATTAAGTTTTCTTTTACGCAAATATCCGCTGTCGCCGGAACCGTCTTACCGTCGAAAGCCTGAATATATACGTCTGCGCTTCCAAGAATAATTCTTTCCATGCTCTATTCTCCTTTCATTTCTTTTGAGTGATTGTGAAATCATAGGCCGTTTGTAGCGTGTCTTCTCCGGGGATCTGTGCCTGATACTTCCGAAATTCCACGTCAAACAACACTTCTTCTTCGATCCGCTTTTCAAGGGCCGGATCTTCCCTTTTCTCCGTGTAAAGTTCCAATGAACCTTCTATCTGCCGGATCCGGTTTTTGGCGTCGTCGCCCCTCTGCTGCTCCGAAGATAGCCACACAAGAAACGGTGGATCCGGTACCGGGTTTTTGTTGGTCGGTATGAATTGATTGTGAGCGAACGGAAGGCCCAAGCCTTCGGCGCGCTTTAATACATCTTCAAAGGTTGTCACTTTTCGATCGCTCCTTTCACTTTTTCTTCAAAACTTGCCACGGCTTTTTCTTCTACCGGCCGAATATGCACTTTCGCCGCAACCCTGCCGCCGTTCCGGCTTGCGTGGCCTTTTTCCAGAAGGTGCGTTAATTGATAATCGGTTTTGTTGTGGACCGTGTTTCTCTTTGCGCTCTTGCTTTCGTAGGCTTTCGATTTCGTCCACCCCTTCGCATAGGAACCAGTTAAAACCGGGCTTGTGCTTTTTAATTCTCTGACGGCTTCGTCTGCCACTTCGTCAGCAGCCTTTTTTATTCCGTCGGCTACTTCCTGCGAATATTCACTAAGCCCCTGCGCCAATTCTGCCGCAAGTCTATCAACACTAATTGCCATTACCTATTCCCCACCCTCTGACCGGCGTAAACTTCGATCTTGTCGTTGTCCTTCGGTCCGTATGTTCTATAAACCGTCAGCCGTTCTTTTCCATGAAGCACGACGCTTTGATCTGCGTATTCACTGGCGTAAACTTCAAACATATACCTGGCCTTCATGCCTTTTTCTCCCGCTGCTGCGTATTCGTCGCGGCCGATCGGGAAAACAGAAGCATAAACCGGCGTTTTTGTATCTTCTTCGCGTGTTTCCCCCGGATCAATCAGGGTTATTATTGCTTCGATTTGTAATCACCGCCTTTGATCTTCGTCAGGATCATGTTATAGTTGTTCATTAACCGTTCGTGGTTGCTGTCCATGCTATAATTTGCCTTGACGTAGGTTAAGGCGGCTTCGATAATCAACGGATCTTCCGGGTTTTTCAGAAATTCTTCTGCCACGCCTATTCTTTTTAGGTCAGCGATCGCAAAGTCCAAGTGGCGGTAAACGTCTTCGTCCAGTGCGTCCGAAGACATTTTCCGCGCCCTTAACTTCGCCGCTGCCTTCAATTCGTCAATCGTCATTGAAAACCGCCCTTTCCTTTACTGCTTACGCGGAAGCCTTTTTCTTCGCTCTCACGAAGCCGTTGTAAGCCGCCACGGCGCCGCCTGCGAAAATGTCCGCGCGGTATGCGATCTGTCCCTGCTTGAATTTGTAGTCAGTGGACTTTCTGGCGTCAATGTCGGAAAAGATCGCCATTTCGTAATTTTCCAACGGTCCGTATGCCATTACATAGTCACCGGCCGCCGTTGCTGCGTCCACAACCGCTTTGCAAGCGCTGTTGATGATGAACGGTACACCGTCGATCGTTCCGGTGTTGCCATGGTTTACAATGGTGTAAACCTTGCGGCCCTGCTTGTCGCGAAGTTTCGCGAAGGCTTTCAGGTCCTTTTTGTTCAGGATCAGCACCGCAACGGCTTCCACTTCTTCTTCCCCGCCGTAAGAATAAATAATTTCGTCCAGTGTGCCGTCGTCAATGGCTTCCAGTTCAATGTCTGTCTCCGGATCAATTACCTGTTCTTCCGTCTTTGTCGGATTGTGGAAAATGCCTTTAAATTTTCCGGTTGTTCCGTCGCCGATCAGGATCTGGCGGCCCATGTAACGCCTGATTGCTTTAGAAACGGAACCTTCCACAACGCCGTCATAGTCTGCGTTCGGAAGTTTTACCATTTCTTCGGGTTCTTCGGTGTAGGCTGTGATCTTCTCCTTTTCGATAGTCACATAACCGAAAACCGGTTCGGTCGGGTTGTAGTCTGCGCCTTCTGCGGTCGGTCCTGCCCCGTCGCCGTAAGACTTAACATAGCCCCTCTGGTATGTTTCGCCGCCGTTCAAAGGAACTCTTTTTACACGATCTACCAGTGAAGAAACGTCGTTAAAGGTTTCTTTCAGATCGTCGGCTGTGTGCTGCGGTGTCACGGTCTGCGTAACGGAAATGGCGTTCTTTGCGCCCACAAGCGCCACTTTCGCGGAAAACTTGACCGTTTTTCCGTTCTTTAAATTCTGGCCGCGTTCCTCTCTCGCTTTGTCCTTCGGTTCCTCTGCGCTTTCTCCGCTTCCCGGCTCCGGCTCCCCGGCCGCTGCGGAAGCAATACCGGCCAACTTTTCGCGGCTCTTTACGTCGTTTAAAATGCCGGTGATCGTGTTCGCTTCTTCCAGAAGCGCGTCCAGTGCGTCGCCTTTCGCCGTCTGTGCCTGCGTGTTCAGGTCTTTCAGTCTGGCTTTTAAGTCTTTGACGCCCATTTTTACCAGTTCTTCATACTTCATGTTTTTATTCTCCTTCCATAAATGCTTTGATTGTGAGATTTCGGATCTCGTTTCTCTTTTCTTCTGCTGCCTTGTCCGTTTCCTGCTGCCTGTTTTCAGGACCAGGATCCGGCTTTTTGGCCTTCAACTTCTCCGGCACGTTCTTACATTTTGCCTTCGTGATGTAGTCCCCAACCGCTGCAGCGTATTCCTTCGGCTCCGTCGTTTTAATGTCGAAATATTCCGCTGCCTGCTGCCCGTTTAACCATGTTTCCGCGTCCATTAACGCGCTGATCTGGTCTATTGTGACGCCTTCTTTCAGGTGTTCAGCGTATACGTTCAAAATGCCGGTCTTGATCTGGTCCAGATCGTCGGCCATTTTCCGCATATCTGCCGAATTTCCTTCGCAATAACTCCACGGGTTATGGATCATTAAAAAGGCGTTTGACGGAATTTCCGGCGCTTCGCTTCCTGCGAAGGCAAGCACCGAAGCGATCGAACCGGCCAAGCCGTCCACGAACACTTTGACATTGTTTTTCGCCGCGTGTCGTTTCAGCATATTGTAAATTGCGATCCCGGCGAAAACTGAACCGCCGCCGGAATTTACATAAACATTCAGGTCTTTTCCTTCCTGCTCCGAAAGAAAATTCTTGATTGCGTCCGGGTACTGGTCTTCGTCCTGCCATGCTCCCCACCAGTCGGAAACAATGTCACCGTAAAAATACAGTTCCGCGCTTGTTTCCGTCAGGTTCTTAAATGTGAAACCTTTGATTATTGCCATTCTTTCTTCTCACCACCTTTCAAAGTTACCGGGACGAACATTTTCAAGATCTGAATTGCCGTCGCGGCCTGCTGCCCTTCGCCTTCTCCGGGTGGGCCGGATCCGGTTCCTTCGCCCTGCTGCCCCGTCTGGTAAAGGCTCTGATCGTCTGCTTTTACATAGTTCAGGCTTACCATTCGCACGTCGCCGTCTTCGATCGGCTCATAATACAGTAATTCGCGGTACTCATTGATCGTAATAATTCCGCGATCGTACAGTACGGAACCGATTGTGGCTCTCGTCTGCAGCGTCGCATATTGCAGCCGGTTTGAAGTGAAAATGATTTTGTTTCCGAACCCTCTTTCGCGCTCCGTTAATAATTTGAATGTAAATTCAAGTGATAATTGAAGTGCGATCGGTTCGATCACGCTTTCATAAAAGGCGTTCCATTCGCTTTCCGTGAACTTCGACATTAAGATCGCGTCACTCACGCCGTAATAGCGGTATAAGTTATCCCGTAAAAACTGGCTTTGAAGTGTTGGAATGTTCGGCGTTCTCTGCGTGATTTCGTGAAACTCCATTGAATTGTCAATTCCTGCCATGCCGCCGTCGTTGTCGGCGCTCATGTATGCCGCCTGAAACTCTTTTACCTTCGTTTTCAGTTCGTCTTCGTCAATGAAGTTGTTATATTTCAGGTACCCTTTCAGGTTTGCGGAATTTTTTACAGTGTTCCGTAATGCCTGCCCCGTCGCGTCCAGTAATTCAAGCGTTGTTTTGATCGACTGATCCGGCGGCGTTCCGATAAATCTTTTTTTATTGAACCTTGCGCGGATATGGATCACGCTCTGATATGGCAGAACGTAGGTTTTCCCGTCATAGTCCCACACGAAGCGGAATAAAATATTTCCGTCGTCGTCTTCGTAGATCCGAAATGTCGTTACTGTCAGCGGTACGATCTGTTTTACTTTCGTGAAATCTTCGTTGTAAAGGATTGCGGCGAAAGCGTTTGATTTTCGGATCAGCGTCGCGGCCATTTTATACAGTGCGTCGAATGTCGATAACTCCGGCGCCCAACGCAAGGAAAGAAGGCGGGCCAGATAGTCTTCTTTGATAACCATTCCGCGCGCGTCTTTTCTCACCACTTGCGGCGTAAGTTTCGCGACGTTTGTTGCAATGCAATTTTCAATGGATCCGATTATGTCGCTTTCGTCCAGATCGCCGCCTGCGGAATATTCCCCGCGGATCGCAAAAAGCGGTCTATATTTATAGCGCCTGAAATTCAAAAAGTCTTTTATAATTCCCGTCGTCTTCACCCCCTGTTCTGCGTATAAAAGGCCGGTTAAATTTCCACGCTTCAATCGTACAAAAAAAGGTCGGCAATTTCTGACCTGTTTTCGGGCAGCAAAAAAGAGGGCCGAAACCCTCTTTTTACGCGGCTTTGTTTAATAACTGTCTGCCGATCTCTTTGTGATATTTCATCTTCACGGCCAGCGCGTCGAAGATTGAAACGGCGCCGTCTATGTGCGCCCGCTTTTCCAGTTTTACCGGCTTCATGCGGCTGTCGTTTATGTTTATATCCACCGCCACATTTAACAGGTGGGACCGTAGCAAATTATTTTCACCCAAACAATAGCGGCCGTCTTTCAGATCGCCTTCAAAGGTATGTAATACCGGTGTAAGGTTTGTTCCCTGATATACGTCGTCCATGTGGAAGCCCGCTTCTTTCATTTCCTGAACCAGATAACCGGCGCAATATCGGTCATAGCCAACCTTTAGCGGTTTGATCTTATATTTCTTCACAAGGTCAATGAACCAGTTAAACACGTCTTTGTAGTCCACCTGATGTTCTCCCGATAGTTTCAGGAAGCCTTGTTGTTCAAAAATATTGTACGGTACGTTTTCTTCGTTAATCGCCACTTTGAAGCGCTCCCGTGGCATAAAGAATTGTGTAATAACATAGTTCTTTCCTTCCTTCTCAATTATCAGCGTCGCCGCCGTAAGGTCCGTTGTTCGCGAAAGGTCGATACCGGCCACGCAATAGCACCCGCGGAAGTCTTCAAGCGTGTACTTCTGGCCTGCTGCCTTCTCAACGTCGATATAGTCAAGCCACGCGATCGACGAATTTTGTTTTATATTGCAGAACTTTGTCAAAAACTCCGCTTTTGCCGCAAGTGATTTTCTTGCAACTGCGATCTTGTCTTCGTAATATTCCCACGATACCGAAACGCCCAAGTTCGGGTTTGACTTTTCCAGTTCTTCGCGTGTGTCCCACTTTTCCACGTCGTCAATGATGTAAAGGAACGGTAAAAGCCGTCTTTCGGTTTCTTCCTTTCCCCTTCCCTTCAAAAATGCCGTGGATCGCTTCATAAGTTCGTCAAAAATTCCGTCGTTTTCATAACCGGCGGTAGAAGTGGACAGAATGAGCGGTTGTCTTCTTGCACCAAGCGCCGACGCCATAACGTCGTATTGCTTCAAGCCCTGATCTCCCGGCCACGCTTCCATTTCGTCATTTAAGACAAAGTGCGGGTTGAAACCGTCCGATTTTTTGGAATTGAAAGCAATCTTTTTGATCGTGGTGTTGTACTCTTTTATATAAATATCTGACCGGCGTTTCTTGCTTATTTCTGCCAATTCTTCGTCCTGCTGCACAATCTGATAAAATGCGTCATACGCAAGATCGGCCTGCTCCAACTTCGGGGCCAGACAGTACAGTTTTGCGCCGTACTCTCCGTCAATATATGCCATATACGCCATGATCGCGGCAGCAAAAAGCGTTTTCCCATTCTTCCGGGCCACAATCAAAAAAACTTCCCGGAACTGCCGGTACCCCGTGTTTTTATCCAGAATACCGAAGATCGCGGAAACGATCGCTTTCTGCCATAACTCCAATTTTAGAAGGTCGTTTCTGCCTTCCGAATGGTGACAGTAATTTTCTATGAACTTGATCGCCTTATTCGCCTTTTTATAGTCAAAGATCCATTCCCCGGACTTTATACCCTCGACAAGAATTTTATAAACCAGTTTGATCCATTTACCGGCCCGAATACGTCCCGACGTTATGGCGTCGTAGTATTCAAAAATATAATTTGTGATAAGATTATTCATCACGAAGGGCCGCTAATTTTGAAACCTTTTTCTTTTCTTTCGGTGGTAAATATTCGATTAACTGGTTAATGATCGTCGTATATTGTCGCGCGTATTTTTCATAAATCGCCGTTGAAGGGTGGGCTTTTATGAAATGCTGCGAAGCGTTTTTGGTTTCAGTCGTCAGGCCCTCTTTTTTCATTTCTTCTTTAGCCTGCAGGCAAGCCACTTTCAGGAAAGCAGCTTCTTCAATGACTGAATTTACAAGGGTTTTTTTGTCTTCGTCTTCGATCCCCTCGAATAATTTTTGAAGTTTTTCTATCTCTTTTTTAATTGCTGCAGCCGTCAACTTTTTCGGCCTATTTGTTGCTTTCTTTTTCGTTTTCTCTGTATCTTCTGCCATAATTTAACCCCCCTTCCATGTGCGCGCGACTTGCAGAGTTTTTTTTACCTCACTCCCTCGGTTCTCGTTGGAAGGTCCAAAATTTCAGACCGGGGGGTGGGGTTTGTGGGAAATGGAAATATTTTTTTCAAAAAAATTATTTATAGTTTTTGTTTTCAATAATGTTTCCGGCAGCGTCGAAGGAATATCGCTTCGGCTTTGCCTTGTGCTGCTTGTTGTGGTGATCCTCGCATAGCAACTCTAAGTTGTCGAATGACAAGGCAATGTGCGGATCGTTTATGTTGTCCGGCGTCAGTTCTATTTTGTGGTGAACAATTATTCCGGGGTTTATATCTTCCATGTTTCGGGCGCCTGCCATGTATTCAGCCATACACCGTTCGCACCGGCCGCGCTGCAGTTTGTAATATGCGTCGCGCGTCTTTCTCCACGGCTTCGACAAATAGAAACCGTCCGTCCACTCTTTCGCCATGCTCTCAACTCTCTTTCATTCTATCCGACGGCGGCGGTTGTTTCTGACCTACTTTCCCGCTGCCTGCTGCCTGCTGCCGTCTTCTTCTATGATCCCCATGTGTACCGCTATCAGATAACAAAACTCCATGCGGTATTCATAGAATAGCCGCCTACAACAATATGTATCGCCCAACATTTCCCACGGCGTATTGTATAACAGGCTTTTGTATATCTTGTCTATGATATGGCGGCGCGCCGTCTGGCCCATGCCTTCAAGCGGAAGATCTCGTTTCGCTGCCTTTATCGCTTCTTCTGCCTGCCGGTCAAAGTTCGTGTGTTTCCCCTTCCTTTTCCGGCCCTGTCGCTTCTGGTCCCCGTGAACGATCGCTTTTACAATTTTCTTTGTATCTTCGTCTATGGTGTGCGCCACGACGGCGGCCCCCTTTCTTTGAATGTTTTATAAAATCTCTGTACCCTCTAAGAACTTCCAGAAGTCCGCTTCTTCTCCTTCTTCTGCTGTCCTCACTCCGGCCATAAGATAACATTGATTGTTGCCCCAATACATGAAAGGCGAAGTCGGGCAAAGTGCAACCGGTCCGAACGGCTCATATTCTCCGTTGTCGTAATCAACGGCGGCCGGATCTATCAGGTTCATAAATATTTCCGATATGGCCGTGACGTGCCGCGTCGATCCGTCTTCCTGAATGAACCGGATCACCTTGTCGCCCTGCTGCCCTAATAACTTTGTGACGTTAAAACGGCAATCGCATTTTTTAAATGCAGCGGGCAAGTTGTAAACTTCCTTTTGTTCAATTTCGTACTGGTTCCCCATGTCCTTTGTTGCTTTGAATACTTCGCCCGGTCCCGGAAGATCGCCGCACAACTCAATGACTGCGGCTTTTGCTTCCTTCGGCATTGTGTCAGCCAGAAACCAGATGATCCACCACCCGGAAGAAATATAATATCCTTCCGGCCCCCCTTCTTCGTTTCCGGCGTCGTGTCCCACCGTCAGGCCCGCGCCCTTGTATGCTGCTTTCAGCATACGTTTTAAAACTGCCTGTTTGAAAAACATTCGTCATTCTCCTTTCTCTCTGTTTGCTTTGTAAAATTCGCACTTTTCACAAGGCGCCCAATCCACGGCGACGCCTTCGCAATAATCAAACATTTTCACGGCTTCTTCGCAATTCACCAGATCGAAGCCTGCAGCGCGGGCCAGATAATGCCGTATAATTTCGCGGGCCTGCTCCGCTCCATAGGCTACGGCCGTTTTATATCCCTGCTGCCGAAGCAAGGCCATAAATTCTTCCTGCGCCTTTGTTGTCTTCCCGGATCCGAACTTCATTTCGATATACAACCCGTGAAAGCCACCACGCGGCACCGGCAAGGACAGATCCGGGACGCCCGTTTTCAAGCCTGCCGCCTTCAATACTGCGCCATTTGTCCGCTTTCCTTCGTTTGGTACATGGTGAAGCAACCGTAATTCCGGTATAAACGCTTCGTTCGCTCTGGCCCAATTAAAAAGGCTTATTTGTTCCGTGGTTTCGGAACGCTTCATGTTTGCAAGGTTCACATTTCACACCTACCCTTCTTCTAACTCTCCGTAAAGTTCCATAAAGCGATCAGGATCCAACCTTTCGATCACGTTCTTTACTTCTTCTTCCTTAACCACTTTTAGATCTTTCCGGCTCTTGCAATAAAATAAAAATGTTCCCTTTTGCGTCTTCAAATATCGCGCGTCTTCCCATGTGTTGAACGCATACCCCGGCTTCCAAGCGATCGGATCCTGATACTTTCGCCGAAACGAAAAAATAACTTCTGCTTTTTCCGTGTCGTAAATTTTCCCTTCAATGATTTTTTTCACATTCTCACCCCCTTCAATTCCGCACCATGCGGGCGTATATGTAAAAAGCCGCCGTGACGCCGTTGTATTTCACTTCCGCGTCTAAAAATTTATAGTTCGGGTACGCTTTTTCCATTTCTGCTTTCAAAGTTTCATAATCATGCGCCATTTTTTCGACTTTCGGTTTCTTGAACTTTGAATAACTGCGCGTAGGCTCCGGCGGTTTCTTAAGGTTCTTTGAAGCACGCCAACGCCTTTTCCCGCGCTTATTGTTTGAAATATAAGTGGCAAGGCCAGAAATCAAAAAATCTTCGTCAGGTTTGATCCTTCGTGTGTTCGATCTCTCCCCTTTTCCCCATAGTTCCTCTAATTCGTCTCGATCAATCCCCTTTCCGGTCATGATTATGTGGACGTGTGGACGTTCGGCGCCTTCGACAACCGGTATATAAATATACTTGATATTCTCCCGGCCCTTCTTTTTCTGTCTGTAATTTATTCGCCTTATAAAATTTGTCACGTCCCTATCTGCTGTGGCTTCGTCTGCCGGTAGGTGATCTTCGTCCCATGTGAAGGTACACCATAGATCGTTCTTGCTGAAATTGATATTTGCAAGCCTTACAAGGTACCTTCTGGATTTTTTGTCGTTTAAGTTCTTCTGTGAAGGTTTGCTTTCTCTCTTTTTCCCTGTGCGCGGAACGTCTGCTTTGTGAAAGAATGACGGGTAAATTTGCGCTTCCAGTAATTCGCGTCCGCTTTCAATGTTCTTTGCCTTTATAGTCGTTGTCCGGTAAAGACTTTCCACCTTCCCTTCTTTCAGCAGCCTTTCCAGTTCCCATTCCTCTAATTTTTCTTGCTGCTCCTTCCACTGTGTTTCATAGTCTGGCGTTTGTAGTGGGTTTTCCTGTTCAAACTTCCTTCTTGCTTTTCTCTCTATGTCTGATTGAAGATCTATTTTATACGCTTCTACATAATCGTAATTATCATAGGTCCTTACCTTCATGTTATCCCCGCCTTTTCCCTTTCCCTTCTCCCTTCTGGATCCTGATCTTGAATATATAAATTTATAGATCGTCGGTTTGTTAATACCCATTACAAGGACGGAAAAGAAGATTTCCTTTTATATAAGAAGAAACTGTGTTCGATTGCTTTTCTTCTTGCAGAATTACCCGGCCGCGTTTCCGCGCGTCCGGGCTATCCACATTTCATATTAAACGGTGTTTTCCGGCTCCGTTTTCTTGCCTTTCTTTTCATGCCTTACCGTCAGGCCGTCTTCGCCGTCGTTTATATGTACCACTTCCGGCATTAAGACAACTTCCCTTGCTTTTTTGGAAGTCACGATTTCAAAACACGGCGCCGTTTTATTCCCTTCCGGCGTGAAACACGCTTCGATCCTGATTTCAAAATCTCCCGGAAGTCCCTTCGTTAAATTTCTAAACTGGCTTAATGTATACATTTAGTTTTCTCCCTTCGCTATCAGTGTTTCAATTTCCGGCGGCAATTCTCCGAATATGCGTCGGCACTCCACAAGTGCTTTATATAATGTCTGGTTTTCTTCCCGTACTGCTGCCGCTGCGTTTCTCATGCCTTCGCGGGCGTCCTTCGCTTCTGCCAGAAGTTCTTCCAGTGCGTCGATCTTCGCCTGTGCTTCTTCCATTTCTATTTTGTTGGCTTCTATTTCGTCGACCAGTTCCTTTTCTGCGGCGGCTGCGCGTCCCTCTGCCGTTGTACGGTCATATTCCTTCGGATCCACGGTTTCGCAAAGAAAGCACGCCATTCCGCGCCCATTTGTATATAACTTTTCTTCTGCAATCTGGATCACAATCCGTTTCGCATTCTCAATCTGTGTTCCGTTCATTACCTCAAACCGGCTCTTTTCATGGGTTTTGAACATTGACATTTCCCGCCTTTCTGCTATAATATTTATAGGTTAGATTTCCAACAAAACGGATTGTTTAAGGTTCCCGCCTTTTCAATCCGTTTTTTTATTTACTCTTTTTCTTTTATCTCTCTTTCGCCTTTGTGGATATGGTGAAGAACCCTTAACACTTCGTCGCGCTGCTGCTCCGTGATTTCTCCCAACTCCGCCGCCTTCGTTACGATCCCGGTATAATAACCGGCCGAAAAGTCCAGTTCCGAAAGTGTCCCGCACTTCGTCAGGCTGAATACTTCGATCAAATACTGATTTGCTTTCCTTCTGGTTCTGGCCTGCTGCCTTTTCCTTCTGAAAATTCTTATGTAACGCTTAATTGCCGTCATGGTTAGATCTCCTTTCAAACTCTGCCTTGTCGATCGGGTTCGCGTATGGGTTTAATGATGTGAACCCGGCCGCCTGTCGGTACGGGATCGGGTTTACTGCCTTGTCGTCTATGTAAATGTCGGCGTTGATCTTGCGGCAGTCGTTTTTATAAAGGTCGATCAGTTCCGGCAAGTTCGCGTTCACGGTGTCAAACTCCAAGCCCCGTTCCCTGCACCATTCCACCGCTTCTTCCAGTAAATCGCCTTCGCGGTTCGTCCATAATATCAGCCTTGCGCCCTCTGCTTTCCTTTCTTTCAGGTGCCGGATCAATGCTTCGTTTTCTTCTCCTATCTCCGGCCATGCCTGCTTGCACAATGTCCCGTCAAAATCGACGGCGATCACCTGATTTTTATTCAGATCCATATTAACCCGCCTTTCTTTCCTGCTGCCCTGCTGCCATTAAGGAAATGTTTAACGGTTTCATTCCCTGAATTGCTGCGTTTAACTGTGCTTCGTTCGTAATGCCTAATTTTGCCAATGCTTCTTCGATCCTCTTTCTCTGGCTCATGCCCTTTTCTCCTTTCTATGGCCCGTAAGTTTCTTTGACTTCCGGTACTCCGTGTGGGTACTCTGCTTCCATGTACCCTTCAAGCGTCATTATTATTTCTTCCCCGTCCCGGCCGTCGTTTTTAATATCAAACGTACCGTAAAACGCATATACGCCGCCGTTTGCATAAATAACAATACTTCCGGTGTCGCATGGATCCGGCGTTTCAATGGTCAGTGGTTCCGGTTCTTTTGTTTCCTGCTGCTCCCGCGCCGCTGCGTCCTGCTGCTTCCAGTCGTCCGCAACGGCAAAAATGATAAATGCCGCCATGAGAAGGGAAACGGGAATTAAAAGCAAAATCGCTAAGTTGTTTTCCCTTCTTCGATCCTCTTTCCTTCTTCTCACTATAAAGCGCCCCTTTCTTCTTCCGTCAAACACTGGTCTATTGCCAGAAGTTCGATATTACTTAAAATTCCTTTTCTTGCCATTGCTGCGGTCTGTATTGCTTCCACGGCCAGATCAAGCGCCGTTCTGTAAATCTCCGTCAATTCTTCGTGCGCCGCTTCCGGGCTGTGGTTCTCTCTGACGCCGATCCAGAAGTTATTCACCAATATTTCAAGGTTTTGCGCTTCTTCCTTCGTTTCCTCTGCTTCTTCCAGAATTACCGCGAAGGCTTCGTGACTGCTGCCAAAAAGCGGAAACTTTTCATTCGCTGCCGCCAATTCTTTGTCGATCAGTTTATAAACTTCGCGTTTTACAACGTTTCCCATGGTTAGATCTCCTTTCTGTCTCACACAATGCCATGCAGGCCGTTTTCCCTGCACATTTCTTTGAAATCCTCTAACAGTTCGTCGCGGTACCGGCTGACTTCGATCGTCTGATAACCGGCGTCGTAAAGGCTGCCTTTTATCGCCTGCCACTTTGCGCCTATGTATGTTTCAAGGAAATCATTAAAATAAACCGTGTTCGGTTCAAATACCGTCAACGCCGTTTTCGGATCCGTCGTCCTTCTCCGCGGCTTTTTCTTCGGTGTGGCCTGCAGCGGTGCAGCCTGTTTTCTTTTCTTCTTCATTCTCTTTTCCCTTTCTGAACACTACCACCATAGAAGGAAACGGCGCCGCGTCTTTGCAGCCGCCGAAGTGAAGGCGGCCTTTTATGAAGCGAATTTCCGCTTTGTGGTATATGTAATCGTGAAAAAACCTTGTGTCAGTACGCGCCGGAATGAGCGCAACAACAACCGTTCCCGGTTTCTGTGCTTCTTCGTAACACTTTTTGATCCATTCGCCGGTTGAAGTTCTCCCGTAAGGTGGATTGCAGAAGACGCAACGCCCCCCCCAATCCTGCAAAAGTCCGTTTTGCTCCTTCGTGAAAAATTCCTTACACTTCGCGTTTTCCGCGTCAGCGCATGGATCTAAATCGAAGTGAAATTCCTTGTTTAATTCGTCGAAGAAGTCCTGCGGCGTCGCCCAATCTTCCTTCGCGCTGCTGAATAAAGCCTTGTTTAATGGTGCCATGGTTAGATCTCCTTTCTTTCCTCTATCCGTCAAACTTAATTTCTTTGTTTCCCAACATTTCCAATAACTGTTCTTCCGTCGCTGTGCAACCGCTTAATTTTTCAATTTCAAGGATCATTGTTCGTTGTATGGCCCTGTTTTCAAATTTACATATAATTTCTTTTGCTTCGTCTGCACTAATTAACCGCATTTCCCCGCCTTTCAAATACAAATTTTGTAATATAACTTCATTTCCAGATCCGAAAACGAAAAGTCCGGCGTCTGGTCCGGTTCAAGTGGTGGCATTAACCCGGCTTCCTTCCATTTCCTGTGCCTGATCTCCGGTTCATTGCGGAAAAGTATCATTTCGGCGTCAAGGTATTCTTTCGGAATTTCCGTCATTTCTCCCCTGAACCCTAAGAACACTACTTCCCCGCCTTTTACAATCTTCAACCGGTCCGGCGCTGTTATGGTCTGTAAAAAATCCCTTACTTTAACCATGGCGCCGCCCTTCTAATAGATCCAGATCTGAAAATAGGTCATGTGATACGGTGTGACTTTCGCTTTCGCTTCGATCAGTTTTACTTCACGATCCAACAATTCTTCGTGGTCCCTGATCTTTGCGGCCTTTCCGGTGAATACCGGTTCCGCTGCGTCTTCTTCGATAACTTCCAACGCCTGCGCCGGTCCGACAAGGGTTAAAAACTGTTTCAATGGTAAATTCATTTTTTCCATGGTCTGATTTCCTTTTTTTCAAAATAGTGTCAACTGCTGCCCCGGCGCCTGCCGGTTATACCAGATAATTTCCCGGCGCTGCTGCGCGTTCTGCGCGTAATTTGTTCTTTCTTCCCGGAACCACCCCCCCAGCTTCGCTTCATACAGTGGGGAAGAATACCCGCTAATAACCACCGGTCCTTTATGCTGCAGCAGCGCTTCCAGTAATTCTTCGTGATCTTCGTCGCTCATTTCGTGGTTATACTGCTTCCGGCAGCGTGTAGAAAGAACATAGGGTGGATCGCAATAGATCAGCACGTTTTCAAAATTGTAACGGCGTATCACTTCCACGGCGGGCCGGTTCTCTATCTGTACGCCGCGCAACCTCTCCGCGGCTTCCATAATCTTTTCCGGGATCTGGCACCAGTCAGCGGCCGCGTAGGCTTTTTCCCTGCCCTGAATGTCAACTTTCCACCCCACCTTTTCACCGGTTGTTCTGAAACCGTGTCCCATATTCAAACGAACATAAAACAGTACCGCTTTTTCAAGGCTGCTTTCCGGTTCCTTCTGGTATGCTTCTTCGTACACTTCCCGCGAATATGGCGTGAAATATATTTCATGTGTCAACCGTTCGGGATCGTCCTTTATCCACCGGAAAAGGTTTACCACGTCGCCGTCAAGGTCGTTTATG